>NZ_LJBR01000413.1 GCF_001282115.1 Streptomyces sp. NRRL B-24085 | reverse complement strand
GAGCAGGACGACGGCGGACGGGCTGGGCACGAGGCCGCCGGCGAAGCCGAGCAGGATCGTGCCGCGTGGGGTGGGGGCGACGGGGTGGGTGTGGGTGAAGCCGCCGTGGGTGTGCTCCAGGGTGTGGGGGTGGTCGTGACCGTGGGGGTGCGGGTGCCCGTGGTCGTGACCGTGGTCATGGGGGTGCGGGTGCCCGTGATCGTGGCTGTGGTCGTGCGGGTGTCCGGGCGCGTGGGGGTGCGGGTGGGCCTCCGCCGTCGCCGGGGCGGTCTCCGTGTGGGCGGCGACCAGGACCAGCGAGCGCTCCTCGGGCCGGTCGGCGCCGGTGGCCGTGTCGTGCGGGTGGCTGTGGTCGTGGCCGTGGCCGTGGCCGTGGCCGTGGCCGTGGCTGTGGTCGTGGTCGTGCGTGTGTCCGTGTCCGTGCTGGCGCGCGCGGGTGCGCAGGGCCCGGCGCAGCAGGGTCACGCCCGCCGCGGTCACCATCACCCCGCTCGCGAGGCCCAGCCACGCGATCACCGAGGGCGCCGCCGTCGAGCCGGCCGCGACGAGGAGGCCCAGGGCGACCACGCCCAGGGTGTGGGTGACGGTCACGGAGGCGGCCAGGGGCAGGACGTCCTTCATCCTGGCGCGGCCACCGCGAGCCGCGGCCACCGCGGCCATCAGGGTCTTGCCGTGCCCCGGGGCCAGCGCGTGCATCGCGCCGAGAGCGACCGCGACGAGCAGGGCGAGCGCCGCGAAGCCGACGGTGAGGTCGTGCCGGGCGACCAGGGAGTCCAGGGCGCGGGTCCAGCGGTCGGCGCCACGGGGCAGCACCGATGCCGCGGGGGCGTCCGGCCGTTCCTCGGTGAGGGCCGCCCCACCGGGCCGCACCCGCAGGGAGGCGGTCACGGTGTCGGCGGGGGAGGACAGCAACTCCTGCGGATACGAGGTCAGTTCACCGGACACCGACGTCTTCGGCACGTTTGACGCGGCGAGCGTCATCCGGTCGCCGCGCGCGGTGATCTCGCGCCAGCCGGGTCCGGAGTCGGTGCCCGCGCTGTGGAACCCGAGCGTGACGGTGGCGTCCTCGGGCAGCGGGGCGGTCAGCCCGCACTCCACGCGCAGGGTGTCGAGTCCCGCCTGACCGGGACGCACGCGCGCGTGGCTGCTCCTCGCGGTGAGGTGGACCGTACGGCCGTCGACCGTGAGCGTGGCGCCCTCGGCGGCCTGCCGGCAGCGCCGGGCGGCCCACTCGGTCATGCCGAGCCTCTCGATGTCCGGCCCGGCCTGGGTGGCGGGGATCTCGGCGAGGTCCTCGACGTGGTCGACGCGGAGCAGACCGGGTGCGGCCACCAGACCGTCGTACCGGTTGACGGTGAAGTTCCCGAGGGGGTGGGCGCTCGCGCTGCCGGAAGGGAGCAGCGCGAGCGCACAAGCCGCCGTCAGGACGGCCGTGAGGGACGCGAACAGACGGCGGGGCTTCAACGGGCCATCTCCTTCAGTGCCTTGCGGGCCTCGCGGGCACCCAGCGGGGAGAAGCCGGGATTCAGCTTCAGGGCGGAGGCGAGCTGGGACTCGGCCTCCTTCCTGTCACCCGCGGCGAGCTCGACGATCCCGCGGTGGTAGCGGAAGGAGGCATTGCGGTAACCGGTCGCGGTGGCCTGCCTGGCGTACGGCAGGGCCTCCTCGTCGCGGCCGTTGACGTGCAGGGCCCAGGCGAGGGCGTCCGCGGTGTGCACGGTGTGCCGGCGGGCCCACTCGGCACGGGCGGCGCGCAGCGCGGCGGCCCGGTCACCGTGGTCGGCGGCGGCCATCGCGGTGTCGAGGTCGGCGTTGACGCCGTTGGCCCGGGCGAGGGCCGTCCAGGCGTCCACGAGCGCGTACTGGTCGCCCGCCCTGGCCTTGTCGCCGGCACCGCCCCGGTCCTCGTACAGCTCCCCGAGCGCGACGAGCGGCCCGGGCAGCGGGTACCGGGCCACGACCGCCTCCATGCCCTTGATCGCGGCCGCCCGGTCCCCGCTCGCGGCCTGGGCGCGGGCCCTGCCCTCCAGGGCGGGGAGGTAGGCGTCGTCGGCGGCCAGGGCGCGGGCGTAGTCGGCCAGGGCCGTCTCGTAGTCGCCCTGGTTCCAGGCGAGTTGGCCCAGCGCGGTGGCCACGTAGGCGATGTCGCCCGGGCCGGTCGCGCTCGACAGGGCCCGTTCCAGCACGGTGCGGGCGGTGCGCACGTCGCCGCGGAGTTCGTGCACGTAGGCGTAGCGGGTGAACACCGGGATGCCGGGCCGCCGTTCGTCCGCGAGGTCGGCGGCCTTCGACGCCTCGTCGTAGCGGCCGAGCTCGACGAGGGCGTCGATCCGGGAGCAGAGGGCGCGCTCGCTGTACGGGTTCTGCCGCAGGGTCCGGTCGGCGTGGGCGAGGGCGCCCTTGAAGTCGTGCCGGGCCGCGGCGAGGGCGGCGAGACCGGCGAGTCCCTGTTCGTTGTCCGCCTTCAACTCCAGTGACTTCCGCAGGGCTTGCTCGGCCTGCGGGTAGCGCGAGGGGTCGCCCTTGGTCCGGGCTTGCTCGACGTAGGCGAGCCCGAGGGTGGCCCAGCCGCCGAAGTCCTTGGGCTGGCCGCGCAGATGGGCCTGGACCGCCTCGATGCCCGCGTCCAGGTCGCCGCTCGCCATCAGCCCGGGTGAGACCGCAGGGGACGTGCTGGCGACGGTGGCCGTGCCGCCGTCCCGCAGCGCCCCGAAGGCGATCGACCCGCCCGTCAAGGCTACGGCCAACAGGGCGGCGCATCCCGCTAGTTGGGCGGCACGCCAGCGCCGACCGGCCGCCGCGACCCGCCGCACGGCGGCGACCTTCTCGTCCTCGGCCTGAGCGGAGGGCTCCACGGTCTCCGGCGGACCGCTCTGCTCGTCCTCGGGTGCGCTGTCGGTCGTAGACCCGGACATGGCCCTCTCCTGGTTCCTGGTCAGCTCGTGATCGTGTGACTGCGGCGCGGCCTGCACCGTGGGGGATGAGTACGTGCAGGCCGCGCCAGCTATAGGGGGTGCGTTGAGGGCCCTTGGGGGCGCGGGGAACTGCGCGACCAGCCACAGTGAACCCGCACCCGCCAGACGGCAGATCGAGGCACCCCCGTAGGCACCGCCAACCTCAGTAGGCACGCCTCCGCATCCGGCGCCACCACATCAGCGCCGCCCCGATGAGCACGATCCCGGCCGCACCGGCACCCGCGGACCCGGCGATCAGCGTCATGTCGTCCGACCCGGAGGCCCCGGCAGGGGACAGCGCGTCCCCGAGCTGGTTGCGGACGTCGTTCCCGGACGTCGTGCCCTTGGCCAGCGGACCGCGGGAACCCTCCGTCGGCAGCGCCAGGTACGGGAACGACTTCTCGAAGTCCTTGTCGTTCTTGTCGACCGCGTCACCGAGGTCGTTCTTGGACCCGACCAGCTCGCCCTCGACGACCTGGAGCGAGGCGTCGATCACGTCGTCGGTCAGCCGACGCCCGTTCGGGAACCCGGCGTTGTCGCCATCAAGCACACCGAGCCGCTTCGGAGAATCGGTGGGCTTGATGGACGTGTTGAGGCGCAGCTCCTCCGCGGGCCGCACGTGGGGCGGCTGGTTCAGCCCCTTCACACCCTTCAGGAACACGTCCACGAGGTCGTTGCGGGGCTCCTTCGGGGCCGGGATCTTGTAGATCGCCTCGATGAGCTTGGGCAGTTCGGGGTTGGTGACGTTCTTCAGGAACTGCGCGTCGTCCCAGGGCGCGGACGCGTTGAACTTGTCCTTGTCCTTCAGCGGGTTGACGACCTCGTTGACGAGCGGGTTGCCGAGGCGCGAGACCTGGGAGTAGTAGCCCTGCGCGTTCCTGCGCTGGGTCGTCGACCAGATGCCCACGACCGGCTGGTGCGCGGACTCGGTGATCATGTCCGTCGGGACCTGGAGGGCTATCGAGTTGACGTTGTAGCCCTTGAGCGTGTCGTTGCCGACCTCGCTGAGGTTGCCGCCGTACAGCAGGTCGAAGACGCGCAGGTCCAGGAAGAACGGGTCGTCGGCCTGGCCGGCGAACGCCGTCGCGTCACCGGGCAGCTTGTAGACCGCCTGGTCGCGCAGCTTCTCGTAGTTCGGCATGGACGCCTTGCCGACGTTCGACGGCGCCACCGGGATGTCGTCGGCGACCTTCGTCTTGTACTGGACCTTCTGGTTCTTCAGCCGGAACAGCTCGATGTCGTACGTCTGCGTGACGTTCAGGTCGGGGTCGTCGAGGCTGTCGACCGCGCCGGTGTTGTACAGGAACGTCTTCTTGTTCTTGATGTGCGTCTTGAAGGTGAAGCGGTACAGCAGCTCGCCCTGGCCGTCACCGTTGTTGTCGATGTGGATGTCGTACTGGGCGTCCTCGGCGAACTGGTAGAAGTTCGGGCCGCCCGACGGGTCCTCGAAGGGGATCCAGTTGGCGATGATCGTCGTCGAGTCCGGCTTGTCGGGGCTGACGAACGCGTACACGTCGGTGTTGTCGTACTGCGGGTCGCCCGAGATCAGCGGGGCCTCCCGGTGGCTGGAGGCGGAGGCCGCCCCCGGTTCCAGCGTGGCCACACCGGCGGCTGCGAGCCCTCCGGCGGCCAGCGCACCACATACGAGGGTCGCGAGACTCCTGCGTCCCGAGCCGCTCCTGGAGATAGGTGTCATGCCGTCCGTCCTCAGTCCAACTTGCCTGACGCTCGGGGATTCGGAGTGGTGGCCGGGCCGGATTGGTCGAATCTCAAAACTTCTTTTCTGCTGCTCGACCCGCGTTTTCGGCGATCTGATCCGTAACCCCATCCGGAGGTGTGTTCGTTGCGAATACCTCGTGGGACGGGACGGCCCAGGTGCGGCTTTGCGGGAGGGGGCGGCGAGTTGGAGGCGGACGAGCTTCTGTTGCTCGTGGCGGGCGGGGACCAGAAGGCGTTCGAGGAGCTCTACGGCCTCGTCGCCGGGCCGGTGTTCGGGTTGGTACGGCGGGTGGTGCGTGATCCGGCGCAGTCGGAGGAGGTGTCGCAGGAGGTGCTGCTCGAACTGTGGCGGTCCGCCGCGCGCTTCGACCCGCGCCGGGGCAGCGCGCTGTCCTGGGTCCTCACCCTCGCGCACCGCCGTGCCGTCGACCGGGTGCGCAGCGCCCGCGCGGCCGGTGAGCGCGAGCAGCGCGAGGCACGCCGGGCCCATCACCCCGCCTTCGACCAGGTGACCGAGGAGGTCGAGGCGGGACTCGAACGCGAGTGGGTGCGCCGGTGCCTGGAGCGGCTGACCGAGCTCCAGCGCCAGTCGGTCACCCTCGCCTACTACGACGGCTACACGTACCGTGAGGTGGCCGAGCGGCTGAGCCTGCCGCTGGGGACGGTGAAGACGCGGATGCGTGACGGACTGACCCGCTTGCGGGAGTGCCTGGGAGGTGCGGCATGAGCCTCTTCCGCCGGGAGGATCTCCACTCCCTCGCCGCCCCGTACGCCCTGGACGCGCTGGAGCCCGCCGAGCGGGCCCGCTTCGAGCGGCACCTCAGGAAGTGCGACAGTTGTGCGGCGGAGGTGCGCGCGCTGTCCGAGGACGCGGTACGGCTCGCGTGGTCGGCCGCCGCTCCGCCGCCGAGTGCGATGCGCGACCGGGTGCTGGCCGCCGTACGCGCCACCCCGCAGGAGTCCGCCGCACGGTCCGAACCGGCCCGGGCGCGGCCGGAGCCGGCCCGCACGCGCAGGTCGCAGTTGCCGCCGCACGTCTGGGGCGCCCAGCCGCCGCCCCGGCAGAGCCGGCGTCCCCTGTTCGTGCCCTTCGCGACCGCCACCGCCGCCGCGGCCCTCGTCGTCGCCTCCCTGTTCGCCGTCCAGGCCAACCGGACCCAGGACGAACTGGACGCGCAGAAGGCCCAGGCCAGTGAGATCGCCCACGTTCTCCAGGCCGCGGACGCGCTCGCGACCCGGGGGCAGGACGCCCAGGGCCGAACGATCGGAGTGATCGCTTCCGCATCCGAGGGGCGCGCGGTCGTCACCCTGAGCGGGTACGGTGCGCCGCCGAGCGGCCGCGTGCGCCAACTGTGGCTCATGCGCCCCAACGAGCAACCGCGCTCCCTCGGGCTGTTCGCCACCGACACGCCCTTGGTCGCGAGCGGACTCGACAAGTCCGCGACATCACTCGCTGTGACGGTCGAGCCCGACGGGGGATCACCACAGCCCACCACGCAGCCGGTTGTCCAACTCGCCCTGAAATCTGTTGGATTCGGAGAGTAATCATGGAGGGGTCGTCAACGCCCTTGCGGGGAAGGTGAATCCTGTGACGCCGATACACGTGTGCCTCGACGGGGCGATAGGGTTACCCTGCCCGGGCCGGGTGGACTCGTACGGGTGGGGAGTGACATGGAACAGATAGCAGTGCGCAGGGCGAGGGTCCCTGCGATCACCTGCGGGAGCAGCGCGACCAGTTCGCGCCTCGACCGCCATCTCTCGGTGCTGTCGGGACCTGCTGTCCCGCAGCGGGAGACGGCCGAGGCGACGTCGCTGATGCTTGAGCTGACCGCGCGTGACACCAGCAAGCAGGAGCGCAGTGACAGGGGCGCACGGGTTCGCCGTGTCTCGCTGTTCGCGCCGCTGCGCCGACTGCGCCGTTCGCTGTTCGGCGGACACTGAGCCCTCGCCGCCCGGTATCGTGCTGCGATCCTGCCCGTCATCCCCACGGCATGCAGCACGATCCAGGTGAGTCGGCCGAGCGTGGGACCCGTGCCCCGGTCGGCCCTCCCGTACGCAACACCTTTGGCATGCACGCCTCCGAGGTCGGCCCGGGCCCCGGCAGGGCCCGAACTCCCCTCCCGGCAAGAGGTGTTCAGCTTCCGCCGTGCGCGTACCTGCGTACGGCGAGCGGAGTGAAGACCGCTATCAGCACCGCACACCACATCAGTGACCCGGCGACCGGATGGGCCACCGGCCAGGCCGCCCCCTCCGGCACGGGCGCGTTGCCGAACAGGTCCCGCAGGGCCGTCGTCACCGCGCTGATCGGATTCCACTCGGCGAGGGTGCGCAGCCACCCGGGCAGCCCCTCGGTCGGGATGTACGCGTTCGACAGCAGCGGCAGGACGAAGGTGGCCCCGCCGAGCTGACCCGCGGCCTCCTCGCTGCCGGTGAGCAGACCGAGGAAGATCCCGATCCAGGTGGTCGCGAACCGGAACAGCAGCAACAGCGCGACCGCGCCCAGCGCCTGGAGCACGGACCCCTCGATCCGCCAGCCCACCGCGAGCCCCACCAGCAGGAACGGCACCATTCCGGCGGCGGTGACCGCCACGTCCGCGACCGACTGCCCCAGCGGAACCGCCGCCCGGCTGATCGGCAGGGTGCGCAGCCGGTCGGTCACGCCCCGGTGGACGTCCTGGGCGGCCTGGAACATCCCGGTCATGATCCCGTTCGCCGCCGTCGCCACGAGCAGCCCCGGCACGAGGAAGGACCGGTACGCCTCGCCCGGCATCGCCAGCGCGCTGCCGAAGACGTAGCCGAAGAACAGCAGCATGGTGATCGGCATGGTCTGGGTCAGGATCAGCAGCCCCGGGTTGTTCCGGACCCGCCGTAGCTGACGGCCCAGCATCGCGGTGCCGTCGTAGGCCAACGTGCTCATGCGGCAGGCTCCCTGGTGAGTCGGAGGAAGACGTCGTCGAGGGTCGGCGGCCGGATGCTCGCGTCGAGCAACGGCACCCCGGCCGCGTCCAGTTCGCGCACCAGCCGGGGCAGGGCGAGCGTGGTGTCCCGGGTGACCGCGCCCACCGCGTTCCGGTCGTGGTCGAACGCCGGTTCCCCGCCGGTGAGCCGGTCGAGCACGCCGGCCGCTCCGCCCAGGGCGCCCGCGTCCGCGACGACGACCTCGACGTACGCCCCGACCAGCGCCTTGAGCCGGGCGGGCGAACCCGTGTGCGCGACCCGCCCCTGGTCCACCAGGGCGATCTCGTGGGCGAGTTGATCGGCCTCCTCCAGGTACTGCGTGGTCAGCAGCACGGTCGTGCCGTCCGCCGTGAGGTCGCGTACGGCGTCCCACACGAAGGTGCGGCTGACCGGGTCGAGCCCGGTCGTCGGCTCGTCGAGGAACAGGATCCCGGGGCGCCGGACCAGGCTGGCCGCCAGGTCCAGCCGGCGGCGCATGCCGCCCGAGTAGGTGGACGCGGCGCGGTCGGCGGCCTCGGTCAGCCCGAAGCGGTCGAGCAGCTCGGCGGCCCGCTCGGCCGGCCCCCGCACCCGGTGCAGCCGGGCGAACAGCCGCAGGTTCTGCCGTCCGGTGAGGTCCCCGTCGACCGACGCGTACTGCCCGGTGACGGCGATGGCGCGGCGCACCGCCTCCGGCTCCCGGACCAGGTCGTGCCCGGCGACCCGGGCGGACCCGGCGTCCGGCCGCAGCAGCGTGGTCAGCAGCCGTACGGCCGTGGTCTTGCCCGCGCCGTTGGGGCCGAGGATGCCGCAGACCGTGCCGGGAGCCACCGCGAGATCAAACCCGCGCAGGGCACGGACCTCCCCGAACCGCTTCTCCAGACCTTCACTAAGTACAGCGTACGTAGAAGTCATGGCAGGACCATAGCGCACTACGTACGCTGTACGTAACTAGGATGGTGGCCGAGGTGATGACCGATGGCGGGCCGAGCGGCCGTACCCGAAGTGATCTGGGCCCGTCCCGAGCGGACGGGGCGTGGGCCGAAGCCCGCGTTCACCAGGGCGGACATCGCGGCGGCGGCCGTGCGGCTGGCCGACGCCGGAGGGCTGGACGCCGTCTCCATGCGGCACGTCGCGGCCGAACTGGGCTGCGGGACGATGTCGCTGTACAACTACGTCCCCCGCAAGGAGGACCTGTACGAGCTGATGGTGGACGCGGTCAGCGGGGAGCACGAGCTGTTCGAGCCGACGGGCGACTGGCGGGCCGACATGCTCCGCAACGCCCGTCAGACCAAGGCGCTGATGCACCGGCACCCGTGGATGGTGCGGCTGATGTCGGGGGTGTACGGCTTCAGCCCCAACGCCCTGCGCTACCTGGAGCACTGCCTCGCCTGCCTCGATCCGCTGGACGCTCCCGCCGGCACGAAGATCGAGCTGGTCGCGATGCTCAACGGCTGTGTGACGACATACGTCTCGAACGAGCTCTCCACGGCCGAGCGGGTGCGGTCGCTGCCGTGGACGGAGGAGCAGGAGAACGCGGTGCGGATCGCGTATCTGGGGAGCCAGGTGGCGTCGGGGGCGTATCCGCGGCTGGCGGCGTCCTTCATGGAGGACGCGGGGCCGATCGACCTGGACGCGGTGTTCGAGCGGATGCTGGGGCGGGTGTTGGACGGGTTTTCGCCGCGGGGGTGACTGTCCGTGTGCCGGGTGCGGTGTCCTGGGGTTGGTCGCGCTCGCGCGGCGGTAGCCGCAAATTCAACGCAGCCCCACGCCCCCGGGTGGGCTACAGCAAGGTCAGTTGCCCTTCGGGGCCCTCTTCGTGGCCGTCCAGGACCGATGCCGGTCGGCGTGCCGACTCCGGTACCGGCAGCACCCCCGCCTCGCGCAGGTCGGCCGTCGTGATCTGTGAGGTCGACTCGTCCTGGAGGGGCTGGAGATCCGCCAGCAGCGCCAGCACGGTGATCAGCTCCAGCAGTTCCGACGTCCACGTCTGCGGCCAGGTCGCCGGGCGGATCGCGGACAGTGTGCCCGGCTCCGGTTCCGCGACCCGGGCCGCGAACCACTGCTCCAGCACCCGTACCCCGCCCGCCTCGAAGTCCCAGGCCTCCGGCGGAACCGGGGACACGCGTCCCTCGTCCAGCAGCAGGGCCTCCTCGTCGCGGTCGTAGTCCAGGAGCAGGGGGCGGGACGGCAGGGGGGCGCGGACGTACGGGCGACGGCCGCCGGGCAGCTTGGGGCGGTCGCCGTCACGGCGCATCAGCCACAGCGCGCGGTGGCCCGACTCGACGCCCCGCAGCCACAGTTCGGGGTCGGCGGTGAGCGGGACGGTGAGGTCCGGGCGGGCCGCCGTCAGCATCCAGGCGAGCACGTCCAAGGGCTCCACCGGCACGCCGAGCCGGGTGCGCAGGTGCTCCAGGAGGCCCGGGGCCAGGTTCGGTTCGGTGCCGCCGGGGCGGCGGTACAGCGGGCGGACGCGGCCCGGGCGGAGCAGGGGGAGCAGCGAGGTCGCGAGGAGCTGGGGGCCCGGCCCGACCGTGGGGGTCTCCACCACGAACACCTGGGCCTGGTCCGCCACCCGCCACAGCTCGGGCCGGGCCGCGTCGATCAGCCGGTGGTCCGGGATCAGCCACTGCTCGTCGAAGGGCGCGTGCAGGACCCGTACCGGCTCCGGGCAGGGGCCGGTGGCCCGGGCCAGCCTCTCCGTGCCGCCCGTGCGTCCCGGAAGCTGTCCGACCGCCGAGCGCAGGGTGCGGGACCGGGTCGGCTCGAACAGGGCCTCACGGTCGGGCCCCTCGGCCTTCAGCAGGGCGTCCCAGCGGGCCTTGAGGGACGCCGCGTCGGGGCCCGTCGGCCACCCCCGGCCGAGCCGCGGCGGTGCGACGGACCACGGCATGAGGTCCGCCAGCGGCGGAGCGTCGTCGTGCGTCACGCTGGGCATCGTACGGCCTTTCACCGACAGGCAGCCGGGGCCGGTGGGCTCACGTGGCGTCCAGGGTGACCGTGAAGGAGAAGCGGTCCCCCCGGTAGTGGATCACCGCCGCGTCGAGGACCCGGCCCTGTGCGTCGTACGCCAGGCCCGTGTAGTGCAGGATCGGGCTGAGCAGCGGCACTTGGAGCAGCCGTGCCGTCTCCGGGTCCGCGAGACGGGCCTCCACGGTGTCCGTGATGCGGCTGATGTCCGCCCCGACGACGTCCCTCAGCACCTTCGTCATCGGCCAGCGCACCAGGTCGGACGGGTCGATGAGCGCGGCCAGTTCGGGGCGGACGTAGTTGCGGGCGTGGTTGGTCGGCTCGCCCGTCCGCTCGTCGCTGCGCAGTCGGTGGTACGCCGTCACCTCGTCCAACTCGGGGAAGTGCTCGGCGAGTTCGGACGGCACGGCGGACTTGCCGTGCTCCAGCAGCTCGGTCGTCATACCGGACTGCTGGGCCACGATCGCGTCCACCGAGCCGAGCAGCCGGACCGGGCTGCCCCTTCGAGCGTCCGGTTCGATGAAGGTCCCCCGGCGCCGGTGACGGGTGATCAGCCCCTCGTCCTCCAGCTCCTTCAGCGCCTGCCGCATGGTCAGCACGCTCACGCCGTAGTGCCCCGCGAGCTGTTCCTCGGTGGGCAGGCGGAGCGGGTCCTGCGGGGAGCGGCCGAGTATCGAGGCGCGCAGGGACTGCGACACCTGGTACCAGAGCGGCAGCTTGCGGTTCAGGACGATCGAGTCCGGGGCGAAGGAGGTCACGGGCTATCCGTACCTTCCGCGGATCGGTCAGTGCAACGGGCGGATCAGCGCGACGGGCGGAAGTGGCGTTCCAGGCCCCGCCACACGTCGTCGTAGTGCGACTGGAGGTGGTCCGCCCCGGCCGCCTGCGCGGTGAGCGTCACCGGCCAGCGCGTCTCGAACATGAACGCCAGCCCGTCGTCGACCTTCTGCGGCCTGAGCTCGGCCGCGCTCGCCCGGTCGAACGTCTCCCGGTCGGGGCCGTGCGCCGACATCATGTTGTGCAGCGAGCCGCCGCCCGGCACGAAGCCCTCCGCCTTGGCGTCGTAGGCGCCCTCGATCAGGCCCATGTACTCGCTCATCACGTTCCGGTGGAAGTACGGCGGCCGGAAGGTGTCCTCGCCGACCAGCCAGCGCGGCGCGAAGACCACGAAGTCGACGCCGGCCAGGCCCGGGGTGTCCGACGGGGACGTCAGCACGGTGAAGATCGACGGGTCGGGGTGGTCGTAGGAGATGGAGCCGATGACGTTGAAGCGGCGCAGGTCGTAGACGTACGGCACGTGGTTGCCGTGCCAGGCGACGACGTCGAGCGGGGAGTGGTCGTAGGTCGCGGACCAGAGGTTGCCGCAGAACTTGTTGACCACCTCCACGGGCCCCTCGACGTCCTCGTAGGCGGCGACGGGGGCGAGGAAGTCACGTGCGTTGGCGAGGCCGTTGGCGCCGATGGGGCCGAGGTCGGGGAGCTGGAAGGGGGCCCCGTAGTTCTCGCACACATAACCGCGGGCCGACTCGTCGAGCAGCTCCACACGGAAGCGCACCCCGCGGGGGATCAGCGCCACATGTCCCGGCTCCGCGTGCAGCAGCCCGAACTCCGTGCGCAGCAGCAGCCCGCCGCGCTCCGGGACGATCAGCAGCTCGCCGTCGGCGTCGCTGAAGACGCGGTCCATGGAGTCGGTGGCGTGGTAGAGGTGCACGGCCATGCCGGTGCGCTGGGTGACGTCGCCGTTGCCGCCGAGGGTCCACAGGCCGGCGAGGAAGTCGGTGCCCTCGGGGGGCTCGGGCAGCGGGTTCCAGCGCAGCCGGTTGGGGTCAGGGACCGACTCGGTGAACGGGGCGGTGCGGATCCGGCCGTTGTGGGTGTGGGTGAACGCCGGGTGGGCGGCGGACGGACGGATCCGGTAGAGCCAGGAACGGCGGTTGTGGGCGCGGGGCTCGGTGAACGCCGTACCGCTGAGCTGTTCCGCGTACAGGCCGAGGGGGGCGCGCTGCGGGGCGTTGCGGCCCTGGGGGAGGGCGCCGGGGACGGCCTCCGAGGCGTGCTCGTTGCCGAAACCGGAGAGGTGGGCCAGGCCCTCGGCGGTCTTTCGTGCGTCCCCGTTCATGATCGCTCCCTTGCGGTCTGATTCCTATGGGACACCGTAGGATTGCGGTTTCATCGGCGCAAGGGGTCATTCCCTGGAACCGATTCCCCCGCCGTGACCTCCTCAGGGAGGACCAGGAGAACCAGACCCGAGGGGGATTCGCGTTGTCGGACCGGTGTTCTACGCTCCCCGGCATGTCGTGGACGCGGGGACTCCTTGCCCTGCTCGCGGTCTGTGTCCTGCTGGTGACCGGATCCGTGAGCTGTGGCGCCGATGGGGCACAGGAACGCAAGGACGGACAGTCGGTGTCACCGGTGGGCAAGGTCCTCGACGACACCGATCACGAGGGGCGGCACTACCGGGAGGTCGACCAGGAGAACGCCCCCGACGTCGGCATAGTGGTGCAGCCGGACGCCGACGACGGCTGGACCGTGCGGCTGACCGTCGAGAACTTTACCTTCTCGTCCCCGGGGGCGACGGCCGAGGCGGTCCCCGGCCGCGGGGTCGCCGTCCTCTTCGTGGACGACCGCCCCGTCACCACCCTGCGCACCCCGTCCTACCGCCTCGCCGCCGCGTACGTCCCGCAGGGCACCCACAAGGTCACCGCCCGCCTCTACGCCGACGACGGCACCGTCTGGGCCGTCGACGGCGCCCCGGTGGAGAGCACGGCGGACGTGACGGCGTCGGAGCCGCTTGCGATGGGGGACACGGGGGGTGTCGTGCCCGCGAGCACCTCGTCGAACGTGCGCGGGACGGGCGGGGGCGGCGCCGCGTCAGGCTCTCCGGCCCGTGTGGCCTCGATCGACAGCGCCCTGCGATCGTCCCTGGTCAGGCACATGGGCAACGA
>NZ_LJBR01000412.1 GCF_001282115.1 Streptomyces sp. NRRL B-24085 | reverse complement strand
GGCGGGGACGGCTGCGGGACCGGGGGCCCCGGCTGCGCCGGTACGGCCGGCATCGTGGGCACCCCGGAAACCGGTGGTGCCGCGCTGCTCTTCGGCGGGTGTGTCACCGTTTGACCTCCCCCATGGTCATCCCTCGCCGCAAGTATCGCTGCCGGGACCGACATCCGCACCGGGCTTCACTCGATCTTGATCGGATCGCAGCGGACTGCCTGCCGGCGGCTCCGCGTTCTGCACCACCCCTTGCCCATGAATACGCCGCCGGAATCGGTTCGGTTCCCCCGGGGGCGCGTAGGGTCGACGTCGTGCGCGGGGTACGTGTGGTGATGATCGGCGGAACGTCTCATACCGGCAAGTCGACGGTCGCCGAGGCGGTCGCCGGCCGGCTCGGCTTCGAGCACCGCTCGACGGACCTGCTGGCGAGACATCCGGGGCGGCCCTGGCGCACGCCGGAGCGGGAGGTGCCGCCGCACGTGGCCGAGCACTACGCGACGCTCGGCGTCGACGAGTTGATCGCCTCGGTCCTCGCCCACTACGAGCGGCTCTGGCCGCGCATCGAGGAGCTGGTCAGGGCGCACGCCGGCGCGGGACCCGGTCTCGTCCTGGAGGGCTCCGCCCTGTGGCCGGAGCGGGTCGCCGCGCTGGACGTCCCCGGCACGGCCGCCGTGTGGCTCACCGCCGGCGAGGACGTCGTACGCGCCCGGATCCGGGCGGGCGGGCGCTACGGCGAGGCGTCGGAGGCGGAGCGCGCGCTGATGGACACGTTCCTGGCCCGCAGCGTGCGGTTCCAGGAGCTCGTGGTGGCGGCGGTCGACCGGCTGGGACTGCCCCGCGTGGACGTCGGGGACGGCATGTCCGTCCCCGACGTGGCCGACGCGGTGCTCGCTCAGACCTCGTAGTACGCCCGCACCCTCGCCTGCACCTCGGGGGGCGCCCCGGCCCGGTCCAGGCCGAGGAGCGCGGCGCCCAGCACCGGACTCGCGGTCACCACCCGGGGCACCGCCTTCGGGGCGCGGGCGGCCAGGAGCTCCCGTACGCCGTCGTCCAGTTGGGGATGGCGGGCGGCCAGGACGCTGCCGCCGAGCAGGACCGGGGTCTCCTCGTCGAGGAGGTCGAGACGGGTGAGGGCCACCGTCGCCATGGACACCACCTCGTCGGCCAGGCGGTCGACGAGCGAGCGGGCCACCGGGTCGCCGGCGGCGGCCGCGGCGAACAGCACCGGCGTCAGTTCGTGACGGCGGGCGGGGGCGATCTCCTCCAGGTGCAGGGCCTCGATGAGGGCGTACATCGACGGCAGCCCGAAGTGCGCGGGCAGCACGCGCGCGAGCTCGGTGTCGGCACCCCGTCCGTCCTCCGCGCGGGCCGCGTGCCACAGTGCCTCCTCCGCGAGACCCCAGCCGCCGCCCCAGTCGCCGGAGATCCGGCCGAGCGCGGGGAAGCGGGCGGTACGGCCGTCGGGGCGCATGCCGACGCAGTTGATGCCCGCGCCGCACACCACGGCCACCCCGCGCGGTTCGGTGGCCCCGGCCCGCAGGATCGCGAAGGTGTCGTTGCGGACCTCCACGTCCGGGCCCCACGCGCGCGCGTGCAGCGCCGCGGTCAACTGCTGCTCCTCCACCGGGAAGTCCGCGTTGGCGAGACAGGCCGAGACATGCCCGACCGCGCTCACCCCGGCCGCGGCGAAGGCCCGCCCGACCGCGTCGGCGACGACGTCCACCGCCTTCTCGACGCCCACCACCGGGGGCCGGAACCCGCCGCCGCGGGCCGTGGCGAGGACGCTTCCGTCGGCCGCCACGACCGCGACGTCGGTCTTGCTGTTGCCCGCGTCGACGGCGAGGACGCTTGCGGTCAGGCCCACGCGAGATGCTCCCGGTTGTGTGCGATCAGTCGGTCGGTGAGGCCCTCGGCGTACGCGTACTGGCCGACGAGGGGGTGGGCGAGGAGCGCCCTGAAGACCCGGTCCCGGCCCCCGCGCAGGGCGGCCGTCAGCGCCAGGTCCTCGTACGCGGTGACGTGGGCCATCAGTCCCGCGAACAGCGGGTCCACGGCCGGTACCGCCAGCGGGGTCGGTCCCTTCGGGCCCACCGCCGCCTGCACCTCGATCACCGCGTCGTCGGGCAGGAAGGGCAGCGTGCCCCGGTTGAGGGTGTTGACCACCTGGTAGGGGCTGCCGCCCCCGCCGAGCAGCCCGGCGGCCAGGTCCACGGCCGCCTCCGAGTAGTAGGCGCCGCCCCGCTTCGCGAGCAGCTCCGGCTTCTCGTCCAGGGCCGGGTCGCCGTACATCCGCAGCAACTGCTCCTCCATCGCCGCGACTTCGGCCGCCCGGGACGGCTTGGTGCCCAGTTCCCGTACGACCTCGTCGTGCGCGTAGAAGTAGCGCAGGTAGTACGACGGGACCACGCCGAGCCGGTCGAGGAGCGCGCGCGGCAGGTGCAGGTCGCCGGCGATCGCCTCGCCGTGCTCGCCGAGCAGCTTGGACAGGACGTCCTCGCCCTCGGGGCCGCCGAGCCGTACCCCGGTCTCCCAGGTGAGGTGGTTGAGGCCCACGTGGTCGAGGTGGACGTCGGAGGGGGTCACGCCGAGCAGCCCGGCGAACTTCCGCTGGAAGCCGATCGCCACGTTGCACAGCCCGACCGCCTTGTGCCCGGCCTGGAGCAGCGCCCGGGTCACGATCCCGACCGGGTTGGTGAAGTCGATGATCCAGGCGTCCGGGTTGGTCCGGCGGACCCGTTCGGCGATGTCGAGGACGACCGGCACCGTCCGCAGCGCCTTGGCGAGGCCGCCCGCGCCGGTGGTCTCCTGGCCGACGCAGCCGCACTCCAGGGGCCAGGTCTCGTCCTGCAGGCGGGCCGCCTGGCCGCCGACGCGGAGCTGGAGGAGCACGGCGTCGGCGCCGTCCACGCCCGCGTCCAGGTCGGACGTGGTGACGATACGGCCGTCGTGGCCCTGCTTGGCGAAGATGCGCCGGGCGAGCCCGCCGACCAGCTCCAGGCGCTCGGCGGCCGGGTCTACCAGGACGAGTTCCTCGACGGGCAGGGTGTCGCGCAGCCGGGCGAATCCGTCGATGAGTTCGGGGGTGTAGGTCGAGCCTCCGCCGACCACGGTCAGTTTCATGTGGGGTTCAACCCTTCACTCCGGTCAGGGTGACGCCCTCGACGAACGCCTTCTGCGCGAAGAAGAACACGAGGATCACGGGGGCCATGACCAGCACGGTGGCGGCCATGGTGAGGTTCCAGTCGGTGTGGTGCATGCCCTTGAAGGACTCCAGGCCGTAGCTCAGTGTCCAGGCGTTCTGGTTCTCCGAGGCGTAGATCTGCGGGCCGAAGTAGTCGTTCCAGGCGTAGAAGAACTGGAAGAGCGCGACGGCCGCGATGCCGGGCTTGGCCATCGGGACGACCACCCTGAGCAGGGTGCGCAGGTCACCGCAGCCGTCGACCTTCGCCGCGTCCACGTACTCGTTGGGGATCGTCATCAGGAACTGCCGGAGCAGGAAGATCGAGAAGGCGTCCCCGAACGCCATCGGGATGATCAGCGGCCACAGCGTGCCGGACAGTCCGAGCTGCTTCGCCCAGAACAGGTACATCGGGATGATGACGACCTGCGGCGGCAGCATCATCATCGAGATCACCAGCATCAGGGAGAGATTGCGGCCCCGGAAGCGGAACTTGGCGAGCGCGTACGCCACCGGGACCGACGACACGACCGTGAGGACCGTTCCCAGTCCCGCGTAGACCAGCGTGTTGCGCCACCAGGTCAGGAAGCCCGGGGTGTCGAAGACCCGCTGGTAGTTGCCCCACTCCCAGGTGTGCGGGATCAGGTCGCGGCTGAGGGCCTGGCTGTCGCTCATCAGCGAGGTCAGGAACACGAACACGAAGGGCAGCGTGAAGAAGAGCGCGGCGGCGATGCCGAGGGAGTGGACCGCCACCCACTCCAGGAGGGCCCGGCGGCGGGCGGTGCGTTCGGCGGGCGAGTCCGGGGTCTTCAGCTCCACCGGCCGGTCGAGTACCTGGGTCATGGTCAGTCACCTGCCTGGATGAGACCGCCCCGGCGCCGCATCAGGAACGCGGTGAACACCATCGACAGGGCGAAGAGGACGAGGGCGACGACACACGCGGAGCCGTAGTCGAAGCGCTGGAAGCCGAGGTTGTAGACGAGCTGGGGGAGGGTCAGCGTGGACTTCTCCGGATAGCCGGGCTCGAACTGCGTGCCCGCGCCCTGGATCACCCCGGAGGCGACCTTCCCGGCGATCAGCGGCTGTGTGTAGTACTGCATGGTCTGGATCACGCCGGTGACGACCGCGAACATCACGATGGGCGAGATGTTGGGGAGGGTGACGAACCGGAACCGCTGCCAGGCCGAGGCCCCGTCCAGCTCGGCCGCCTCGTACTGCTCCTGGGGCACGTCGAGCAGCGCGGCCATGAAGATGACCATGAGGTCGCCGATGCCCCACAGGGCGAGCAGGGTGAGGGCCGGCTTCGACCAGGTGGGGTCGTTGAACCAGCCGGGGGCCGGGATGCCGACCTTCTCCAGGATCGAGTTGACCGGTCCGGTACCGGGGTTGAGCAGGAAGGCGAAGGCCATCGTGGCGGCCACCGGCGGGGCCAGGTACGGCAGGTAGAAGAGCGTCCGGAAGACGCCCGTCCCCGTCTTGATCTTCGTGATCAGCATGCCGACGCCGAGTCCGAAGACCACCCGCAGGGACACCATCACCACGACCAGCCACAGGGTGTTGCGCAGGGCGGGCCAGAAGAGCGGGTAGTTCTCGAAGACGTAGGTCCAGTTCTTCGTCCCGCTCCAGACCGGCGGCCTGAAGCCGTCGTAGTGCATGAACGAGAAGTAGACCGTGGAGATCAGCGGATAGGCGAAGAAGACCGAGAAGCCGATCAGCCAGGGGGACATGAAGGCGAGGGTCCGCAGCGCCGACCGGCGGCGCTTCGAGGCGAGCGTGATCGTCGCGGCCATCACTTCGCCTGCGCGATGTCCGTGTCGATCTGCCGGGCCGCGTCGGCGAGGCCCTTCTTCAGGTCGGTGACCTTGCCGCTCTCGTAGGCGTAGCCGAGGTCCTGGACGGTGGTCAGGTAGACACCGCCGTTGATCGAGGACGGGGCGGTCGTCGAGTGCGGGTTCGCCGCGATGTCGAGGAAGGTCTTGAAGCGCGGGTCGTACTTCAGCTTCGGCGACTTGAGCGCGGCCAGCGTGGACGGCACGTTGTGGATGTCGTTCGAGAAGCCGACGACCGCGTCCGTGTCCGTGGTGATGTACTTCAGGAACTCCCAGGCCGCGTTCTGCCTGGTGCTGTTGGCGGCGATGCCGGCGATGGTGCCGGTGATGTAGCCCTTGCCGTACTGGTCGGCCTGATCGTCGGGGACCGGCAGGGGGGCCACGCCGATGTCGAAGCCGGGCTTGGCGTCCACGGCCATGCCCAGGCGCCACTCGCCGTCGAGCTGCATGGCGACCTGGCCGGTCTGGAAGGGGTGCTTGGGGCCCCACTCGTCGCCGAGGCCCGCGCGGTACTTCTCCAGCTTCCGGTAGCCGCCGAGTTCGTCGACGAGCTTCTTCTGGACGGTGAAGGCGGCGGTGACGGCCGGGTCGGTGGCGATCGTGGACTTGCCCGAGGTGTCGAAGTAGGTGGGCGAGAACTGGCCCAGGTAGTGCTCGGTCGTGGTCTCCCAGCCGTGGTAGTTCGGCATGAACCCGAGCTGCTTGTACGAGTCGCCCTGGGTGATCGTCAGCTTCTTGGCGTCCTTCTCGAACTCGGACCACGTCTTGGGCGGGCTGGTGATCCCGGCCTTCTCGAACGCGGTCTTGTTGTAGTAGAGCCCGTAGGCGTCGCCCAGCAGCGGCACGGCACAGCGGTCGCCGTCGAACTGCGTGTACTCGTTCATCGCGGCCGGGAAGGTCTTGGCCGGGTCGATCCCCGACTTCTCGAAGAACGGGTTCAGGTCGACCAGCGCGCCCGAGGAGCAGAACTTGCCCACGTTGTTCGTGGTGAACGACGAGATGACGTCCGGGGCCTTGCCGCCGCCCGTGCGCAGCGCCTGGTTGATCTTGTCGTCGGTCATGTTGCCGACGACGTTGACGTGGATGTTGGGATGCGCCTTCTCGAAGCCGGCGACCAGCGTCTGCACGGCCTTCACCTCGGAGTCCGCGCTCCAGGCGTGCCAGAAGTTGATGGTCGTCTCCTTCGACGCGTCGTCGTCGGCGCCGGAGGAGGACTGGCCGGTGCACGCGGTGGTGACGAGCACCGCGGACGCGGTCAGGGCAAAAGCCGCTTTTCGGGCGGACGAGGGTATGGCTGAGCGCATGGCGGGGTCTCCCAGGGACGGGCGGTGAGATGGGGTGGGTG
>NZ_LJBR01000411.1 GCF_001282115.1 Streptomyces sp. NRRL B-24085 | reverse complement strand
GCCCCCGCCAACGCCGTACCAAGCGGCCCCGCAAGCCCCAGCACCCCCCTCTCCTTGTGCGCCAGCAACACCGCCCGTACCGAGTCCGCATACCGAGCCGCCGCATGGACGACCGGCAGGCCGGGCGGCTCCGGCACCGGTCGCACCCGGCTCGGCGCGGCCCCGTCCAGGGAGGCACGGCACTCCGTACAGAGCACCGTGCGAGGCTTCCCGCAGCCTCCGCACTCGGCCGGCAGCATCAGATCGGTGAGGTCCTGCCACCACCCCCGCATGCCCATCACTGTGCCAACGCGGAAGCCGACCGACCACCCCTGTGGATAACCGCTGTGGATAACCGCCCGTAGAAACCCGACCCCCGAAACGAACAGCAGTTCCCACGGCAAATCCCGGCCCTATACAACTAAATGGCCGGTCGACCACGGCCCACCAATCAGCGCCACGAATCCCCCACCCCCGCCAAACAAAAGCGGCCGCTCTCACCAGAGTCACCCCCGGCAAAAACAGCCGCTCCCAACACGACGGACCCAACGGCGCGGAGGCACACCCCCGCCGCCTCAGTCACACACCCCGCATCCCGAAGGCGCGCCCCCTACGGCAGCAACACAGCCCCCCTCACCCCGGGTAAACCGGCGCCGTCCCGTCCGCGTCCACCTTCTGCCACTGCGCCCCGGACGGCAGCCGTACGATCCCGTCCTCCGAGTAGGCCACCAAGGGCATCTCGTCGTTCTCGGACGCCGCGATCTCCTTCACGCCCGTGAGCGCGGCCGGCGGCGGACCCTCCGGAGTGGAGCCGTCGACCTGGACGTACCGCGTCTGCTGCACACCGCCCTGCTCGCGCCCGACCACCACGAGCCTGCTGTCGCCGGCCCACGACATGGTCGTGACCTCTTCAAGATCCGGTGTCGTGGAGCGCAGTTCCCGTACCGAGACGCTCTGCGGGTCCCCGGTCCTGCCCTCCCGCTCGATCCGCCCGATGAACAGCGACTGCTTGCCGCCCTTCTCCACGACGAGCGCGATCCGCACCCCGTCGGCGGCCACCCGCAGGTCCTTGATGCGCCCGTCCAGGCCGGGAGTCGCCACGTCCAGCGGCTCGCCCGCACCCTCCTTGAACAGCAGCAGCCGCGGATCGGCGGGATTCCGGTCGGCCACCCACAGGTCACCCTCGGTGTCCCAGCTCGGCGTGGTCAGCCGGTCCGTCTCATTCTTGCCGGTGCTGACCAGCACCGGCTCCCCGAGCGACCCGCCCGACACCAGCGACCCGACGTACAGCGCCTTGCCGTCGATGCCGACACCGGCCGCCGTGTGCTCGTCACGCGAGACGGCAACCGACCGCAGAGCCTTGTCGCCCTCGCCCAGCGCCCCGGGTACCGGCACCGGCTGGGCCTTCGTACCGCTGCCGTCCGCCTCGGCCGAGACCCGCACCAGCCGGTGCTCGCCGTTGACGAAGTACAGGTACTCGGGGCTCTCGACCGAGCCGCGCGTGGCGTCCCCGTCGGCCTCGCTCTCCGTGGCCGAGCACAAGTGCTTGCCGCCCGCCTGGAGCTCGACGTCGTCCACGGCAGGGGTGAGGTTCTGGAGGGTGAACAGCAGTTGGGCCGCCATCGCCTTGCACTGGTCCGCACCGACGCGCTCGGCCTTGCTGTTGAGCGGCACCGTCAGCGTGCTCCGGTCGTCGGGAGCCAGCGCCGAGACACCGCTCCTGAGTGCCGTACCGGTGGGGAAGCTCGTCCTGACGACGGGGTCGAGCCAGCTCGTCGGCCCGCTGAGCAGGGACCGCACCAACTGCGTCATGGGGTCCACGCGCTCGCGTACGTACACGGGGTCGGCGACCGCCACAGTCTGCGGAGCCGACGCCGACCTGGTGTTCGAAGCGAAGTAGTACTTGTTGACGGACACGTAGTTGCGCTGGAAGTCCGACTTCCCCATGACGACACCGCGCGGCGGGCTGTCGATCCGCCACTGCTTGGTCTTCTTGTCGTGCACGAGGTGCACGGTCTCCCGGTACTCGCCCGAGGCCGGCGTGTACGACTGCTGTGCGTCCACCACGGCCACCTTGGTGCCGACCAGCGTGAACGACTTGTCGTCGCTCTGCTCCCGGTCCACGGGCGGCACCACGTCGGCACCGGGCCCGTCGTCGAGCACCGTGGTGGACAGCCCCGGCTGCCACTGCTTCGCCGCGCCCGCGGTCAGGTACTTGCGGGCCGTCTCGTAGTTGGGATCGTCACTGGTCAGCGCCTCGAGAAAGCCCTGCACGATGTCCGTGGGCTCGGCGTCCTCCTGCGGCGGCATCGCGAAGACCCGCACCTGCGTGTCCTGCCGCGGCGTCGAGTCCACCCCGCGCAGATCCCCGCTGTCCGGCATCGAGGCGCACCCCGCCAGCAGTACGACACCACAGGCGACGTACACCGCCGCGCGTCCCGGCGTGCGCCGGCCGCCCGCGTCGCGGTCAGCGTCCACGGAAAGCCTCCCCCTGCTGTTCGTACGACTCCTGCTGGTTGTACGACTCCTGCTGTTCGTACGACTCCTGCGACCCGGCGTCCGCGCGGTCGGCGGTCCCACCGCCGGACGCCCCGTCCCCGTCGGCCGCGGTCTCCGGCCGTCGCGCGCTCGGCGCCGGCCGGGGCACCACACGCGCGCCGTTGCCGGGCAGCGCCGTCGGATCGGCCGTGGGGGTCACCGGGTTCGTCCGGGGCGCTATCGGGTCCCGGCTGGTCACCTGGTCGTCCTTGGGCCGGACCGGCACGGTGGCCGCCTTGTCGCCGCCCCCGCGCGGCAGGCCGGCGTCGTCGAGTCCACGGTTGCGCCGGGAGTCCTTGGGCTCCAGCGGTATCGGCGAGCCCCGCAGCGGCTCGTCGGCCGTCCTGGGCAGCGTCAGCCGGAACTGCGAGCCGCCGCCCGGCTCACCCCACGCCTGGAGCCAGCCCCCGTGCAGCCGAGCGTCCTCCAGGGCGATGGACAGCCCGAGCCCCGTACCGCCGGTGGTACGCGCGCGTGCCGGGTCGGCCCGCCAGAAGCGGCTGAACACGCGCGTGGCCTCGCCGGGCTTGAGCCCGACCCCGTAGTCGCGTACGGCGATGGCGACCGCCCCGCCCGCGGAGGCCAGCTTGACGACGACGTCCTTGCCCTCGCCGTGCTCCACGGCGTTGACGACGAGATTGCGCAGCACCCGCTCCACCCGCCGGGCGTCGGCCTCGGCGACGACGGGCTGCTGGTCGCCCACGATCCGGACGGTCGTGCCCTTGCGCTCGGCGAGCGGCTCGGCCCCGCTGACGACCCGGCGCACGACCTCCCTGAGGTCTATCGGCTCGGCCTCCAGTGCCGCCGCCCCGGCGTCGAACCGGCTGATCTCCAGCAGGTCCGCGAGCAGCGTCTCGAACCGGTCGAGCTGGTCGGCGAGCAGTTCGGCCGACCGCGCGGTCATCGGATCGAAGTCCTCACGCGCGTCATGGATGACGTCGGCGGCCATCCGCACGGTCGTCAGCGGCGTCCGCAGCTCGTGCGACACGTCCGACACGAACCGCCGCTGCATCCGCGACAGGTCCTCCAACTGCTGGATCTTGAGCTGAAGGTTCTGCGCCATCTTGTTGAAGGCCTCGCCGAGCCGCGCGATGTCGTCCTCGCCGGTGACCTTCATCCGCTCCTGGAGCCGCCCGGCGGACAGCCGCTCGGCGATCCCGGCCGCCATCCGCACCGGCGTGACGACCTGCCGCACCACGAGCCAGGCGATGGCTCCGAGCAGTACGACGACGAAGAGCCCGGCGGTCGCCAGGGTGCCCTTGACCAGGCTGAGCGACTTCTCCTCCTGGGTGAGCGGGAAGAGGTAGTAGAGCTGGTACGGGTCGCCGTTGGGGTCGTTGACCTGCTTGCCGATGACCAGGGCGGGCTGGGACTCCAGGTCGGTGTCGTAGATGATGCGGGTGTAGCTCTGCGCGGCCGCCGTGCTGTCGTCGACCTTCTCGCGCAGCGCCTCGGGAACGCTGGCCGTCGGGTCGACGTCACCGGAGGCGCGCGGCCCGCGCCCGCTCCCGCTGTCGCCGCCCACGGGCAGGCTCACCACGTCGAAGGCGCCCTGACCGCCGCTGGAGAGCGAGTAGACGAGGTTGCTCATCCACTCGATGACGAACTGGTCGGACCGGCCGTCGGCCGGAGCGGTGTCGTCGGTCCCGGCGTCGGCCTCCTCCGCCTTCTGCCTGGCCACCGCGAACCCGCCGGTGGCCTGGCTCTGTGAGGCCTTCACCTTGGCGTCGAGGAGGCCGTTGCGCACCTGCCCGATGACGACGAAGCCCAGCAGCAGGACCACGCCGAGCGACATCAGCAGGGTGGTGACGACGACCTTGAGCTGGATGTTGCGCCGCCACAACCGCATCACCGGCAGCAGCGGCCGGCGCACCCAGCGCGTGAAGAGCCGCAGGACCGGGCTGCCCTGGACGCCGCCCTGGAGCAGTCCTCCCTCGAAGAACCGCCCCCAGCGGGAGCCGGCCCTCTTCCGCCCGACAGGCCGCCCCGCGGTCACCCCGGTCCGCCCGGGCGACGAAGCGGCGCTGTCTCCGGACATGTCAGCTTGGCCCTGCCTTGTAACCCACACCACGGACGGTCACCACGATCTCCGGCCGCTCCGGGTCCTTCTCGACCTTGGAACGCAGCCGCTGCACATGCACGTTGACGAGCCGGGTGTCGGCGGCGTGCCGGTAACCCCACACCTGTTCGAGCAGCACCTCGCGTGTGAACACCTGCCAGGGCTTGCGCGCGAGCGCGACCAGCAGGTCGAACTCCAGCGGCGTCAGCGCGATCGACTGCCCGTCCCGCTTCACGGAGTGCCCTGCCACGTCGATGACCAGGTCACCGATGGCGAGCTGCTCGGGGGCCGGCTCCTCCGACCTGCGAAGCCGCGCCCGGATCCGGGCCACGAGCTCCTTCGGCTTGAACGGCTTCACGATGTAGTCGTCGGCGCCGGACTCCAGGCCCACGACGACATCCACCGTGTCGCTCTTGGCCGTCAGCATCACGATCGGCACGCCGGACTCCGCCCTGATGAGACGGCACACCTCGATGCCGTCCCGCCCGGGCAGCATCAGGTCCAGCAGCACCAGATCCGGCTTGGCCTCACGGAACGCGGCCAGCGCCTTGTCGCCGTCGGCTACGAAAGACGGCTCAAAACCTTCACCACGCAGCACAATGCCCAGCATCTCGGCAAGTGCGGTGTCGTCGTCGACGACAAGGACTCGTCCCTTCATAAACGACATCATCCCATTCTCATAACAGTGGTGAAGGCAGTGGTGAGACAGCTCACCGACCAGTGACCTTAGTCGTACCGGACGATCACTGTCTGCCTCGACCGCCGCCGTGGACATGCCGCGACACGGGACGGAATGCGTGGTTACCGCATCCGCATCAGCTCATCGTCACCTCCCGGGCCCTCGCACACACCTCGGCAAGCGCCTCGGCCGTCACCGGCGACACCACGCCCTCCTCCGTGACGATCGCCGTCACCAGCTCCGGCGGCGTCACGTCGAAGGCCGGGTTGTAGGCCTGCGTCCCCAGCGGCGCCACCGGAATCCCGCCGCCCGCCTCGGCCCCCGCCACCGGCACCTGGGGGGCCACGATCTCGGTGACCTCGTGCCCGGCCCGCTGCTCCACCTCGATCGACGCCCCGTCCGGGGTGTCCGGATCGACCGTGGTCACCGGCGCCACCACGATGAACGGCACATGGTGGTACCGCGCGAGCACCGCCAGCGGATAGCTCCCCACCTTGTTCGCCACCGAGCCGTCGGCCGCGATCCGGTCGGCCCCGATCAGCACCGCGTCCACCTCCCCGGCCGCGAACAGCGAACCCGCCGCGTTGTCGGTCAGCAGGGTGTACGCCATCCCGCTGCGCGCCGCCTCGTACGCCGTCAGCCGGGCGCCCTGGAGCAGCGGACGTGTCTCGTCCACCCACAGCCGCCGCAGCCGCCCCGCGCGATGAGCGGCGAGCGCCACCGCGAACGCGGTCCCCTCACCGCCCGACACCAGCGAACCGGTGTTGCAGTGCGTCAGGATCCGGTGCCCGCCGCCCGGCAGCAGCTCGTCCAGCAGTGCCAGCCCCCGCTCGGCCATCGCCGCGCTGGCCGCCGCGTCCTCCTGGTGCAGCTTGCGCGCAGCGGCCAGCGCCGCCCCGGCCGCCAGCTCCTCGTCACCGCTCCTGCCGAGCTCGGCCCGGTGGGCGGCCTCGGCTCTGCGCACCCCGACAGCGAGGTTCACCGCGGTCGGACGGGCACCCGCCAGCGCGGTCGCCGCCTCCTCCACGTCGAACCCGCGCGCGGCGGCGAGCGCGACCCCGTACGCCCCCGCGATGCCGAGCAAGGGCGCCCCCCGCACGGCGAGCGAACGGATCGCCTCCACCAGCGCGGACGCGTCCGTACAGACCAGTTCGACCTCTTCGGCCGGCAGCCTCGTCTGGTCGAGAAGCACCAGCACGGGGCCTTCGGGTGGCTCCTCCCAGCGGATCGCCGGGATCTCGGTGGGCTTGCTGTCCTCGCCGGATTGCACGTACTGATCAGCCATGCGATCAGTCTGCCCCTTGTCCGCCGGAGTATTGAAGGTGTGCAGGCCATACCGCGGCTGGTCCCCCGCCGACCACCCCATGGCACGATGGCTGCCAACCTGCCGCCGCGACCGCGGACGGGCACCGTGAAGGAGCGACGATGAACGACACTCCGGGCTGGGCCTCGCCCGGATCCGCCCCGTCCGACGGGCACGAGCCCGGCGCGTCCGGTCCCGCCGAGCCCGCCGCCCGGCCCGACGCCGCGAAGCCCGCGCAGCAGCCGGAGGACAACGCGCAGGACGCCGGCTCGAAGTGGTCCAAGGAGCAGCCGGCGGCCGGCCAGTGGTCCGCCCCCACCGGCCCCGGTGCTCCCGGCCAGACC
>NZ_LJBR01000410.1 GCF_001282115.1 Streptomyces sp. NRRL B-24085 | reverse complement strand
CGCCCGTTCTCCACCACCCGCGCCGCCGCGGCCAGCCGAGCCGCGGCCTCCTCGGCGACCGCTCCCCCGACCGTGAACGGCAACCGCACATACCCCTCGAAGGCGCCGTCGACCCCGAACCTAGGCCCCGACGGCACCCGCACGCCCACCCGCTCGCCGACCTCGGCCAGCCGCGACCCTGACAGGCCCCCGGCGCGCACCCAGAGCGTCAGACCACCTCGCGGCACCTCGAACTCCCAGGACGGCAGCTCCTTGCGCATCGCCGCCACCAGCGCGTCCCTGTTCTCTCTGGCCTGGCCGCGCCGCAGCTCGACCGCCTGCTCCCACCCCCCGGTGCTGAACAGCCAGTTCACGGCCAACTGCTCCAGGACCGGCGTCCCGAGGTCGGCGTAGGCGCGGGCGGCGACCAGGCTGCGGATCACGTCCGGCGCCCCCCGGACCCAGCCGATCCGCATCCCCGCCCAGAACGCCTTGCTGGCGGAGCCGACGGTGACCACGGTGGAGCCGGCCGGGTCGAAGGCGCACACCGGCCGCGGCATCGAGACGTCCTCGTCCAGCCACAGCTCGGTCATCGTCTCGTCCGCCACCAGCACGGTCCCCGCGGACCGCGCCGCCTCCACCAACTGCCGCCGCTGGTCCTCACCGGCCAGCGCGCCCGTGGGGTTGTGGAAGTCGGCGACGACATAGGCGATCCGCGGCGCCGCGTCCCGCAGCACCTGCCGCCAGCGCTCGATGTCCCAGCCGCTCAGCCCCTCCGCCATCGCGACGGGCACCAGCCGGGCGCCCGCCTCCCGCATGAGCTGAAGGATGTTCGCGTAGGACGGGGACTCCACCGCGATGCGCTCGCCCCGGCCGCCGAACAGGTGGCAGATCGCGTCGATGGCGCCCATCGCGCCGGTCGTCACCATGATCTGCTCGGGCATGGTCGGGATACCCCGCGCGGTGTACCGCTCGGCGATCATCGCGCGCAGGGCGGGAAGCCCCGCGGGGTAGTCACCGTGCGTGTGGGCGTACGGCGGCAGCTCCTCCAGAGCCCCCTGCACCGCACGCGTCAGCCACGGCTCGGGCGCGGGCAGGGCCGCACAGCCCAGGTCGATCATCGAGCCGAGGGCCTCGGGCGGGAGCGGTTCCAGACCGCGGGCGGGCAGCGGGTTCCCGGCGGGTACGGCCGTCCAGCTCCCCGCGCCGCGCCGGGACTCCAGGAACCCCTCGGCCCGCAGCGCCTCGTAGGCCGCCGCCACCGTCGTACGGCTGACGGACAGGGACAGGGCCAGCTCGCGTTCCGCCGGAAGGCGGGCGGCGACCGGGACTCGTCCCTCCAGGACCAGCAGGCGGATGCCGTCGGCGAGCGCGCGGTAGGCCGGCGGGCGGCGCGTGCCCGGCCCCGCGGGCCGGTCCTGCTGGGAGTTGAGCAGCCGGGCGAGCTGCGCCGCGCCCACCGCAGAGGTCCACTGCGCCACTGAAATCAGTCCACCTTCCCCGAATTGGCCATGGATGGTGTGTCATCCCAAGCCACAGGGTGTCATGCATCAGGCCACTACCACCACAGGGGGACCCGCCTTGTCCACGCAGAGCCGTCTGGCACGACGGTTGATCCAGTTGTACGTCGGACTCGCTCTGTACGGGACAAGCTCCGCGCTGCTCGTCGAGGCGGGCCTGGGCCTGGAGCCCTGGGGTGTGCTGCACCAGGGGCTCGCCGAGCTGACGGGGCTGTCCATCGGCGTCGTGTCGATCATCGTCGGCGCGGTGGTGCTGCTCCTGTGGATCCCGCTGCGCCAGCGGCCGGGCCTCGGCACGGTGTCCAACGTCTTCGTGGTCGGCGTCGCCATGGACGCCACCCTCGCCGCGGTCCCCGACGTGGACGCTCTCGCCGTACGGATCCCGCTCCTGCTGGCCGGGATCGTGCTCAACGGTGTGGCCACCGGCCTCTACATCGCCGCCAGCTTCGGCCCGGGCCCCAGGGACGGCCTGATGACCGGGCTGCACCGGCGGACGGGGCGCTCGATCCGGCTGATGCGGACCGCGGTCGAGGTGGCCGTCGTGGTCACGGGCTTCCTGCTCGGCGGCACCATCGGCGCGGGAACCGTCCTGTACGCGGTGTCGATCGGCCCGCTCGCCCAGGTCTTCCTGCGCGTGTTCGCCGTTCCCCCGGCATCCGACGGCAGCACGGTCGTTGCCGGCGGGCAACCGCGGGGAGCGATACTGCGTCCGTGACCTCGCCGACACGCCACCCCTACCTGGACCATCCCGGCCCCATCCCCTTCGCCCACCGGGGCGGGGCGGCGGACGGTCTGGAGAACACCGCCTCCCAGTTCCGGCGGGCGGTCGAGGCGGGCTACCGGTACCTGGAGACCGACGTCCACGCCACCGCGGACGGCAAGCTGGTCGCCTTCCACGACACGACCCTGGACCGGGTGACCGACGGGGCGGGCCGGATAGCGGACCTGCCCTGGGCGGAGGTACGGCACGCGCGTGTGGCGGGCACGGAACCGGTGCCGCTGTTCGAGGAGCTCCTGGAGACCTTTCCCGAGGCGCGCTGGAACGTCGACGTCAAGGACGAGCCCGCCCTGCGGCCGCTGCTGGAGCTCGTCGAACGCACGGCCGCCTGGGACCGGGTCTGCGTCGGCTCCTTCTCCGAGGCGCGGGTGATGCGCGCCCAGCGCCTGGCCGGGCCGCGCCTGGCGACGTCGTACGGCACCCGGGGGGTCCTCAACCTGCGGCTGCGCTCCTGGGGAGTCCCGGCGGCGCTGCGCCGCTCGGCCGTCGCCGCGCAGGTGCCCGAGGCGCAGTCCGGCATCCAGGTGGTCGACCACCGCTTCGTGCGCACCGCCCACGCGCGCGGGCTCCAGGTGCACGTGTGGACCGTCAACGAGCCCGATCGGATGCACCGGCTCCTGGACCTGGGAGTCGATGGCATCATGACCGATCACATCGACACACTGCGCAAGGTCATGGAGGACCGGGGCGTCTGGGTCTGACCCGTGTCCGGCCCGCCCGTCCCCCCTGCCCGCGCACGGCACCTTCTCGGGGAAGCGAGGGCACGGGTGGGCACCGACACCGTGCGGGCGGGCGCGGCGGACGAGGCCGCCGAACGGCGGCGTGAGCAGCGCGGCTGGTACTTCTACGACTGGGCGTGCTCCGTCTACTCGACGAGCGTGCTCACCGTGTTCCTCGGCCCCTATCTGACGTCGGTCGCCAAGAACGCGGCGGACGCGGACGGTTACGTCCATCCGCTGGGCATCCCGGTGCGCGCCGGCTCCTTCTTCGCGTACTCGGTGTCCCTGTCGGTGATCGTGGCCGTGCTGGTGATGCCCCTGGTGGGGGCCGCCGCCGACCGCGGCGGCCGCAAGAAGCCCCTCCTGGCGGCCGCCGCATACACCGGGGCCGCGGCGACGACCGGCATGTTCTTCCTCGGCGGCGACCGCTATCTCCTCGGCGGCCTCCTGCTGGTCGTGGCGAACGCGGCGCAGTCCGTGGGCATGATGCTCTACAACTCCTACCTCCCGCAGATCGCCCCGCCCGAGGAGCGCGACGCCGTCTCCTCCAAGGGCTGGGCCTTCGGGTACGCGGCGGGCGCCCTGGTCCTGGTCGTGAACCTCGTCCTCTACATAGGCCACGACTCCTTCGGGCTCTCCGAGAGCACCGCGGTCCGCGTCTGCCTGGCCTCGGCCGGCCTGTGGTGGGGCGGCTTCGCGCTGATCCCGCTCAGCCGGCTGCGCGACCGCCGCCCGTCCGCGCGGGAGGCGGGGGAACCGACCTCGCCGGGCTTCCGGCAGCTCGCGGCCACCGTCCGCGACATGCGCCGCCACCCGCTCACGCTCGCCTTCCTGCTGGCGTACCTGATCTACAACGACGGCATCCAGACCGTGATCTCCCAGGCGTCGGTCTACGGATCCGAGGAACTGGACCTCGGGCAGTCGACGCTCATCGCGGCCGTGCTCCTGGTGCAGGTGCTCGCGGTGGCGGGAGCGCTGGCCCTCGGCCGGCTCGCCCGGACCTACGGGGCCAAGCGGACCATCCTCGGCTCGCTGGTCGCCTGGGCGGTGATCCTGGCGGCCGGGTACTTCCTGCCGGCCGGCGCGCCCGTGTGGTTCTTCGTCCTCGCGTCCGGCATCGGGCTCGTCCTCGGCGGCAGCCAGGCCCTGTCCCGCTCCCTGTTCTCGCACCTCGTCCCGCCGGGCAAGGAGGCCGAGTACTTCTCGGCGTACGAGATGAGCGACCGCGGGATGAGCTGGCTGGGTCCGCTGCTGTTCGGGATCACCTACCAGCTGACCGGAAGCTACCGGGACGCGATCATCTCGCTGGTGGCCTTCTTCGTCATCGGATTCGCCCTGCTCGCACGGGTTCCGGTGCGCCGGGCGATCAGCGACGCGGGCAATCCCGTACCCGAAAGGATTTAGCGTTCGACACCAAAGCGCTGTAGTGTACGCGTTTGGCCTGCCAGGCGTACCGTTACTGCGCGTCAAAGATGCCGAAACGCTGGGTGACATCTGCTAGCAGATGTGACAAACCGGGCGCTGGTGGGTACAACAAGGGGCGGCTACGACGGCGACGCATTGCCCGGGACGGGACCCGGAACGGGAATCTTTACCGCCGACCGGACGTTGACCGGATGACGACGACAGCGACACCTGTCCTGTGGGCGACAAGCCCGGGAGGCACGATTCATGAGTGAGCGAGCTCTTCGCGGCACGCGCCTCGTGGTGACCAGCTACGAGACGGACCGCGGCATCGACCTGGCCCCGCGCCAGGCCGTGGAGTACGCATGCGAGAAGGGGCACCGCTTCGAGATGCCCTTCTCGGTCGAGGCGGAGATCCCGCCGGAGTGGGAGTGCAAGGTCTGCGGGGCCCAGGCACTCCTCGTGGACGGCGACGGCCCTGAAGAGAAGAAGGCCAAGCCCGCGCGTACGCATTGGGACATGCTGATGGAGCGACGCACCCGAGAGGAACTCGAAGAGGTCCTCGAGGAGCGTCTGGCGGTTCTTCGTTCCGGCGCGATGAACATCGCAGTTCATCCCCGGGACAGCCGCAAGTCGGCCTGAGCGGGAAACAGCGCATACAAGTAACCGCGGGCGCGGTACGTGACTCACGTACCGCGCCCGCGGTTTTGTGCTGCCCGCGCCCGGATCAGCGGGTGAGCGGAGGCCTCCGGTCCTGCGGGGTGTCCTCGGGCCCGTGGTGCGCGTCGCGGATGACCTCGCCCTGGACCACCTTGCCGTCGGGGTGATGGATCCTGGCCTGCTGGAAGGCGTCGCCCAGGGTCCCCGGGGCGGCGGCGCGGAGCTTGCGGTCGAAGGTGCGCTCGGCACGGCGGCCGACCGCCTTCTGGACCGGCGGGACCAGCAGGAGCAGGCCCACCGCGTCGGAGACCAGGCCGGGGATCATCAGGAGCAGGCCGCCCAGCATCATCAGGCCGTTGCCCGAGCTGCCGGAGGAGCCCGAGGGGGCGCCGCCCCGCTGGAGCGCCTCGTTCAGGTTCTGGAAGGCGCGGCGGCCGGCCCGCTTGATGACCACCGAGCCGAGCACGAAGCCGGCGACCAGCAGCAGGAACACCGCGAACCCGCTCGCCGCGCCGGCGACCACGGTCAGCAGCCAGATCTCCAGCACCAGCCAGGCGGCCACGCCCAGCGGCAGGAAGGTGCGCAGTCGGGAGCGGCGGGGCCGGGCGGGGTGCGTGGAGGTCGGGGTGCCTGTCGTCATGCGTCCAGTGTGCCTGGGCGCGGCTCACCAC
>NZ_LJBR01000041.1 GCF_001282115.1 Streptomyces sp. NRRL B-24085 | reverse complement strand
CTCGTCCACGTCCCCGCAGCCCGCCGTCGTCGTCCTTCGCGGTGTCGTCCTCTGCGGTGTCGGCGGCCTGCGGGGACGTGGACGAGGAGGCGCCGGTGGCCGGGGCCGGGTCCACGGGGGCGGGGTTCTCGTCGGCGCTCGCGGAGGGCGCCACCGGCTTCGCGCCCGGTGCCGACGCCTTCAGCTTCAGGGTCGGCGCCGGGTTGTCACCGTTCTGGTCCAGCTCGATCCAGCGGTCCACATGCCCGTCGCCGTACGTCTGGAGGGTCTTGAAGGCCACCTGGTCGGCGTCGGGCAACTGGCGTACGACCACGGAGTACTCGGCGCTCTCGCCGGTCTTGAGCTCCTTGCCCCCGACGCGGTAACCGTCCTTGACCGCGGTGAACTTCCAGCCCTCGGGGCCCTTGCCGTACGTGACGTCGGCCGGGGCGATGCCCTCGGGCAGGACGACCCGTACCTCCTTGATCCCGGAGGTGTCGGACTCGGCCTCGGCGTGGAAGGAGACGGTGACGTTCTCGGCGAGGGCCTGGGCCTTGTCGGCCTCGACCTCGGTGTGGGCGGCGGCCGGAACGGCGGTCAGGAGCACGGCGGTCGCGGCCGTGGCGGCGGCAACGGACAGACGGGACAGGGGGATACGGGACATACGGTTCTCCAGGCAGGCGGGTACGGCGGGGCGGCCGTCCGGTTCGAGCAGAACAGGAACGGCGTCCCCGTGAGGTCAGAGGGCGAGAACCGCGCCCGCCGGAGGACCCCGCCGCACCACCGCGTGCGCCAGCAACGGCCGCACGGTGAGCGGCCGTTCGTCGTAAGCCGCCACGAGGGCGGCGACCGCCGCCGGCCCGGGTGCCGCGGGCCGGGCCAACAGCAGCCGGGCGGCGCCCAGTCGGGCCCGCACCCCGTCCACCGCCGCCGTCACCCCGCACGCCAGCGACCAGCACACCGCGTCCGCGCGGTGCAGCAGGACCGCGACCAGCGCGGCGACCGACGCGTGGGCCGCCGTCATGGCGAGGGAGCCGTGGAGCTGTTCGTGCCACGCCGGTCCGGTGCCGTGCCGATGCCCGCGGGGGTGCTGGGCGGCCGCCGTGACCGTCAGCCACAGATGCAGGCCCGACTGGCCCGCGACACTGCACGCGACGACCGTCATCAGGCCGCGGGGCCGCTGCACGCCGATGAGGCCCACCGCGAAGAGCACGGCCGTCGCGGCGGCGGTGCGCGTCCAGGGCACCGGCCCCTCGGCGAGCAGGTGATGTGCGCTCGTCCCGAGGAACGAGCCGACGACGGCGAAGACCGCGGCCCGCAGGACGGGCAGCGGGGCGCGCGTGACGGTGACCGGCGGCTGCATGGCCCGCTCATCATGGATCATCGCGGGGCCGCCCGGCAGGGAAACCGTCGAGCGCGTCCTCGCGCCGGTGTTCTCAGCGGGCGCCGGGCTCCTGCTCGGCGCCCCCGGTGGTCCCGGGCCGCAGGACCTCTCCCTGGATGACCTGCGGCTCCGTGCCGCCGTTCCGGGCCGCGCGGGCCTCCGCCTTGAGGATGCGCGCCGACTTGCCCGCCGTACGGGCCAGTTCCGGGCCCTTCTTGACGGCGATGACCGCTATGACGACGAGCAGGATGATCGCGAGCTCGCTGAGTCCGAACATGGGGAAGGCCTCCGTCAGGGTGACGCCGGAGTCGGACGAGATGCCCGCCGGACCGGCAGCGTACCCCGCGTCCCGAGGCCGGTGTCCGTACCACGGACCGTCCGTGACGTGCGGCACGCGGCTGCACCACTGTCCATTACTTTGCCCGTCCTTTACTATTGGTGCGACCCGCCCCGACAGAAGGAGCCACAGTCCCGCAATGGGTGAGCCTCCCAGTACCAGCCCTGCCCCACCTCGCCCGACCGGGGAAGCGGGGGTGACCCGGTGACCGAGATCCTTCTGCTGGCGCTGGCCCTGCTCCTCACCCTGGCCTGCGCCGTGTTCGTCGCGGCCGAGTTCTCCCTGACCACCGTCGAGCGCGGTGACCTGGAGCGGGCCGCCGAGGCGGGCGAGCGCGGCGCCGAGGGCGCCCTGAAGGCCGTACGCAAGCTGACCTTCCAGCTCTCCGGCGCCCAGCTCGGCATCACGGTCACCTCGCTGGTGATCGGCATGCTCGCCGAACCCTCCCTCGCGGCCCTCCTCAAGGGCCCGCTGCGGGCCGCCGGGCTCGGTGGGGCCGCCGCTCCGGTGGCGACCGCGCTGGGCGTGGCCCTGTCCACCGTCGTGCTGATGGTGGTCGGCGAGCTGGTGCCGAAGAACTGGGCGATCTCCCGCCCGCTGGCCGTCGCCAAGGTGGTCGCCGGACCCCAGAGCGCCTTCACCGCCCTCTTCGGCCCGTTCATCCGCCATCTCAACGACACCGCCAACCGTTTCGTACGACGCTTCGGCCTGGAGCCCGCCGAGGAACTGGCCTCCGCCCGCGGCCCCGAGGAGCTCGTCGCGCTCGCCGAGCGCTCGGCCGCCGAGGGCGCCCTGGAGGCCGACTCCGCCGAACTGTTCGTGCGCACCCTGCACCTGGGCGAGCTGACCGCGGAGAACGTCATGACCCCGCGCGTCGACGTCAAGGCCCTCGAAGCCCACGCGACCGCCGCCGACGCCGCCAACCTCACCCACGCCACCGGCCTGTCCCGCTTCCCCGTCTACCGCGACAGCCTGGACGAGGTCGTCGGCACCGTGCACATCCGTGACGTGCTCGCCCTGGAACCGGGGAAGCGGGCCGCCACCCCGGTCACCGACCTGGCCACCGCGCCCCTGCTGGTCCCGGACAGCCTCACCGCCGACCGGCTCCTGGAGCGGCTGCGAGCCGGCCGCACCATGGCCGTCGTCATCGACGAGTACGGCGGCACCGCGGGCGTGGCCACGGTCGAGGACATCGTCGAGGAGGTCGTCGGCGAGGTCCGCGACGAGCACGACCCCGTGGAGATGCCCGACCTGCGGCCCGCCGGTGAGCGGACCTGGGAGGCGGAGGGGTCCGTCCGCGTGGACCAGCTCGCCCGGATAGGCCTCACCGCGCCCGAAGGGCCGTACGAGACCGTGGCCGGACTGGTCGCCACCCGTCTCGCGCGCATCCCCGCCAAGGGCGACGACCTGGACCTCGACGGCTGGCGTCTGGAGGTCCTGGACGTCGACCACCACCGCGCCGGCCTGATCCGGATCACCGGTCCCGCGCGGGTGCCCGCCCAGGCCGGGGAGGAGACCCGATGACCACCGTCCAGCTGCTCGTCGGCGCCCTGACGCTCCTGACCAACGCCTTCTTCGTGGGCGGCGAGTTCGCCCTGATCTCCGTGCGCCGCAGCCAGATCGAGCCACGCGCGCGTGACGGGCACAAGCGGGCCAGGATGACCCTGTGGGGTCTCGAACACCTCTCCGCGATGATGGCCACCGCCCAGCTCGGCATCACCGTCTCCTCCCTGGTGCTCGGCGCGGTCGCCGAACCGGCCATCGCGCACCTGCTGGAGCCCGGTTTCGAGGCGGCCCGCGTCCCGGACGGACTGGTCCACCCGGTCGCCTTCGTGATCGCCCTGTCGCTCGCCACCTATCTGCACATGCTGATCGGCGAGATGGTCCCGAAGAACATCGCCCTCGCGGCCCCCGTGCCGACCGCGCTGCTGCTCGGACCGCCGCTGGTGGCCCTCACGCGCGCGCTGCGGCCCTTCGTCTTCGGCATCAACGCCTTCGCCAACGCCCTGCTGAGACTGCTGCGCGTCGAACCCAGGGACGAGGTCGAGTCGGTGTTCACCGACGACCAGCTCGCCCGCATGGTCGTCGAGGCCGGCGAGGCCGGACTGCTCTCGCCCGCCGACGGCGAACGGCTGCGGGACGCCCTGGAGCTGGGCACCCGGCCCGTCGGGGAGATCCTCGTGCCGGTCCCGAAGATGCGGACCGTCGACGCCTCGGTCACCCCGGCCCGCCTGGAGCGGGTCGCCGCCGAGGCGGGGTACTCCCGCTTCCCGGTCACCGGCCCGGACGGCACCCTGCTGGGCTACCTGCACATCAAGGACACCCTCGGCGTCACCGACCGCGACCGGCCCTTCCCGCGCTCCGCCCTGCACCCCGTCACCCGGGTCCGCATCGACACCCCGCTGGACGACACCCTCACCGCGCTGCGCGCCGACGGGAGTCATCTGGCGGCGGTGACGGGACAGACGGGGACCGTCCTCGGGTTCGTGACCATGGAGGACGTCCTCACCGAGCTGGTGGGCCCGACACCGGCCACCGCCTGACCGCCTGACCGCCGGGCGGCCGCGCCGCCCGGCTGGTAGATCTGGGGAACGCCGCTTTCGTCCCGGCCGTTCACACAGCGCACATCACTACTGAAGGAGCAAGCCCGTGTCCGCCACACAGACGGACTCCCGCCCGACCCGATCGACCCGCCGTTGAGTACCACGAGTGCCCTCCTCGGCCTGCTGGCCGTGTTCCTGCTGACCGCCGGCACCGGATACTTCGTCGCCCAGGAGTTCGCGTACGTCTCCGCGGACCGGCTCGCCCTGTCCCGGGAGGCGGAGGCCGGCGACCGGAAGGCCGCCCGCGCGCTGAAGGTGCTGGAGCGGCTGTCCTTCATGCTGTCCGGCGCCCAGCTCGGCATCACCGTCACCGGTCTGGTCGTCGGCTTCGTCGCCGAACCCTCGGTCTCCGCCCTGCTGGAGCCGGCACTGACCGGCCTGGGCGTACCCGAGGGGGCTGTCGGCGGGATCTCCGTCGTGCTGGCCTTCGTGCTGGCCACCGTCGTCCAGATGGTCCTCGGCGAGCTGGCCCCGAAGAACCTCGCGATCGCCGTCCCGGAACGGCTCGCCAAGGCCCTCGCCCCCTCCACGCTCGGCTACCTCAAGGTCGTCGGCCCCCTGGTGCGCGTCTTCGACGGGGCGGCCGACCGCCTGCTCCGCACGGCCGGCATCGAACCGGTCGAGGAACTCCACCACGGCGCCACCCTGGAGGAGCTCGGCCACCTCATCGGCGAGTCCCACGAGCAGGGCGAACTGCCCCGGGACACCGCCGAACTCCTCGACCACGCCCTGGAGTTCTCCGAGCGCACCCTCGACGAGGTGATGGTCCCGCGCGTCGACGCCGTCTTCGTGCGCGGGGACGCCACCGCCGCCGAGGCCGTCGACCTGATCGCCAAGCACGGCCACTCCACCTACCCCGTCCTCGGCGACCATCCCGACGACGTCCCGGGCGTCCTGGGCGTACGGGAGCTGATGCGCCTGCCGGCCGACCGGCTGAGCAGTGCCACCGCGGGTGCCCTCGCCCGCCCCCCGCTGCTGCTGCCCGACACCCTCCCGCTCCCGGAGGCGGTCGAGCAGATGCGGGAGCGGGACGACGAGTTCGCGGTCGTCCTGGACGAGCACGGCGGCGTCGCCGGCATCGTCACCTACGAGGACATCGCCGAGGAACTGGTCGGCGACATCGCCGACGAGACCGACACCGTCACCGAGATCGCGGTCGCGGACGGCCCCGGCTGGCTGGTGGACGCCGGCCGCCGTCTCGACGAGGTCGCCGAGGCCACCGGTGTCGCACTGCCCGAGGAGGAGGACTACGACACGGTGGCCGGACTGATCGTCGACCGGCTGGGCCGCTTCCCGGCGATCGGCGACCGGATCACCGTCGACCTGCCCGGCGGCGGACGCGCGGTGATCGACGTACGGACGCTGGACCGGCACGTGCCGGAGCGCGTCCGCGTGGAGAGGACGGATACGGCATGAGTTTCCCGACGGCACTCCTCGTCACCGTCCTGCTGCTGATCGGCAGCGGCTTCTTCGTGGCCGCCGAGTTCGCGCTGGTCGCCGCCAAGCGGCACCGCGTGGAGCGGGCAGCGGCCGAGGGGCGGCGCGGGGCGAAGGCGGCCCTGGCCGGAATGCGCGAGCTGTCACTGATGCTCGCCGGCGCCCAACTCGGCATCACGGTCTGCACACTGGGCCTCGGCTCGGTCTCCAAGCCCGCTATCTCCCACGAACTGGACCCGCTGCTGCACGACTTGGGCCTGCCCAGCGCCCTCAGCTACGGCGTGGCCTTCGTGTTCGCCATGGTCGTCGTGGTGTTCCTGCACATGGTGGTCGGCGAGATGGCCCCCAAGTCCTGGGCGATCGCCCACCCCGAGCGCTCCGCGATGCTGCTCTCGCCGCCCTTCCGGGGTGTCGTCAAGGCGGTCCGGCCGCTGATCTCGCTGCTGAACAGGATGAGCAACGCACTGGTACGGCTGTGCCGGGTCACCCCGCGCGACGAGCTGGCCGCCGTGCACAACCGCGAGCAACTCACCCATCTCGTCGAGGAGTCGGAGCGCCTCGGACTGATCAGCGAGGCCGACTCGGACCTGCTCACCAGGTCGCTCACCGAGCCCGAGACCCCGGTCGGCGAGCTCCGTGTCCCGGCCGCGGAGATCACCTCGGTACCGGGCACCGCCGACCTCGACGCCGTCCTGCGCACGGCCGCCGACCACGACCGCACCCGCATGCTGGTCCGCGAGGGCGACGTCGTGCTCGGTTCGCTGCACGCCCGCGACGCCCTGGTGGCCCGTGCCCAGGGCCGCACCGGCACCGCCCGCACCCTGGCCCGCCCGGTCCCGGAGCTGACGGAGGACACCAAGGTCGCCGACGCGATCGACCTCCTGCGCCGCAACCGGGCGTCCCTGGCGGTCGTACGGGACGCGGCCGGCAGGCTCACCGGAATGGTCACGCTGGACGACCTGCTGGCGCGCTATCTCCAGCCGTCCTGAGCCAGGACGCACATGACCGAGGGCGAGGAGATCACCGCTCTCCTCGCCCTCTTCAACGTATAGCTCACGGGGGGTCTTGCGGCAAGATCCCCGTCGTGCCGCACAATCGCCGTCCGAACCACGGAGGGGGATCCGATGATCGACGTGATCGTCGTCGGCGGCGGACCGACCGGACTGATGCTGGCGCCCGAACTGCGGCTGCACGGTGTGCGGGTGGTCGTGCTGGAGAAGGCGCCCGAGCCTACGGAGGTCGTCCGCTCGCTCGGCCTGCACGTGCGCAGCATCGAGGTGATGGACCAGCGCGGGCTGCTGGAGCGGTTCCTCGCGCACGGCAGGCGGTTCACGGCGGGCGGCTACTTCGCCGGCATCGACAGGCCCTGGCCGGACGGGCTCGACACCGCGCACGCGTACATCCTCGCCATCCCGCAGACCGTCACCGACCGCCTGCTGGCCGAGCGTGCCGTCGAACTGGGCGCCGGGATCCGGCGCGGCTGCGAAGTCGTCGGGCTGAGCCAGGACGGGGACGGGGTGAGTGTCGAGCTCGCCGACGGTACGCGGCTGCGCTCGCGCTACCTCGTGGGCTGCGACGGCGGCCGCAGTACCGTGCGCAAGTCGCTCGGCGTGGGCTTCCCCGGCGCGCCCGCCAGGACCGAGACGCTGCTCGGCGCGATGGAGGTGGGGGTGGCGCCGGAGGAGGTGACCGCCGTGGTGTCCGAGATCCGGCGCACCCGGAAGCTGTTCGGACTCGGACCGGTCGGGGACGGTGTGTACCGGGTCGTGGTGCCCGCCGCGGAGGTGAGCGAGGACCGCTCGGTCGCGCCGACCCTGGAGGATTTCAAGCGACAGCTCCGGGCGGTCGCGGGCACCGACTTCGGTGTGCACTCACCGCGCTGGCTCTCCCGCTTCGGCGACGCCACACGGCAGGCCGACCGCTATCGGGTCGGCCGGGTGCTGCTGGCCGGGGACGCGGCCCACGTCCACCCGCCGGTGGGCGGACAGGGCCTCAACCTCGGGGTCCAGGACGCGTTCAACCTGGGCTGGAAGCTGGCCGCCGAGGTGGCCGGCTGGGCACCCGCGGACCTGCTGGACAGCTACCACACCGAACGGCATCCGGTGGCCGCCGAGGTGCTCGACAACACCCGTGCGCAGATGGAGCTGCTGTCCACCGAGCCCGGGCCGCAGGCGGTGCGCCGGCTGCTGTCCCGCCTGATGGACTTCGACGAGGTGAACCGGTACCTGATCGAGCAGATCACCGCGATCGGCGTCCGCTACGACTTCGGCGCCGGCCACGCACTGGCCGGCCGACGCCTGCGGGACCTCACCCTCGGCCGCGGCCGCCTCTACGAGCTGACGCACGACGGCCGCGGACTGCTGCTCGACCGCACCGGGCGCCTCTCGGTCGCGGGCTGGGCGGACCGCGTCGACCACGTCGTCGACACGGCCGAGGAACTGGACGCCCCCGCGGTACTGCTCCGCCCGGACGGCCACGTGGCATGGGCAGGCGAGGACCAGCGCGAACTGCCGGCCCATCTGGCGAGGTGGTTCGGGACGGCGGCCTGACGTACGGGGTGCCGGCGTCCTGCACGGTACGGCAGCGGGCCGGCGGGGGCACGCGCACGGGTCGTACGGGAGGGGCTACAGGGCGACGGTCCCCGAGCGGCGGGAGGCCGGGTGTCCCGGCGTGCAGAAGGACCGGCGCCCGCCGCCGTCCGGATCAGGCCGTGGCGGGCAGCACGTGGTCGCCGGCCCTGTCCGTGCTCAGGCACAGGGAGCAGACCACCGCGTCGTGGGTGGCGCAGGCGGCCAGGTCGGGGCGCTCGTAGGGCTGCCGGCAGACGTGGCAGTCGTAGGTGACGGCGCTCGGGTTGCCGTCCGCGTCCAGCATCGGCTCGTCGATGCCGTCGCCGGTGCGGCGCAGGTAGTACCTGCCCTTGGTGACCACCGCCATCAGCGGGGTGAGGACGAACGCGATCACGGCGGCGGCGACCGGGGAGTACGGCTGGAGCGTGTCGCCGAGGGCGTGGAAGTACATCGCGATGGACAGGCCGGACGCGGCGACGAAGGACACCACGCCCACCGGGTTGACCGCGTGGAGCATGCCGCGGCGGAACTCGGGGGCGCGCGGGGAGAGTTCGAGCACGTACTTGTTGATGCCGATGTCGGTGGCGACGGTGACGACCCAGGCGATCGCGCAGTTCGAGTAGAAGCCCAGGATGTCGTTGAGGAAGCTGAACATGTCGGCCTCCATCAGGGCCAGCGCGAAGCCCAGGTTGACCAGGACGAAGACCATGCGGCCCGGGTAGTGCCCGGTGAGCCGGGTGAAGGAGTTGGTCCAGGCGAGCGAGCCGGAGTAGGCGTTCGTCACGTTGATCTTGATCTGGCTGATCACCACGAGGGCCACGGCCAGCGGAATCACCATCCAGGACGGCATCATCGCGTCGAAGGCGCCCTTGAACTGCTGGATCGGCTCGGGGGCCGCGCCCGGTCCCACCGCGGCCAGGATGTACACCGCGAGGAAGACGCCGATGGCCTGCTTGAGCGCGCCGAGCACCACCCAGCCGGGGCCGGCCATGACCACCGCGGTCCACCAGCTGCGCTTGTTCGCCTCGGTCTTGGGCGGCATGAAGCGCAGGTAGTCGATCTGCTCACCGATCTGCGCGATGAGGGAGAGGCACACACCCGCGCCGAGCAGCACGGACGCGGTGTCGACCCCGCCGTCGCCGTCGGTGCCCGCGTAGCCGAGGAAGCGGTCGACGGTGCCCGGGTCGGTGGTGACGAGGTAGACCAGCGGGCCGACCATCAGCAGCAGCCAGACCGGGGTCGTCCACACCTGGAGCTTGCTCAGCGCCTTCATGCCGTAGATCACCAGGGGGATGACCATGAGCGTGGAGACCAGGTAGCCCAGCCACAGCGGGAGTCCGAGGCCGAGCTTGAGGCCCTGGGCCATGATCGAGCCTTCGAGGGCGAAGAAGATGAAGGTGAAGCTGGCGAAGATGACGCTGGTGAGGACCGAGCCGTAGTAGCCGAAGCCGGAGCCGCGGGTGATCAGGTCGAGGTCGATGTTGTAGCGGGCGCCGTAGTAGGCGAGGGGGAAGCCGGTGACGAAGATGACGACGGCGGCGACGGCGATCGCCACGAGCGCGTTGCCGGTGCCGTGGGCCAGGCCGATGCCCGCGCCGATGGAGAAGTCGGCCATGTAGGCGATGCCGCCGAGGGCGGTGGTGGCCACGACCATGGGCGTCCAGCGGCGGTAACTGCGGGGCGCGAAGCGGAGGGTGTAGTCCTCCAGGGTCTCCCTGACCGCCTGGTCGGCGGATGTCGACGGGTCTGCCGTTGCCGTCCGTGACTCTGTGGTGCTCATGTCACGCCTCCCAGGTGGAGCGGGCGGTGGGGGGATGCGTGGGAGCCCCGCGTGACGTCGTCGGCAGGCCGGGGAGTCGACGGGCCGGGACGAGCGGTTCTCGGCCCTGTATACGACTCGGTCCCACGGTCCGTCACGCTAGGAAGCGGTTGTTACCGATGTCGCCGGGTGTCATGAACGCGACGTTGCCGGAATCTCACCGCGGCAGATGTATGCGGCGCCGTGCGGTGCCGGCGGGGCGGCGCCGCCGGATGCGCGAACGGTTCGCCCCTCGATGGAGTGGGGGGGAGCGAACCGTCGGTGGACCGGTGCGAGGCCGCCCTCCGGGCGCGCCTGCCCAGGCCAGCCTGCCTGTCGGCCCCTGGTGGGGACAGGTGCCGTGCGCCGCGGGCGTCAGGCCAGGGTGGGCCGTCGGCTGTCGGTGAGCGGGCTGTGATCGGCGAACGGGCTGCGGTCGGCCTCGTCCTGGACGAGCAGAGAGAGCAGGGAGGCCACCGTCAGGCCCGCCTCGGCGGGATGGCGCAGCACCTTGCCGGGGTCGATCCGGTAGGTGTTGGTACGCCCCTCCCGCACGTGCGAGAGGTATCCGTCCTGCTCCAGATCGGAAATGATCTTCTGTACGGCGCGTTCGGTCAGCCGGCAGTGCGCGGCGATGTCGCGGATCCGGGTGCTGGGGTTGTCGGCGATCGCGGCCAGCACTCGCGCGTGGTTGGTGACGAACGTCCATCCGGTGTGAGACTCGGGCACTCCATCCATGGCAGCAGTCTAGCGACCAAACATTCACGCATTCAAAAACCTGAACTTTATTTCGTGTATTAGTTGACGTATGTTGACGGCAGAGGGGAATCTGAGGTGCGGAGGCGGTGAGCACATGAGGGAGAGCGTCATGCCGGAACCTGCGCGCCTGGCGCAGCCCCTCACCAGGCTGGACGTGCGCCCGCCGTGTCTGGCCACGATCGAGGCCGTGGTGGAAGGGGAGCGGACGGTCGTCACCTGCCGTGGTGAGCTCGACGTCGGCGCCGAGGAGCTCGAGCCCGAGCTGTACGCCGTCCTCGACCGCTCGGCCACCGGCGTGGACCTCGACCTCGGCGAGGTCAGGTTCTGCGACTGCGGTGGTCTCAACGTCCTGCTGAGCCTGCGCCGGGCGGCCCTCGACCAGGGCAAGACGGTCACGGTCCGGACGTACAGCCCGACCGTCGGACGCCTGCTCGACCTGACCGGTGCCCGGGAGCTGTTCGTGACCGAACAGCCCGGCCCGCCCGACGGCTCCGCCCCGGCCGCCGGACCCGTACCCGACTCGGAGGAACAGGTCCGGTCCATGGACGTCGACCAGGAACTGCGCCTGGAGGTCGGCCAGTTGCGCCGGGCGATGCAGACCCGGCCGGCCATCGACGTGGCCCGCGGGATCGTCATGGCCTCCTTCGGGCTGAGCGCCGAGGACGCCTGGACGGTGCTCGTCACCGCCTCCCAGAACACCAACACCAAGATGCACAACCTCGCCCAGGGGCTGATGGGCGCCGTCCACGGCCAACCGGTGCCCGCACCGGTGCAGCAGCAGATGGCGGCGGCCGTCGCCAGGGTGCGGCAGACCGGGCAGGGGGAGGCGGGACCGCAGTAGCGGGCGGGAGCACAGGCTGCCGGGTCGATTCCGGCAGCGCGGCCTTCCCGTGGCCAGGTGAACTCCAGCAGCCCCCGCCGGACCAGGTCGCCGGCCGCACGATCACCGGGCAGCCCCGACTCCCCGCCGGAATGCCGACGGCGGGGAGGTCACCGCCGTACCGCCGAAGCCGGGCGTCAGGCGTCCGCCGTGCCGCCGAACGCCTCGAGGATGCGCTCCGCGGCCAGCGTGGCCGTCAAACGGCCCTCCCGGACCTGCTGTTCGAGGGCCGGGGCGAGTGACTGCACGGTCGGGTCGGCGTACAGGCGGCCGAGGAGTTCGTCCCGGACCATCGCCCAGGCCCAACCGACCTGCTGGTCCCGCCGTTTGGCGGTGAGCCGCCCGGTGGAGTCGAGGAGCGTGCGGTGCTGTTCGAGGCGCTCCCACACCTCGTCCAGGCCCGTCGACTCGCGGGCGCTGCAACTGAGCACCGGGGGAGTCCAGAAGGCGTCCTTGCCGTGCATCAGCCGCAGTGCGCCCGCCAGTTCACGCGCGGCCGCGCGGGCGTCGCGCTCGTGCGGGCCGTCCGCCTTGTTGACCGCGATCACGTCGGCGAGTTCCAGGACGCCCTTCTTGATGCCCTGGAGCTGGTCGCCGGTGCGGGCCAGGCTCAGCAGCAGGAAGGAGTCGACCATGTCGGCCACCGCGGTCTCGGACTGCCCGACACCGACGGTCTCGACCAGGATCACGTCGTAGCCCGCCGCCTCCATCACCACGATCGACTCCCGGGTCGCCTTCGCCACCCCGCCGAGCGTGCCCGCGCTGGGGGAGGGCCGTACGAAGGCGTTCGGGTCGACGGCCAGGCGCTCCATACGGGTCTTGTCGCCGAGGATCGAACCGCCGGTGCGGCTGGAGGACGGGTCCACCGCGAGCACGGCCACCCGGTGCCCCAGCGAGGTCAGCATCGTGCCGAACGCGTCGATGAACGTCGACTTCCCGACGCCCGGCACCCCGCTGACCCCGATCCGCCGTGCCCGGCCGCTGTGCGGGAGCAGCTCGGTCAGCAACTCCTGGGCCAGCGACCGGTGTCGGGGATGGGTGGACTCGACGAGGGTGATGGCGCGGGCGACCATCGCCCGCTTCCCGTCGAGGACACCCTTCACATACGCGTCGAGACCGATCACTGCCCGTGCCCGAGGTCGGCCGACAGACGCTCCACCAGGTCGTACGCCGCGTCCGGGATCACCGTCCCCGGCGGGAACACGGCCGCCGCGCCCATCTCCAGCAGGGTCGGCACGTCCTGCGGCGGGATCACCCCGCCCACCACGATCACGATGTCCTCCCGGCCCTCCTCGGCCAGCGCCTCCTTCAGCGCCGGTACGAGGGTGAGGTGACCGGCCGCCAGCGACGAGACGCCGACGATGTGCACGTCCGCCTCCACCGCCTGGCGGGCCACCTCGCCCGGGGTCTGGAACAGCGGGCCGACGTCGACGTCGAAGCCCAGGTCGGCGAAGGCGGTGGCGATGACCTTCTGGCCGCGGTCGTGGCCGTCCTGGCCCATCTTGGCGACCAGGATGCGCGGGCGGCGGCCCTCGGCCTCCTCGAAGGCGTCCACCAGGGCGCGGGTGCGGTCCACGGACGGGGACTCCCCTGCTTCGTTGCGGTACACGCCGGAGATCGTACGGATCTGGCTCGCGTGCCGGCCGTACACCTTCTCCAGGGCGTCGGAGATCTCACCGACGGTGGCCTTCGCACGGGCCGCGTGGACCGCCAGCTCCAGAAGGTTGCCGTCGCCGTCGGCCGCCCGGGTCAGCGCGTCCAGGGCGTCCCGGCACGCGGTCTCGTCCCGCTCCGCGCGCAGCCGCCGCAGCTTCTCGATCTGCTGGGCCCGCACGGAGGAGTTGTCGACCTTGAGGACCTCGATCGCCTCGTCGGTCTCGACGCGGTACTTGTTGACACCGATCACCGGCTGCCGGCCGGAGTCGATGCGGGCCTGGGTGCGGGCCGCGGCCTCCTCGATGCGCAGCTTGGGGATGCCGGCGTCGATCGCCCTGGCCATGCCGCCCGCCGCCTCCACCTCCTGGATGTGCTGCCAGGCCTTGCGGGCGAGGTCGTACGTCAGCCGCTCCACGTACGCGCTGCCGCCCCACGGGTCGATGACCCGGGTCGTGCCCGACTCCTGCTGGATCAGGAGCTGCGTGTTGCGGGCGATGCGCGCGGAGAAGTCGGTGGGCAACGCCAGTGCCTCGTCGAGGGCGTTGGTGTGCAGCGACTGGGTGTGGCCCTGGGTGGCCGCCATCGCCTCGACACAGGTGCGCGTGACGTTGTTGAACACGTCCTGCGCGGTCAGCGACCAGCCGGAGGTCTGCGAATGGGTGCGCAGGGACAGCGACTTGGCGTTCTGCGGGTCGAACTGCCGCACCAGCTTCGCCCACAGCAGCCGCGCCGCGCGCAGCTTGGCGATCTCCATGAAGAAGTTCATGCCGATCGCCCAGAAGAACGACAGCCGGGGCGCGAACGCGTCCACGTCCAGGCCGGCCTCGCGGCCCGCGCGGATGTACTCGACGCCGTCCGCGAGGGTGTAGGCCAGCTCCAGGTCGGCCGTCGCGCCCGCCTCCTGGATGTGGTAGCCCGAGATCGAGATGGAGTTGTAGCGGGGCATCCGCTGCGAGGTGTACGCGAAGATGTCGGAGATGATCCGCATCGACGGCTTCGGCGGGTAGATGTAGGTGTTGCGGACCATGAACTCCTTGAGGATGTCGTTCTGGATGGTCCCGGCCAACTTCTCGGGCGGTACGCCCTGTTCCTCCGCCGCCACGATGTACAGCGCCAGCACCGGCAGCACGGCGCCGTTCATCGTCATCGACACGGACATCCTGTCGAGGGGGATCCCGTCGAACAGCTGCCGCATGTCGTAGATCGAGTCGATCGCCACGCCCGCCATGCCGACGTCACCGGTCACGCGCGGGTGGTCGCTGTCGTAGCCGCGGTGCGTGGGCAGGTCGAAGGCGACCGACAGGCCCTTCTGACCGGCGGCGAGGTTGCGCCGGTAGAAGCCGTTGGACTCCTCGGCGGTGGAGAAGCCCGCGTACTGGCGGATCGTCCAGGGCTGGTTGACGTACATCGTCGGGTACGGGCCGCGCAGGTACGGGGCCACACCCGGGTACGTCTCCAGGAAGTCCAGGCCCTCCAGGTCGGCGCCGGTGTAGAGCGGCTTGACCTCGATGCCCTCCGGCGTCTCCCACACCGGATCGGAGCCCTGGGTGGCGTTCTTGACGGCCGTACGCCACTCGTCGGCGCCGCCGTCGGTGGCCGGGGTGCCCAGCTCGATCCCGCTGAAGTCGGGGACGGAGGGGCCGGCGGGGGCGGTCATCAGGACACTCCCATACGGTCGAGGGTGGCGGTGAGCACGGCGACGGCGTCGCAGCCCGCGAAGACGTAGGAGTCCACGCCCGGGTACTGCGCGGGGCGCCCGGCGAGGAACACGTGCCGTGCGCCCGCCGACCTGAGCGCCGCCACGACGTCCTCGGCCCGCTCCTCGTACAGCGCGTCGCTGGAGCACAGACAGGCCTCGGTGGCGCCGCTCTCCTCGAAGGTGCCCTCGGTGACGGGCTCGATGCCGCCGGCCTGGAAGAGGTTGGCGGCGAAGGTCAGGCGCGCGGTGTGGGCGGCCGCCGGGCCGATCGCGGCCAGGAAGACACGGGGCCGGGAGCCGGTCGCCGCGAGGTGGGCGTCGGAGCGGGCGCGCAGCTCCTCGTACGCCTCGTCGCGCCGCACCCGGGGCAGGCCGCCGGTCCGGGGCTCGGGCGCCGGGGCGCGCTCCACCGGCTTCTCGCCCAGGTGCGGGAACTCGCTGACGCCGGTGATCGGTTCGCGCCGGGTGGCGAGCTTCTTGGAGCGCTGCGCCCACGTCGTGGCCAGGTCGGTGCGCAGCCGGCCGGAGCGCAGGACGGCCGCCTGGCCGCCGTCGCGTTCGATGGTCCGGAAGAACCGCCAGGCCGCCTCGGCGAGTTCGTCGGTCAGCCGCTCCACGTACCAGGAACCGCCCGCCGGGTCGATCACCCGGGACAGGTGCGACTCCTCGACCAGGATCGTCGAGGTGTTGCGGGCGATGCGGCGCGCGAACGCGTCCGGCAGGCCGAGCGCGTGGTCGAAGGGGAGCACGGTGACGGCCTGCGCGCCGCCGACCCCGGCGGCCAGAGTGGCGATCGTCGCCCGCAGCATGTTCACCCACGGGTCGCGGCGGCTCATCATCACCGGCGACACGACCGCGTGCTGCGCCTGCGCCCCGGCACCGGGCGCCCCGCACACCTCGGCGACCCGCGCCCACAGCCGGCGCGCGGCGCGCAGCTTGGCGATCGTGAGGAACTGGTCGGCCGTCGCCGCGTACCGGAACTCCAGCTGCGCGCAGGCCTGTTCCACACTCATCCCGGCCTCGGTCAGCCCACGCAGATAGGCGACACCGGTGGCGATCGAGGCGCCCAGTTCCTGCGCGGCCGAGCCGCCGGCCTCGTGGTACGGCAGCGCGTCCACGGTCAGTGCCCGCAGCCCCGGGTACTCCTCGGCGCACCGGCGCGCGAGCGGGACCACCGTGGCGAAGTCCGACGCCTCGCCCGTGCGCGCCTCGTGGCCGAGCGGATCGGCGCCGAGGTTGCCGCGCACGGCCTCGGCGGCGGTGCCGCGCTCGTCGTGGATCCGCAGCAACTCCTGTGCGGCCGGACCGAATTCGCCACCCGCGTCGAGGACGACCGGCGCGAGGTCGAGGTAGACGCCGTCGAGGACCCGGCCGAGCGAGGCGACCGGGATGCCGCCCTCGCCGGCGACCAGCCACAGCGAGGTGACACCGTTCTCCAGGTCCGTGAGCACCGCGCCGTTGTCGGCGACCGCGTGCCGCTGCCGTACGTCCCAGCCGCCGGCGGTGTTCCCCTCCGGGCGGGCGCCGCGCACGAACGGGGCGAAACCGGGGAGGCCGGGGTCGGGTGCGGCATCGTGCGCGGTGTACAGGGGGCGGGTGCGCAACCCGTCCTCGAGCGCGGTGGACAGGGCGTCCTCCGCTGCCGCGCCGGAGACTTCCTTGCCCGACTTGCGCAGGACACCCGCCACCAGGCTGTGCCACTGATCAAGGTTCGCGTCAGGGAACTCGGCGGCCAGCGAGAGCCCGTCGTCAGGCAGGACCGTCATGCTCGGATGCTAGGCCAGACGGCCAAAGGAGCAGCAGGGGGCACGGCTGTGACCTTGCCCGCAACGACACTGTGACCCCGGTCTCCCACGGTCCCGGGAGGCCGGCCGGGTGGGCGTCAGGGCGTGGAGAACAGTCCGGGCCCCTGGGGCGGAGGGCCGTCGGCGGGTACGCCGCCCGTGACACGGAGGAACTCCAGTTTCTCCGCGTCGGCGGAATCCGCGGCCACCGTGTAGACGACGAGGCGGAGGTCGCAGCCCGGGACGGTGAGCACGTCGCAGTCGCAGCTCACCTCGCCGACCTGCGGGTGCACGACGGTCTTGCGGGACGACACGTGCGGTCCGACCGCGCCCTCGTCCCACAGCCGCGCGAACTCCGTACTGGTGGACCGCAGTTCCCCGACGAGGTCGATCAGACCCCGGTCACGGGGATAGGCGACGAGGGCGGTGCGCAGATCGGCGACGAGGGCGGGGCTCAGCAGGGCCTCGTCGTCCTGGAGCACCGGCCAGGCCGCGAGCCCCGAGGGCCCCGTGGCGAAGACCGCCCGCACCAGGTTCCGCTCCCGCGGTGTCCGTCCGCCGGGGTCGCCCAGGAGCGCCGCCCACGCGGGGGACCAGGACAGCAGCGTCCAGTCGGCGCTGAACACCCCCACGGGGAACTCGCCGAGGCGGGCCAGCATGCGCTGGACCCCCGCAGGGACATGCGTGGAGATCGTCCCCTCCTGGGGAGGGAGGAGGCCGGCCAGCCGGTAGGCGTGGTCACGCTCCACGGGCCGCAGTTGCAGGGCCCTGGCCAGGCTCGCGACGACCTGCGCCGAAGGGCTCGTGGCACGCCCCTGCTCCAGCCGCACCACGTAGTCGACCGAGAGCCCCGCGAGATCGGCCAGTTCCTCGCGGCGCAGCCCCGCCGCCCGCCGTCCGGGGAGCGAGGGCCGCCCGACGTCGGTGGGGGAAAGCCGGTCGCGCCAGCGGCGCAGTGCCGTGCCAAGGGTCTCGTCCACCCCGCCATTGTGTCCGCCGCACGGCCGACGTGCCTGGTACCGGCAGTCCTACCGTCGCGCGGGGCACTGGCTGTGCGCACACCGCGGGCCGACAGTGAACGCATGACCACGACCTTCATCACAGGAGCCAACAAGTCCCTCGGGTACGAGACCGCCCGCCGCCTGATCGAGGCCGGGCACACCGTCCTCGTCGGCGCCCGCGACCCCGAGCGCGGCCGGGCTGCCGCCGACGCGCTCGGCGCCCGTTTCGTACAGATCGACGTGACCGACGACGTGTCGGTCGCCGCGGCCGCCGCCGACGTCGCGGCTCACGAGGGCGGCATCGACGTACTGATCAACAACGCGGGTGTCCCCGGGCCGCACGTTCCCGCCGACGAACTCACGGCCGCTGACGCGAACGCGGTGTTCGACGTCAACGTCGTGGGGATCGTCCGCGTGACGCACGCCTTCCTGCCCCTGCTGCGCAGGTCCTCGAACCCGGTCGTCGTCAACGTGTCCAGCGGCATGGGGTCGTTCCAGCTGACCCATGACACCTCGCGCGCCGAGGGCCGGGCCGTCGTACCCCTCTACACGGCGTCCAAGGCGGCGGTGACCATGCTGACCACGCAGTACGCGAAGTCCTTGCCGGACGTGAAGGTCAACGCGGCCGACCCGGGCTACACCGCGACCGACTTCAACGGTCACAGCGGCCCGCAGACGCTGAGCGAGGGAACCGACGCGATCGTCGCCCTCGCCACCATCGGGGCGGACGGCCCGACAGGAGTCTTCCGCGACCGTCACGGAGCGGTCGCCTGGTGAACCGCGCCTCCTGATGTCTCCCGGCAGCAGCAGAGTGCCGGGCAGGTGGAAGTTCCGGTCGCGTGAGTGCGGCATTTGTGGTTACTCGCCCGATATGTCAAAACTTATGAGACTCGGACACAGGCATCAGGACGTTCCCCGGACCCCCGCTCCCCAGGACGACGAACAGCAGGACGGCACCCCCCAGGAAAGCCGCACCGATTCCTACGACGACCGCTTCGAATCCCGCGGCCGCCGGGACGAGCCGGAGAGGTTCGGGCCGGGGCCGGACGTGGAGCGCAACGCGCCGAGCAGTCCCACCGGGATGTCGAGGCAGTCGTGGACGGCGGCGCTGCGCGGCACGCTGAAGGAGTTCAAGCGGGACGAGCTCACCGATCGTGCGGCGGGCCTGACCTATTACGGCATCCTGTCGCTGTTCCCCGCACTGCTGGTGCTGGTGTCCCTGCTGGGCATCGCCGGGAAGTCGACCACCGACAAGGTGCTGGACAACGTCCAGCAGCTGGCCCCGGGCGCCGCCAGCGACGTGATCCGCAACGCGGTGCAGCAGTTGCAGGGCAGCGCCGGCGTCGGTTCCCTCATGGCGATCGTCGGTCTGGTCCTCGCCGTGTGGTCGGCGTCCGGCTATGTGGCGGCGTTCATCCGCACCTCCAACGCCGTGTACGACGTGCCCGAGGGCCGGCCGGTGTGGAAGGTGCTGCCGCTGCGGCTGGCGCTGACCGTCACACTGATGATCCTCGCCGTGGTCAGCGCCCTGATCGTGGTCTTCACCGGCCCCCTGGCCCAGCGGGCGGGGGACGTGCTCGGGGTCGGTGACACGGCCCTGACCGTGTGGGCGATCGCGAAGTGGCCGGTCCTCGTCGTCCTGGTCACGCTCATGATCGCGATCCTGTACTGGGCCAGCCCCAACGCGAAGGTCCGCGGCTTCAAGTGGATCACCCCGGGCAGCTTCCTCGCGGTGGTCATCTGGATGATCGCCTCCGCCGGGTTCGCGCTCTACGTGGCGAACTTCGCCTCCTACAACAAGACGTACGGCACCTTCGCCGGTGTGATCGTCTTCCTGATCTGGCTGTGGATCACCAACATCGCGATCCTGCTCGGCCTGGAGTTCGACGCCGAGGGCATCCGCCAGCGCGCGGTCGCCGGCGGCCACCCGCCGACCGAGGAGCCGTACGTCGAGCCGCGCGACACCCGCAAGTGGGACGAGGAAGACCGCCGCCGGCTCGAATAGGCGGCCGCCGTGCACGCCGCTGCGCCCGCGATGAGGCGCTGACCTGGAAGAAGCACGGAGCCTCGCCGGGCCGGGCGGGCCGCGCCGGCCGCCGCAGACCCGGTTGAGATTTATCGGCCGGTGTCCCCTGAGCCGGGTGCTGCGGGGTACTCGCCGGCGGAACGGGCCGGACCAGCCGGCCGTACACAAGCAGAGGGATGGGAGGTGATGGCCGTGTCAAGCACGCAGCCGTACTCGTCCGGGACCGACCACAGCACGCGTCCTTCCGGCCAGGAGCCGGTGGGCGAGCTGGTGCAGCGGGCCTCGCAGCAGCTCACGGAGCTGGTGCGCGGTGAGATGCGCCTGGCACAGGCGGAGATGAAGGAGAAGGGCAAGCGCTACGGCAAGGGCGGCGGACTGTTCGGCGGTGCCGGACTGGTCGGCTTCCTGATGCTCCAGGCCCTGGTGGCCACCGCCATCGCGGCACTGGCCGTACCGCTTCCCGTGTGGGCCGCGGCGCTGATCGTGACCGCCGTGCTGGGAGTGATCGCCGCGGTGATGGCCCTGAGCGGGAAGAAGCAGGTCAGCAAGGCCGCGCCGCCCACACCTGAGCAGACGATCGAGAACGTGAAGGCCGACGTGGCCGAGATCAAGGAGAGCGCACAGCGATGACCCAGCCCCCCCACGACGAGCCGACCGCCTCGAGCCCCGAGGAACTGCGCGAGCAGGTCGAGCAGACCCGGAACGAACTCGGCGACACCGTCGAGGCACTCGCCGCCAAGACCGACGTCAAGGCGCGCGCCCAGCAGAAGGCCGCCCAGGCCAGGGAACAGGCCGGCGTCAAGGCCGGCCAGCTGAAGACCAAGGCCGCCGACCTGGCCCATCAGGCCCAGGACAAGCTGCCCGACCCGGTCAAGGACAAGGCCGCCCAGGCCGCCGAACAAGCCCGCACGAAGACAGCGCAGGCCACCCAGCTCTGGCACGACAAGGCTCCGGAACCCGTGCAGAACAAGACCGCGCGGGGTGCGGAGCTGGCACGCGACAACCGCAACCTGCTGCTGGCGGCCGCCGGCGTGGCCGCGGTGGTCTGGCTGGCCTGCCGCCGCAAGGGATGAACCGATGAAAGCATCGAAGATCGCCTACAAGCCGGTCGGCCTGGCCGTCGGCGCCGTCAGCGGTGTCGTCGCCGGTGCCGTGTTCAAGCAGGCGTGGAAGGTGCTCGGCCACGACCAGGACGCCCCCGACGCCACCGACGAGGAGCGCAACTGGGGCGAGGTGGTGCTGGCCGCCATGCTGCAGGGTGCGATCTTCGCCGCGGTCAAGGCCGTCGTGGACCGCGGCGGCGCCACCGCCACGCGAAGGCTGACCGGCACCTGGCCCGGCTGATCCGACATGCTCCGGGGGGCCGGTACCGCTCTCGGTACCGGCCCCCGCCCCTTCTCCCCCTCGGGACATGCATGGAATGCCGAGGCGGAAGCATCCGAGAAGGCATGCACTGTGTGATCTACCGACAGCCGACGGGCGAGAGCGAAGAGATCGACTGCGGGCAGGAGGACGGCGGCTGCCAGGCCACCCTCGACCGCCTGGCCGTCCTCGACCCCGACGAGTTCGCCTGGATCCGGATGGACGAGCCCCGGCCGGACGAGCTGCACAGGCTGGGCAAGTACCTGGACCTGCATCCACTGGCGATCGAGGACGCCGTCCAGGCCCACCAGAGGCCGAAACAGGAGCGCTACGGCGACCTGCTGGCGGTCGCCGTGAAGACCCTGTGGTTCGTCGAACGGTCCGCCGACGTGGAGACCGGCGAGATCATGGTCTTCCTCGGCCCGTCGTTCGCGCTGACCGTGCGGCACGGTGCCCTCGACCCCACGGCCGAGGCCGCCGGACGGCTGGCGGCCGAGCCGCGGTTGGCCCGCTTCGGGCCGGTCGGCGTCCTGCACGCGGTCACGGACGTGATCGTCGACGCCTACGCCCAGGCCGCGGCGCAGGTCCGGGCGGACCTCACCGAGCTGGAACGCTGCGTCTTCTCACCCGTGCGCGACGATCTGACGGAACGCATCTACTCGCTCAAGCGGGAGGTGGTGGAGTTCCGCGACGCCGTCCAGCCGCTGGTCCCGGTCATGCAGCCCTTCACCGCGCCCCGCGAGGACTGGCCCCGGGAAGCGGTGCCGTACTTCCGTGACGTCGCCGACCACCTCACCCGCACCGACACCGAGGTGCGCGCCCTGGACGACCTGCTCGGCTCCGTCCTGGACGCCCATCTGGCGAAGGTGGGCACGTGGCAGAACGACGACATGCGCCGCATCAGCGCCTGGGCGGCCATCCTCGCCATCCCCACCATGGTCGCCGGCATCTACGGCATGAACTTCGCCCACATGCCCGAGCTGGACTGGCGGTACGGCTATCCGGGCGCCCTGGGCGTCATGGCCCTCGGATCGGGACTGCTGTACCGAGCCTTCCGCCGCAACGGCTGGCTCTGACGACCCCGTTCAGAGCCAGTCGCGGCGTTTGAAGATCACGTACAGGCTCACACAGACCACGCCCATCAGCCCGATCGCGAACGGGTACCCGAACCTCCAGCTCAGTTCCGGCATGTGCGTGAAGTTCATCCCGTAGATCGTCCCCACCAGCGTCGGCGCGAACAGGATCGCCGCCCAGGAGGAGATCTTCTTGATCTCCTCGTTCTGTTCGAACCCCGCCTCCGCCAACGCCCGCATCTCCGCGTTCTGTTGCTGGGTGACCAGGGTCGCGTTGACCGTGAGGATGTCGGTGAGGGCCTGGCGGAAGCCGTCGACGCGTTCGCTGGTGTGGGTGACGTGGTCGGCGACGTCCCGGAGGTAGCGCTGGAGCTCCTCGTCCGTGCCGTACTTGGCGAAGCCGGCCATCAGGGCGTGCAGCATGCCGACGAGGGGGCGGGTGGCGCGCTGGAACTCGACCATCTCGCGGGAGAGTTCGTAGATGCGGCGGGAGACCTCGGGGTCGCCGCGGAAGACCTCCGTCTCGATCTCGTCGATGTCGTTCTGGACGCCCGCGACCACCGGCGCGTAGCCGTCGACCACCGCGTCCAGGATCGCGTAGAGGACGGCCTCGGGGCCCAGCCTCAGCAACTCCGGTGTCTGTTCCATGCGGTGGCGGACCGCGGAGAGGTCGGGGGCCGCCCCGTGCCGGACCGTGATCACGAAGTCCGGGCCCACGAACACGTGCAGCTCGCCGAAGTCGACCTCCTCGGGGGCGTCCAGGTAGCGGGCCGCCCGCAGCACCACGAAGAGGGTGTCGCCGTAGCGCTCCAGCTTGGGGCGCTGGTGGGCCTCCATCGCGTCCTCGACGGACAGCGGGTGCAGGTCGAACTCCTCGGCCAGGGAGAGGAGTTCGCTCTCCGGGGGCCGGGCAAGCCCGATCCAGGCCATGCCGGAGGGCTGCTCGCGCAGTTCTCGGAAGGTGTCCGCGAGGGAGGCGGGGGAGGACACGCGCACCCCGTCCCGGTAGAGGGCCGCCTGGACGATGCTCGGCGGCTCCGGCGGCTCCGCGTCGGGCGGCCCGGCGGCGGGTGCCGGAGGCTGCGGCGACGCGGCGGGCGGGGTCAGGGCGCGGCGCCAGGCGGACCTCCTGGCGTTCTTGGCGGCTGGGTTCTTCGCGGCGGGGCGGGCGCGTCGCTCGGACATCGTGGCAGCCTCTCGCTCTCGGGTGGAGCCGACGTAGCCGTGATCACGGAGCAGGGTATACGGGACGAATCGCATCCCGGGGAGAGCCGTGCGAGGACCCGGTGAGAGTTGCGGACAGAACCCGTCCGCAAGCCCGTCTAGCGTGTTCCCCATGACGAAGACGACCGCCTCGGCCCCCGTGCTCGGCATCCGCGCCCTGAACCGCGCGACCCTGGACCGGCAGCTGCTCCTGAACCGGTCCGGCCTGTCCGCGAAGGCCGCCGTCGGGCATCTGCTCGGACTCCAGGCCCAGAACGTCAAGCCGCCGTACTACGCGCTCGCCGCCCGCCTCCACGGGTTTACGCCGGAGGCGCTGTCGGAGCTGATGGAGGAGCGGGAGGTGGTCCGGATCGTCACCATGCGCTCGACCATCCACACCCACACCGCCGAGGACTGCCTCACCCTGCGGCCCCTCGTGCAGGCCGCCCGCGACCGCGAACTCACCACCTTCCGCAAGGGGCTCGCCGGCGTCGACCTCGACCGCCTCGCCGTCCTCGCCCGCGAACTCGTCGAGAGCGAGCCGCGCACCATGAAGGAGCTGCGCGAGGCCCTTCTCGTCGAGTGGCCGGACGCCGACCCGCAGGCCCTCGCCGTCGCCGCCCGCTGCAAGCTCCCCCTCGTCCAGGTCACCCCGCGCGGACTGTGGGGCAGGAGCGGCCAGGTCGCGCTGACCACGGCCGAGCACTGGCTCGGCCGCCCCGCCGAGCCCGCGCCCACCCCCGACGCCACCGTCCTGCGCTACCTCGCCGCCTTCGGCCCCGCCTCCGTCAAGGACATGCAGACC
>NZ_LJBR01000409.1 GCF_001282115.1 Streptomyces sp. NRRL B-24085 | reverse complement strand
GCCGTGGCCGCCGCACTGATGCTGCGCACCCACCTGGTGGTCGACTCCCCGGGCGGCATGACCGGTGTCGACGACGACCTGGCGGAACTCCGCGTCCTCAGCCGCCGCGCGGGCGACCGCTGGCTCCGCGCCCAGGTCAGCAGCGCGGCCGGTGAGGCGGCCATGGCCCGGGGCCGCCCCGCCGAGGCCAGGGCGGAGTACGAGGAGGCGCTGCGTCTCGCCCACGAGGTGGGGGCGTACGCCGAGACACCGTTCCTCATCGCCCGGCTCGCCGAGGTCGCCTACCGCACCGGCGACCGCTCGACCGCGCTGACCACCCTGGACGAGGCGAGCGCAGCGGGCGACCGGTACGGCGTGCCGGAGACCCGGGCGTTCGTCAAGCTCATGCGAGCGCACATCGCCCTGGAGGACAAGGACCTCGCCGGCGCGCGCGAACTGCTCGACTCGGTGCGCGAGCAGATCGGCCAGTCGTCCCCGCCACCCCAGTTCACGGTGATGCTGAACTCCATCGCCGCGATGCTGGCGGCCGCCGAGTCGGGCCCCGAGCACGGACTGCCCCTGATGGCGGAGACCGTCCGTGAGGCGATCGACAAGCGGTGTTCCGACACCCTCGTGGCGACCCTCGTCGACGGCGCGGCGACCCTGCTCCGCGACCTCGGCGACCTGCCGCGCACGGCCCGGCTGCTGGCCGCCGCCGAGCGGTGGCGCGGTGGCGACCCGCGTCCCGACCCCGAACGCCTGGAGGCGGAGCGCGCCGAGGCCGCCGCCCGCACCGGCCTCGGCCCCGAGCGCTACGCGGCGGAGCACACCCGGGGCGCGGTCCTCACCCCGGCCGAGGCCCTGGCCGAGCTCGACGAGGTGGCGCGGGAGCGGCGCCTCATGCACACCTGAACTTCGACTCCGCCCAGTCGGCGAGCATCAGGTCGTCGAAGGGGCTGTGCGGCTCGACCACCAGCCGTACGGTGCGGTGCCCGCTGAGGTTCACATGGACGGGCACGGCCGGGTCACCACCCCTGACCAGCGCCGACCTCCACAGCCGGGCCCCGTCGGCGTACACGGAGAAGTAGACCTTGCCGAGGCCCAGTGTCATGTCGTCGACGCCGACCATCGCGTCGTAGGAGGAGCAGGCGCGGTTGAGGTCGATCGTGACGGAGGAGCGGCCGTGCACGGTCACGCCGTGGGCGTACTTCCGGTCGGCGACCGAGACGCCGTAGCGCTGCCAGACCCAGGTGCTCTCGCCGATCCGCATCTCGGGCCCGCTGCCGTCACCGGAGACGTCGTAGGCCAGCTCGCTCCACTGGTAGACGGTCGGCGGTGGCGGGGGAGTCGGCGTCGGGGCTGTCGCTTATACACATAT
>NZ_LJBR01000408.1 GCF_001282115.1 Streptomyces sp. NRRL B-24085 | reverse complement strand
ACGTCTACGACCCCACCCACCTCTGCGACACCCCGGCCCGCCTCCACTGGTCCCCCACCACCGGCTGCGAGACCAAGGAGACGGCCAAGGCGAGAGCACAGGCCCTGCTCGCCCCCGTCCGCCCCACCGCGAGGATCGACCAGGCCGTGGCCGACGCGGCCGAAACGCTCCTGCGCAGCTACCTCCACGCGGCGGCCGTCGAGTCCCGCACCATCCGCCACGTCCACCGCTGGTGCCAGGGCACCGGGGTCCAGGACGCCGTGAAGACCCTCCGCACCCACCCGAAGGCGGCCCCCGGCTCGGCCGGCGAACTCGAGGCCGCCCTCACCGCGCACCCCGAACGCCGGGACATCGCCCAGGAGTTGATCAGCCGGGCCCTGGCCGCCCTCTTCACGGTCAACATCCGCGAGGCATGCACTCCCAACCGAAATGATGCCCTCGCCTTGGATTCCTTCGTCGACGAAGGGGGCACGCTTTATGTGGTCGGTGAATCCATCGAGGACCCCAGGACGAACCCGGGCGCGATGCCCCTCCTGACGGCCCTCGTCTCAAACGTGGTCGAGCGTGGCCGGCGCATGGCCGAACGGTCATCCTCCGGTCGCCTCGACCCACCACTGACCCTCGTGCTGGACGACATCGCAGCCGTGGCCCCGCTCCCCCAGTTGCCGGAGCTCCTGGCCACCGGAGCGGACCGCGGGCTGCCCGCCCTGGCCCTGCTCAGGTCCCGTGAACAGGCCCGCACCCGCTGGCCGGACGCGGACCTCCCGGCCTAGCGCTCAGAAGTCGTACGCGGCCCAGTCGACGACCGGCACATAGCCGAGCCGCCGGTAGAGGGCGTTGCTGGTGGGGTTGGCCGCATCCGTGAACAGCACGACATGCTCGGCGCCCGCCGCCAGCGCGGCCCGGCTCACCTCGGCGGTCACGGCACCCGCATACCCCCGGCCCCGCAGACGGGCCGGCGTGTACACCGGGTCCACCTGCACCAGGCCCGCGACCATCGGGTTGGCGCCCGCCAGGGAGACGGGCGTGCCGTCCGGGGTCTCCCAGAACGTGTAGCTCTTGTCGGCGAAGCGGGTGCCGGCCCAGGTGCCGGCGTCGATCGTGACGGCCTCCCCCACGTCCGCGGCGAACCCCCGGCACAGGTCCATGAGTTGCTCACGGTCCCGCTCCTCCACGGGCCGCCCCCGCCCCGCCGGGAAGGGCTCCGGCGGCACGAGCGTGCCGAGGCGGTGCAGGCAGAGCCGGACCCGCAGCCGCGAGGCGGCCCCCGTGTGCCGTCGCCACGCCTCGGCGAAGACGGCGGCGGTCCCCTCGTCCGCGCTGATCGAGGGCACCGAGTGGCCGAGCGCCACCAGCTGGGCGGCGAGGGCGTCGGCCTGCTCGGCGGTCAGCGGAGTCAGACCCAGACCGCGCCGCGGCGACAGCCGGTAGAAGACGGCGTGCACCTCAGCCGCCCGCTCCAGCACACCGAAGACGGCGTCCTCGGCGCCGTACACGGCGGCCCCGCGGGCGCGCAGTCGCGCGGTCCACGTCAGCGGCATGATGTGCGCGACCGGGCGCGAGCGCAGGAACTCCCCGGCCCGGGCGAGAAAGTCGTCGATGTCCTCGGTGAGGTACCAGTCGTCTGAGCGCATGCCTCATCTTCCCCGCCGGCCGGCCCAGGAGTCAGACGCGCTCCAGCGCGAACTCCAGCTCGGACTGGCCCGGAGCCGCCGTCAGCGGCACGACCACACCCGTGGGCTCGAACCCCGCCTTGCGGTAGAACCGCTGCGCCCGCCCGTTGTCCTCGTGCACGATCAGCCGCACCCGCTCGGCCCCGTGCGCCCACGCCCACTCCACGGCCGCGTCGAACAGCACGTCGGTGAGCCCGCTCCCGCGTTCCTCGGGCCGTACGAACACCCCCACGAGGTGCCCCTGCTTCCGCTCGACCGGGAACCCGGCCCAGTCGGTCGTCCCGGGCTCCTCCAGCAGCACGGTCACCGTCCCGACCCACCGCCCGTCCGGCGCCTCGGCGATGACCGTCTGGGCCCCGTCCGCCCCTTCGGCGCCCTTGGCCGTGCGCTCCCGCCAGTACGAGTCGGGCCGCGCGACGGCCTCCTCGTAGGTCTCCAGGAAGGCGAGGTGCGCGACCGGATCCCGAAGCGCGGCGAGCCGCAACTCCTTGGCAGCGGGCCACTCTTCGGCGCGGACGGACCGGATCACGTAGCTCATACGGGCCACAGTAGTACCCGGGTACTACCCGCCTCACCTGGAATACTGCCCGCGGTCCGACGCCCGGGGCCCCCGCCCGCACGAGCATCGGAGCATGATTACGGCACAGGACCTCACCAAACGCTACGGCGACAAAACCGCGGTCGCCGACCTGTCCTTCACGGTCCGCCCGGGCACCGTCACCGGCTTCCTCGGCCCGAACGGCGCCGGCAAGTCCACCACCATGCGCCTGATCCTCGGCCTGGACGCCCCCACCCACGGCCACGCCACCGTCGGCAGCCGCACCTACGCCGCCCATCCCGCGCCCCTCACCGAGGTCGGCGCCCTCCTGGAGGCCCGCTCGGTCCACCCCGGCCGCACCGCCCACCACCACCTGCGCGCCCTCGCCCACACCCACGGCATCCCCCGCGCCCGCGTCGACCAGGTCCTGGACCTCACCGGCCTGACCGAGGTCGCCCACCGCAGGGTCAGGGGCTTCTCCCTCGGCATGGGCCAACGCCTGGGCATCGCGGCCGCGTTGCTCGGCGACCCGGCCGTCCTCGTCCTCGACGAACCGGTCAACGGCCTCGACCCCGAGGGCGTCCTGTGGATCCGCAACCTCCTCAAGTCCCTCGCGGCACAGGGCCGTACGGTCCTCGTCTCCTCCCACCTGATGAGCGAGATGGCCCTCACCGCCGACCACCTGGTCATCATCGGCCGCGGCCGCCTCCTCGCCGACACCACGGTCGACGACTTCGTACGACGGTCCGGCACGGGCACGGTCAAGGTCGTCACCCCGGAGGCCGCCACCCTCGTACGCCTGCTCACCGCACCCGGAGTCGAGGCGGTCCCGACCGCCCCCGAGACCCTGGAGGTCCGCGGCACCGACGCCCGCCACATCGGCCGCACCGCGGCGGCCCACGCGATTCCCCTCTACGAACTCACCCCCAACCAGGTCTCCTTGGAGGAGGCCTTCATGGAACTCACCCACGAATCGGTCGAGTTCACGACCGCGTCGGAAGGAGCGACGGCATGACCGCCACGACGCTGCCCTACCGGGTCACCCCGGCCCGAGTCCTGCGCTCGGAGTGGCACAAGCTCTGGACCGTGCGCTCCACCTGGATCACCCTCGTCGCCACCGGCGCCCTCACCGTCGCCATGGGCGTGGGCATCAGCGCCGCCTACGACCGGGGCGACGCCGGCCACATGGACACGGTCGTCCTCGTCCTGTTGGGCACCCAGTTCGCCCAGCTCAACCTGGGGGTGCTGGGCATCCTCTGCACCGCGGGCGAGTACTCGACCGGCCAGATCCGCGCCACGATGACAGCGGTCCCCACCCGGCTGCCCGTCCTGTGGTCGAAGGCCGCGGTCCTCGCCGCGATCGCCTTCGTCCTCAGCCTGTGGACGAACCTCCTCACCTTCCCGCTCGCCCAGTCCTTCCTCACCGGCACCGAGCACGAGGCCGCCCTCGGCGACCCGGGCGTCCTGCGCGCCCTCACCGGCAACGCGGCCGGCCTCGCCCTCCTCACCGTCCTCGCCCTGGGCCTCGGCGCCCTGGCCCGCTCGGTCCCGATCGCGACGGGCGCCTTCATCGGCCTGGTCATGATCCTCCCGGAGGTGCTGGCCATGCTGCCGTACGACCTCGTCGACGACGCCGTACGCCACTTCCCGGGCCGCGCCCTGGAGACCCTCACCACCGCGGACACGGCGTCCTCGGGAAGCGCCCTGCTGGCCATGTCCCTGTGGGCGGCGGCCTCCCTGGCGGCGGCCGCGGTGGCCCTGAAGCGACGGGACGTCTGACGGATGACGGCGAAAGCCCTCACCATGGACCCCGTGACGGAAGAGCGGACGCCACCGGCGGCGGAAGAACGGACCACGGAACCCCTCACCGACCACGTCCAGCGCGTCACCAAGCGGGTACGCGCCTTCGACCGCCGCCACCCGCTCCTGTGGGACCTCCACCTGACCGGCTTCTGGGTGACGGCCGCCCTCATCGACTACTACGGCGACGGCTGGCACAACGTCGCCCGCGACACCGACCTCCCGGGCGGCCTGGTCCTCGCGCTCAGCCTCGGCCTGTCCGTCCCCCTCCTGTGGCGCCGCAGCCACCCCCGCACGGTCCTCCTCGCCCTCACCCCGTTCGCCCTGGTCAACGCCTGGACCGGCGCCGCACTCCAGGCGGCCCTGCTCCAGACGCTGATCGTCTTCCACATCGCCCTGCGCCGCCCCCACCGCTCCCTGTGGTGGGCCCTGGCCGTCGTCCTCGTCCCGACCACCGTGCTCGCCGTACGCCATCCCCAGGGCGGCGCGGACCAGGACCTCTTCCCGGCCTTGCTCACCTTCGTCTCGGCGGCGGCCATCGGCATCACGGTCCGCACCCGCCGCGACCACACCGAGGCCCTGGAGGACCGCGCCCGCCGCCTGGAGATCGAACGCGACCAGCAGGCCCGCCTCTCCGCCGCCGCCGAACGCGCCCGCATAGCCCGGGAGATGCACGACATCATCGGCCACAACCTGTCGGTCATCACGGGCCTGGCCGACGGCGGCCGCTACGCCGCCCGCAAGTCCCCCGACCGCGCGGCCGAAGCCCTCACCGCCATCTCCACGACCAGCCGCCAGGCCCTGACCGAACTCCGCCGCCTCCTGGACGTCCTGCGCGAGGAGGACCACCCGGAAGCCGCGCTGGCCCCCCAGCCCGCCCTCTCCGACCTCGACCACCTCATCGACGGCGTCCGCAGCGCGGGCCTCCCCGTCCACACGGAGGTCCACGGCACCCCGAGCCTCCCCCCGGGCCGCCAGCTCACCGTCTACCGAGTCGTCCAGGAAGCCCTCACCAACACCCTCAAACACGCCGGCCCCGGCGCCACCGCGACCGTCGAGATGTCCTACGACGAGGGCGGCGCCGTCACCATCACGGTCACCGACACCGGCCGCGGAGGCCCCCCGAACGGCACCGACGGCCGGGGACTTCCCGGCATGCGCGAACGAACGTCCCTGTACGGCGGCACACTTGAGGCCGGCCCCCGCCCCCACCCCGAACGAGGCTGGCGCGTCAGCCTCCACCTCCCGGAGGAAACCCCGCAGTGACCACCGTCCTGATCGCCGACGACCAACCCCTCCAGCGCCTGGGCTTCCGCATGCTGCTGGAGAGCCAGGACGACCTGACGATCCTCGGCGAGGCGGCCAACGGCACCGAGGCGGTCCGCATGACGGCCGAGCTGCACCCCGACGTGGTGCTGATGGACGTCCGGATGCCCGGCCTGGACGGCATCGAGGCCACCCGCCGGATCACCGCCACCGGCGACCGCACCCGCGTCCTCATCCTCACGACCTTCGACCTCGACGAGTACGCCTACGCCGGCCTCCGCGCCGGAGCCTCGGGCTTCCTGGTCAAGGACGCCCAGCCGGAGGACCTCCTGTCCGGCATCCGCGCGGTAGCGACCGGCGACGCGGTGGTCGCCCCGAGCCTGACCCGCCGCCTGCTGGACGCGTATGCCCACCACCTGCCGACGGGAACCCCGGCCGCGGAACCGGATGACCCCCGCCTGGCCCATCTCACCGACCGGGAACGCGAAATCCTGACGGTCATCGGCAAGGGCTGGACGAACACGGAGATAGCCACCCGCCTGCACCTGGCGGAGTCGACCGTGAAAACCCATGTGGGCCGTGTTCTCGCCAAGACCGGCTCCCGAGACCGCATCCAGGCGGTGATCCTGGCGTACGAAACAAAGCTGGTGAAATAGCCAGAACGCAGAAAACCCCCGTGCCGAATGGCACGGGGGTTTTCTCAAAAATTGTTCGGCGGCGTCCTACTCTCCCACAGGGTCCCCCCTGCAGTACCATCGGCGCTGTA
>NZ_LJBR01000407.1 GCF_001282115.1 Streptomyces sp. NRRL B-24085 | reverse complement strand
ACTGACCCTCGGCCTGAACTGACGGCCCCGCGACCGGCCCCCTCGCCACCGGCGCCTTCTCCGGTGCGGTCACCGTCGCGGGGGAGTCGTTCAGGCCGAGGGTCAGTACGACGGCGACCGCCGCCGCGGCCGCCGTGCCGGAGGCGAGGGCGGCCTTGGTCCTGGGAGCCGCCGCACGGGCCGTACGGAGGAGACCCTGGCCGCCGGTCACGGACGCGGACCCCGCCGCCCCGGCCGAACCCGCCGTCAGCGACGCCAGGAACCTCCCCGTGCCACCGCCCACCGCGAGGACCAGCAGGGCGGGGCCGACGAGCGCGGGCAGCCGGTCGTTGGCGCGCATCAGGACGGCGAGGCGTCCGCGGCATCCCTCGCAGGTGTCGACGTGGGCGAGGAGGCGCTCGGACTGGCGCAGGGTGGCGTTGCCGCGGACGTAGGCCGGCATGCGGGCCCAGTGGACCTCGCACGCGGGATCGTCGGGCGCCTCGGTCTGCGAGCGCAGGAACGCCTGGCGCATGCCCTCGCGGGCCCGGTGCAGCAGTACGGCCGTCGCGCCCTGCTTGGCGCCGATCTGCCGGCCGACCGTCTCCAGCGGCTGGCCCTCGGCTTCGGCGAGCCACAGGGCCCGCACCCAGCGTTCGGGGAGTTCGCCGAGGACACGGACCAACAGGTCGGTGGCGGAGACCTGTTCGGCGGGGTCCGCCGCGTGGCCGGCCGACGCCTGCTCCGGGACCCGCGGGTCCCGGGGGGTCTCGTGCGTGGTGCCGGCGGCGGAGGAGGCGAGGTGCCGGACGGTCGTCATGAGGTACGCCGGGACGTTGTTGATCTCGTGCCCCGCGGACAGCCGCCGCCACACGCGGAAGTGCGCCTCGGCGACCAGGTCCTCGGCCGCCCAGGCGTTGCGGGTGAGCGAGCGGGCGTACGCGACGAGACGCGGCTGCTGCTCCTCGTAGATCCGCACGTAGGCGGCGGTCGTGGAGGGGGACGTCCGGGCGGACGCTCTGGCCGGTTGGTCAGTCATGCAGGAACGCTCCAGTTCCCGGCGGGTGGGGGCGCGGAAGGGTCGGGTCAGCGTAGATGACACAACTTTCAAGCATGCAGTTCCGCTCGTGATTCAGATCACAGGGCGCTGTCGGTGCGTAACCAAGCGGTACTCCGGCCACTCGACAAGCGATGGACATCACAGCACCGAGCCCAGCGCCCCGCCCGAGACGGAGACCGTCACCCATGCGCCTCACCTGCCTGCGACAGAGCGTCCGCGCCCGTCTGATCACCTCCGACCACCCCGAACTCCCGCTGCGCCCCACGCTGCGCTACGACTCCGCCGAGCCGTTCGCCGTGCACATCGACTTCCCCGCGCACATCTCGGCCGACGGCGAGGGCGTGACCTGGATGTTCGGGCGGGCCCTGCTGGAGGAGGGTCTTGAGGCCCCCGCCGGGGAGGGGGACGTGCGGATACGGCCGTGCGGCTGGGCCCGGACCGTCATCGAGTTCCACTCGCCGCTCGGCCTCGCCGTGATCCGCTTCGGCACGGCCACCCTCCGCCGCTTCCTGCTGCGCTCGTACGACGTCGTCGAGCCCGGCACCGAGGACCTGGGCCCCGACCTCGACCACGGCCTCGCGGCGCTGCTCGACGAGGTGTGACGCGGCAGCCCGCTGTCACAGACGGTCGGCGAAAGCCGCGAGTTCGACGAAGTCCGCGTCCCGCAGGCCGAGTCGGGGATCGACCCGGTGCAGCAGGGCCGGGCCGTCGTGGTGTGCTGTCACGAACCGGCGGTCCCGGTCGTCGAGTTCGTCGTCGAGCCAGGCGAAGGGGCGGCCGTGGGCGTGGGCGACGAGGTGGCGGGTCTTCCAGAAGGTGCCGTCGGGACCGGGGGTTCGTGG
>NZ_LJBR01000406.1 GCF_001282115.1 Streptomyces sp. NRRL B-24085 | reverse complement strand
GGGTGAGCCGGGGGCGGGTCGGCGGGTTCGTCATGGAGCCCTCCCCACTCGATGTCGACGAAATACTGTCTACAGTATGGTTGGAGTGCGGGCAAGAACGCGTCCTCGAAACAGGCCGGTTCGACCGTTCATCGCGTCCGGGATACCGCTCATCGCATACGGTCGACGCACCGCCTTTTCAACCCACCTGATTGTTCCTACCGTTCGGGATCATGAGTCCCCCTGTCGCACCGCCGGGCTGGAGCCGCTGGCTCGTCCCCCCGGCCGCTCTCTCGGTCCATCTCTCCATCGGGCAGGCGTACGCCTGGTCCGTGTTCAAGCCGCCGCTCGAGTCCGCGCTCGGACTCAGCGGCACCCAGAGCGCACTGCCCTTCCAGCTCGGCATCGTGATGCTCGGCCTGTCCGCCGCGTTCGGCGGCACGCTGGTGGAGCGCAACGGGCCGCGCTGGGCGATGACGGTGGCGCTCGTCTGCTTCTCGTCCGGCTTCCTGCTGTCCGCGCTGGGGGCGGCCACCGAGCAGTATTGGCTGATCGTCCTCGGCTACGGCTTCGTCGGCGGCATCGGTCTCGGCATCGGCTACATCTCACCGGTGTCCACCCTGATCAAGTGGTTCCCCGACCGGCCCGGCATGGCCACCGGCATTGCCATCATGGGCTTCGGCGGCGGCGCGCTCATCGCCTCGCCCTGGTCGGCGCAGATGCTGGAGTCCTTCGGCTCCGACAGTTCCGGGATCGCCCTCGCCTTCCTCGTGCACGGGCTGTCGTACGCCGTCTTCATGCTCCTCGGTGTCCTGCTGGTGCGCGTGCCGCGCAGCGAGAAGCCGGTCGAGAGCGCGCCCAGCGCCTTCGACGGCCCGCAGGTCTCGGCGCGCAACGCGGTGCGCACGCCCCAGTTCTGGTGCCTGTGGATCGTGCTCTGCATGAACGTCACCGCGGGCATCGGCATCCTGGAGAAGGCCGCCCCGATGATCACGGACTTCTTCAGGGACACCTCGACCCCGGTCTCGGTGTCGGCCGCGGCCGGCTTCGTCGCGCTGCTGTCGGCGGCCAACATGGCCGGGCGCATCGGCTGGTCCTCGACGTCCGACCTCATCGGACGCAAGAACATCTACCGCGTCTACCTGGGCGTGGGAGCGGTGATGTACGGCCTGATCGCCCTGTTCGGCGACTCCTCGAAGCCGCTGTTCATCCTGTGCGCGCTGGTGATCCTGTCCTTCTACGGCGGCGGTTTCGCGACGATCCCCGCCTACCTGAAGGACCTCTTCGGGACCTACCAGGTCGGCGCCATCCACGGCCGGCTGCTCACCGCATGGTCCACGGCCGGTGTCCTCGGCCCGCTGATCGTGAACTGGATCGCCGACCGGCAGGAGGAGGCGGGCAAGAGCGGCTCCGCCCTCTACGGGACGTCCTTCGTGATCATGATCGGGCTGCTCGTCGTCGGTTTCGTCGCCAACGAGCTGGTCCGCCCCGTCAGTGCCCGCCACCACATCCCCGCACCGAGGGAGGCCGCCGATGTCACAGCCCGACAGCAGTCAGAGTCCGCCTGACCGGCGTCCGCTCATCGCCCTGGCCTGGGTGTGGGTGGGCGCACCGCTCGCCTACGGGCTCTACGAGCTCGTGCAGAAGGCGACGCAGTTGTTCACCAAGTAACTGTTCGGCAGGTGTTCGGGCGTCCGAGAGGGTGAGGGAAGCCGACAACTCGGGCGCCCGTTTCCTGTGGCCTTACGTGCCCTCGTACCCGTGAGTCACTGATCAGACTGGTGGATCCCGCTACCCAAGGCAACGAGGGGGATCCTCCATGAACGGCTCGCGGATCGCCGCAGTCGGCCACTACCAGCCCGCCAAGGTGCTCACCAACGAGGACCTGGCGGGCCTCGTCGACACCAGCGACGAGTGGATCAGGTCCCGGGTGGGCATCCGGACCCGCCACATCGCCGGTCCCGACGAGCCGGTCGACGAGCTCGCCTCGCACGCCGCCGCCAAGGCGCTGGCCGCGGCCGGGCTCACCCCCGCCGACATCGACCTCGTCCTGGTCGCCACCTCGACCGCCGTCGACCGCTCCCCGAACATGGCCGCCCGGGTCGCCGCCCGGCTCGGCATCCCCTCGCCCGCCGCGATGGACGTCAACGTGGTGTGCGCCGGCTTCACGCACGCGCTGGCCACCGCCGACCACACCGTCCGGGCCGGGGCGGCGACCCGGGCGCTGGTGATCGGCGCCGACAAGATGTCCGCGGTCACCGACTGGACCGACCGCACCACCTGCGTGCTCGTCGGCGACGGGGCCGGTGCGGCGGTCGTCGAGGGGGCCGACGTGCCCGGCATCTCGCCCGTGCTGTGGGGGTCGGTGCCGGAGATGGGGCACGCCGTGCGGATCGAGGGCGAGCCGGCGCGGTTCGCGCAGGAGGGGCAGAGCGTCTACCGCTGGGCGACCACGAAGCTTCCGGCGCTGGCCCGGCAGGCCTGCGAACGCGCCGGGCTCACCCCGGCGGACCTCGCCGCGGTGGTGCTGCACCAGGCGAACCTGCGGATCATCGAACCGCTCGCGGAGAAGATCGGCGCGGTCAACGCCGTGGTGGCCCGTGATGTCACGGAGTCCGGGAACACGTCGGCGGCCAGCATTCCGCTCGCGTTCTCCAAGCTGGTGGAACAGGGTGCGGTCTCGACGGGGGACGCGGTGCTGCTGTTCGGGTTCGGCGGGAACCTGTCGTACGCCGGTCAGGTCGTCCGCTGCCCGTGAGGCGCCGCTGACGCGTTCCTCACGCATGCGATGTGACGAGGTCGACGCGCGGTTTACCTGGCCCTTGTGCGCCGTAGACTGTAGACAAAAGGCGACGAGTGGGTGTCCGGGGGTGTCCGCTGCCGAGGAGGGGGACCGGGATGTTGTCGACAGGTCTGCCGCAGGGATCCGTACCGAAGCTGGAGCGTCCCGGTCCGTTGCGTGATCGTGTGTACGGGGCGTTGTTGGAGCTGATCACGACGCGTGCTCTGCAGCCGGGGCAGCATCTGGTGGAGAGTGAGCTGGCGGGTCATCTGGG
>NZ_LJBR01000405.1 GCF_001282115.1 Streptomyces sp. NRRL B-24085 | reverse complement strand
GAGTAGGGGGCACCACTGACAACGGGACGGGACGGCACGAGCGGCGCCGGGACCGGTCAGCGCGACGACTCCACGGACACGGGCTGCACGGACACGGGCACCACAGACACCGGTTCCCCGGACACGGGGTCCGCGGACACCGCCCCCGGCGCCGCTGCCCCCGACTCCGTGGGCATCGCCTCCAGTGCCGCCGCGGCCCGCGCCCCGACCACACCGGTCCGCGCGCCGGCGCGTCCCGCCATCCGGCATCCGACGCACCCCGGGTGCCCCTGCCGGGCGCCGGTGTCCCGCACCCGCATCGCCCACTGCTCGCGCGGCCGGCGCCCCGGCGGCTTGCCCCAGCCGGTCAGGTGCAGGGCCCAGGTCACGAGGGCGCTCGCCGCGGTGATCACAAGACCGACGGCGATCAGCACGCCGGAGACCGTGCACACCCCCAGCCCCAGCACGGACGTCCCCACCGTGGCGACGGCGACTCCGGTCCACCCCGCGACCGTGTGCCCCTCGTCATACTGATGTGCACTCACAGAGCCTCCTCGACCCGTTCTCTTACCTCCTAAGAAATTTAACAAAGAAACCTCTCACAAGCTAAGGGAATAAGGATTCCGATGCACGCCGAGCCCCGCCCCTCCGCCACTCCGGCCCAGGCCCTGGAGGCGATGGACTTCTTCATCGCCACCGCCCACCTCGGCCAGCAGGAGATGGCCCAGCGGCTGGGCCTGAACGTCACCGACCTGCTGAGCTTCGCCTGCGTCCTGAAGGCCGGCGAGAACCTCCTCACCGCGGGCGACCTGGCCGAGCACGCCCACGTCACGACCGGCGCGGTCACCGGCATCCTCAACCGCCTCGAACGCGGCGGATACGTCACCCGCGTCCCCGACCCCACCGACCGCCGCCGCGTCCGGGTCGCCGCGCAGCCCGACGCCGTGGCCAAGGTCGTCGCCCTCTACCAGCCGTACTACGACCGCCTCGACGCCGTCTTCGCGGAGTACTCCGCCGACGAGATCGCCGTGCTCCACGACTGGTTCAGCCGTACGACGAACCTGACGCTCGCCTACATCGAGGAGCTGCGGGCGAAGGACGCGGAAGGCGAGTAGCGCGAGCCGACAGCGGGGCGAGCGCCCCGGATCACAGCGGGAGTTGACGGGGTTCCCCACCCCGAGGGTGCAGCCAGCCCTACCCCCGGTTCGGGAGTGTGCTCCATCGATTCGGCGCCCTCGCGACGGCATCGTTGATCACGGCTGGTCCATCCGGGATCCAGCGGATCGACAAGCCAGCGCCGAGCCGGAGGAAACACCATGGAGCCGCAGACGGCCGACCGGACCCAGTCCCCGTCCACGCCGGGCGCCGTCGCCTCCTTCGTGCGCTTCGTCGTCTGCGGCGGCGGGATCGGCGTCCTGTCCAGCTTCGCGGTGCCGCTGGTCGCGGTGACGATGCCGTGGGCGATGGCGAACGCGGTGGTCACCGTGGCCGGCACGCTCCTGTGCACCGAGCTGCACGCCCTGTTCACCTTCGGCACCGGCCGCCGCCCCGGCTGGCGCCGCCACCTCCAGTCCTCCGGCTCGGCGGCCGCCGCGTACGCCGTCACCTGCGCCGCGATGTTCCTGCTGCACCTGATCCAGTCGGCGCCGGGGACGGTCGCACAACAGGTGGTCTACCTCGGCGCCTCGGCCCTGGCCGGCATCGGCCGCTTCCTGGTCCTGCGCCTGTTCGTCTTCGCCGGCCCCCGCAAGGACCCGCGCCCGTCCGGGACCGTCGTCACCCTGCCCCGCCCGGCGCTGCCGCGCACCGCGGTGAGCCCGGCCTGCTGAGCCGGGCGCACGGCCGGCCCGGAGCACAACTCACCGCGCCGACCGGCCCTTCGGACCGCCCCGTACCGCCCTGTACCGCCGAAGGACCTCCACCCCGTCGGACACGAACGCCCCGCTCCCCACCGCCTCCAGCAACTCGCCCTCCCCGAACCACCCGCACCACGTGATCTCCCCCGGGTCGGGCACGAGCGGCGCGGTCACGACCACCTCGTGCACCCCGAGCCAGTAAGGACTGATCTCGCCGCGGCACAGGAACTTGAGGACGGGACGCGGCCGGCCGAACACCCCCAGTTCCTCGGCGAGTTCCCGGGCCGCCGCCGCCTCGTACGACTCCCCGACCTCGACGGCCCCGCCCACCAGCCAGTTGTACCGCCCGGGAAAGCGCGAGACGCCCTCCGGCCGCCGATGCACGAGGATCCGCCCGCGCGGATCCCGGCAGACGGTGGTCGCGACCCGGTGCAGCCACCCCTTCCCGACGGCCTCGGCCCGGTCCACTACCCCGACGACCCGGTCCTCCTCGTCCACCCGCTCGACCAGTTCACCCATGCCGGTCACGATCACACAGGGCTACGACGAGGGGGGCTGACGACCCCTGGGGGGTGCGGCTTGCCCCACCCCGGATCGGGCGGACGGCTCCATGTCGCGGCCCCGGAACCGACGGCATCGTGGAAGCCATCGGCACCGGCCCCTTCCGGAAGGAACTCCCATGAACCAGCTCCTGTCCTCCCCGCCGGCCCAGACCGCCACCGAGAGCGACCTGTCCCCGCTCCTCACCGCCTGGGACGAGACCCACCCGGCCACCACCGACCCCGACTGGCGCCACCTGCTGGACGAACTGGCCCACCCCCGCACCATCCAGGCCTTCCACACCCTGGCCACGCCCCCGGCATGAACGGACGCCCCACCGTCCCGATCACCGCAAGAGGCCCCGGAGAGATCACACTCCGGGGCCTTCGCAGGTCGACACGTGGGCGCGCTAGACCCCGACCACACCCCGCACAGCGACCAGACGCTCTCGGGCGGCCTCGATCCATCCGGCCTTGAGATCGACCGGCACCCGGACGGAGATCTGGGTACCGGACCCGTCGTGCACTTCGACCACGTACGGGTCCTCGACGACGAAGACGAGGTAGGCCGCCCGCCCCTGGACCGGCCAGGCACCGGAGAATTCGGTGCCCGAGTCGTCGTCACCTTCTGCGACGGCGTCCAACAGCACCGCCCAGTCGTCGAAGTCACCGACGGTGCAGTCCGTCCGCACAGTGGCGTTCACGAAGTCACTGCGGATGACGATCTCCGCTTCGTAGTGGTCGTACTGCGGAGTCGGTGACAGCAGCCGGACGGCAACGCCCTGCACGCCGTCGTCCAGGACGATCAAGTCGAGCCGCCCGGCGCTCCCGGTCAAAGCTCCTCCTCCGACTGACATCAAGCGTTGCCGTACTTCGCTCCCGCACAGCACGACAAAGCCCCCTCCGGGATGATCCCGAGGGGGCTTTGACCTGTGTGCACTCGGCAGGATTCGAACCTGCAACCTTCTGATCCGTAGTCAGATGCTCTATCCGTTAAGCTACGAGTGCTTGTTCTGTTTTCTCGCCGTTCCTTGCCCTTCCGGGCCGCTCGCGGCGACAGGAAGAACATTACATGACTGCCGCTCGCATGTGAAATCCGTTAGCCATACCCCTTGTGACCTGCGAAAACGCACATCTGAGCGAAGTGAGGAACGACGAAGCCCCGGTCGCTGGGACCGGGGCTTCGTGATCGTGCGCGGAGGCGGAGGGATTTGAACCCTCGATGGGATTTAAGTCCCAAACCGCATTAGCAGTGCGGCGCCATAGACCGGACTAGGCGACGCCTCCAGCACAGCCGCCCGCGCGAGCGCGAGTGGTGCGTGCAGATGATGACACAGCCGGAGGTCGTGCCACCAATCGGCTCCCACGGTACTAGGCAGGCGGGGCGCAGGGCAAAGTGCTTCCACCGCTCGCTCGCAACGTACGGCGCCGTCCGCCGTTAGTCAGGGCATGTCATACGTCATCCGGCCCGGCCGGCTCGCACGGCTGAGTCCGCTCCCGCTGTTCCTCGCCGCCCTCGCCCCCACCCCCGCGACGGCGTACACCCCGACCGGCGACCACCTCACCGTCACCGTCCGGGACGCCGGCCACGGTGCCGACGGGACCTTCGAGGTCGACTGCCACCCCGCGCGCGGCACCCACCCCGACCCCGCGGGCGCGTGCGCCGGCCTGGACAGGAACACCCGGTGGGGGCGCGACACCTTCGCCCCCGTCCCCGAGGGCAGCGTCTGCACGATGCTCTACGGCGGTCCCGCCACCGCCCATGTCACCGGGACGTGGGCCGGCCGCCCCGTGGACGCCCGGTTCGACCGCAGCAACGGCTGCGAGACCGCGCGCTGGGACCGCTTCGTGCCCCTCCTCCCCGGCATGGACACCTAGCCCCCGAAAGGCGGTCACACGTTCTACTTCACTTCGTCGTGCGACCTCCCTCTCATCCGGCACCCCCGCACAACCGCTGCGCTTAGACTCCCTCGCGTGACACGTCGCGGGCCCCTTGGCAAGATGGCCCGAACGGTCGGCAAGGTGCGGTAACAGGGAGGAAGCGTCTCGTGAGCAGCAGGCCATCCCGAGGCGCTGCTCGCCTCGCAGCCATACTCGACGCGCTTCCCGACGCGTTGGTGCTGGTCAACGCCAATGGGACCGTCGTCAACGCCAACACCATCGCCCTGGAGGCGTTCGAGGCGCCCGGAACGGCTCTGGTGGGGCGGGGACTGCTGGACCTGCTGCCGCAGTTCGACTCGCGGCTCATCCCGGGCTCCATGCGGCGGCCGGACCACATGGACCCGCGCGGGCGGACCAAGCCGACCCGGATGGTGGCGCGCAGGACCGACGGGAGCGAGTTCCCCGTCGAGGTCACCAGCGCCAACCTGGAGAACGGCCAGCAGGCCTACGACGGTTACGGCTACAGCGGCGACGAGCTGCTCATGCTCGTCGTACGCGACCTGACCGGCACCGTCGACACCGAGGCCGAGCTGGCCCGTTCGCAGCGGCAGACCGAGATGATCCTGCGGGCCGCGTCCGAGGGTGTCGTGGGCACCGACACCGACGGGCGGATCGTGCTCGTCAACCCGGCCGCCGCCCAGATACTGGGTTACCGGGCCAGCGACCTCGGCGGCCGCGAGCTCCACGACCTCGTCCTGCACTCCCGCGCCGACGGCACCCCCTTCGCGTACGAGGAGTCCCCGCTCGCCGACACCCTGCGCTCCGGGCGCAAGCACCGGGTGCGCGGGCAGGTGCTGTGGTCCAAGAAGGGCGAGAAGGTCCCGGTCGACCTCACGACCGCGCCCGTGCGCGACGGCGACCAGCTCGTCGGCGCCGTGCTCACCTTCACCGACCGGCGGCCCTACGACGCCCTCGCCGACGAGAAGTCCGCCGCCGAGAAGGCGCACGCGGAGGAACTGGAACGGCTGGAGGAGGAGCACGCCTCCGAGCTGACCGCGCTGCGCCAGAAGCACATCGCCGAGCTGGAGGAGCTTCAGGAGCGGCACGACGAGGAGATCGCCGCCGGCGAGGAGCGGTACGCGGCGCTCGGCGAGCGCGAGAAGGACCGGTACGAGGCCCTGGCCGGCCGGCACGACCAGCTCCTCACCCTGCTCGGGCGCTCCCTGCGCGGACCCCTCGACGAACTGCGCCGCGAACTGTCCGCGCTCGCCGCCGACGACGCCGGACAGCTCTGGCCCGAGGCCAACCAGGTCCTGCACCACCTCTCGGCCGGCTACTCCCGCATCACCAACCTCATCGACAACGTCCTCGGCTACCAGCGCCTCGACGCGGGCGCCGACGACATCGTCCGTACGAACGTCATGCTCGACGCGGTCGTCGCGGCCGGTGTGGACGGCGCGGTCGAGCTCATCGGGCCGGGACGCGTCCAGTTCGCCGTGCACGCGCCGCCCATCGAGGCCGAGGTCGACGCCCAGCGCCTCGCGACCGCGCTCGCGCACCTCATCGCGGACGTGGCCGGGGTCGACGCCACCGGGAACTCACCCGTGTCCGCGGGCGGTTACATGGACAACACGGTCGTCGTCGCGGCCGCGCAGCGCGGCGAGGGCGTCCGCATCGAGGTGCGCGGGCCGTACGCCGGGGGAGACCCGGTGCACGAGCCGATCGTGCGCGGGATCGTGCGCGCCCACGGCGGTGTGCTCCAGACGCACGAGGTGCCCGGCATGAGCGGCAGCGCGTACGTCCTCGAAGTACCCATCGGCGGTGGGGCGGGAGCCGTCGCGGCTCCCGGTCCGGCCGCGCTGGAGGCCGCGCCCGCGGAGGCCGCCCCCGCGGAGGGTGTCCCGGCCGAAACCGCTCCCGCCGAGGGCGGCGGGCGGCGGCGGGCCCGGCGCTCCTCCACCGACTCCTTCCTGGACGCCGACGTCCCGGCCGGGACCGACGAGTCCGTGCCGGCCGCCGTGCCGCCGACCGGGCGGCGCAGGCGGCGGGCGGCGGCCGAGCAGGAACAGCCGGTGTCCGTACCGGCGCAGGCCTCCGGTGACGACGGCGACGGCTCCGGCGGTACCGGGCGACGCCGTGGGCGGCCCGCCGAGGGTGCCGAGGCCGCCGAAACCGGGGTGTCCGAGGGTGCCGTGGTGATGGCCGGCGAGCACGGTGCCGGGTCCGCGGCCGTGGGCACCGGTCTCGGCGGGACCGTACCGCCGCAGGGCGTGCCGGTCCCGGCGGGGCGTCGGGCCCGGCGCGAGGGCGGCGAACAGCACGCGCTGCCGGCCGCGTTGCCCGCGGGCGGCTCCGCCGAACCGGGGCGGCCGCAGGGCGAGCTCCAGATCGCCGGTCAGGGGCCGGCCGGTGACGGCACTCCGCAGCAGGACGGGCGCCGGCGCCGGGCCCTCGCGGCCGCGTCGGAGCGTGCGGCCGCGCAGGAGGCGGCCCCCCGCTCGGTCTTCGCCCTTCCGCCCGCCGACGCGGACCGCCCGGCCGACGCCCCGGCCCCGGCGGCACCGGTGCAGACACAGGGGCCTGCCCAGCCGCAGGGACAGACGGCGGCTCCAGGGCAGATTCCGGGCCAGGTGCCCGGGCCGTTCCCCGGCCAGGCTCCGGGGCACCTCCCGGCCCAGGTGCCAGGGCAGCCGCAGGTGCCCGGGCAGGTTCCGGCACCGGGTCAGACACCGGCCCCCGTACCGGCGGCCACTCCCGTTGCCGCCAACGGCCTCGCGCAGCCCCTGCCCGCCGACGGCCACGGTGACGACGGCCGGCACGACGCCGTGCCGCACGACCAGGCCGCCGACCACACCCCGCCCCAGCCGCACCCCACCAACGCGCCCACGGGCCGCCGTCGCCGGGCCGTGGCCCAGCCCGCGGAGGCGCCGGCCGGCCCGCCCGCGCAGGGCGTCCCCGCACAGGCCGGGCAGGCAGCCGTTCCCGGTGCGCCCGCGCCCGTCGCGCCCGTGCCCGTCGGGGTTCCCGCGGCCCCCGCGCAGCAGGTCCCCGGGTTCCCGGGTGTCCCCGTGCAGGACGCGACCGGGCAGCCCGGCCTGATCCCGCAGGCCGCACCC
>NZ_LJBR01000404.1 GCF_001282115.1 Streptomyces sp. NRRL B-24085 | reverse complement strand
CGGCCCGGGCCGGGTTCCGCTCCTGCGTGTTCATCCCGCACGACCTGGAGCAGGGCAAGGTCGTCATGGCCGCGATCTACGGCGGCGAGCTCGTCGGCATCGAGGGCAACTACGACGACGTGAACCGCTTCTGCTCCGAGCTGATCGGCGACCCGGCCGGCGAGGGCTGGGGCTTCGTCAACGTCAACCTGCGGCCGTACTACGCGGAGGGGTCCAAGACCCTGGCGTACGAGATCTGCGAGCAGCTCGGCTGGCGGCTGCCCGACCAGCTCGTGGTCCCGATCGCCTCCGGCTCGCAGCTCACGAAGATCGACAAGGGCCTTCAGGAGCTCATCAAGCTGGGGCTCGTCGAGGACAGGCCGTACAGGATCTTCGGGGCGCAGGCGGAGGGGTGCAGCCCGGTTTCCGTCGCCTACAAGGCCGGGCACGACGTGGTCCGCCCCCAGAAGCCGGACACCATCGCCAAGTCCCTCGCCATCGGCAACCCGGCGGACGGCCCGTACGTGCTGGACATCGCGCGGCGCACCGGCGGCGCGGTGGAGGACGTCGACGACGAGCAGATCGTGGACGCGATCAAGCTGCTGGCGCGGACCGAGGGCATCTTCGCGGAGACCGCGGGTGGCGTGACCGTGGGCGTGACCCGCAAGCTGATCGAGAACGGCGTCCTCGACCCGACGAAGACCACGGTGGTGCTGAACACCGGTGACGGTCTCAAGACCCTGGACGCGGTGGCCGGTACCGGGCTCACCGCCACGATCCGTCCGAACCTGGACTCCTTCCGAGAGGCTGGCCTCGCATGAGCGTCAACGTCCGCATCCCCACCATCCTGCGCACCTACACCGGCGGACAGGCCGAGGTGCAGGCCGAGGGTGGGACCCTCGCCGAGGTCATCGCCGATCTGGAGAAGAACCACACCGGTATCGCCGCGCGCGTTCTCGACGACCAGGGCAAGCTGCGGCGGTTCGTGAATGTGTACGTGAACGACGACGACGTGCGGTTCGAGCAGGGACTGGAGACGGCGACGCCCGACGGGGCCGGCGTCTCCATCATCCCGGCGGTCGCCGGAGGGTGACCGTATGACTGGTCATTACCTTCGGTAACAGGAATTACCGAGTGTTCATCCGATTGCCCCCTCCGTGAGAGAAGCGGAGGGGGCAATTCTCTATGGTTGAGCGCGGTACAGTTGGGGAAGCTGCTGCTTCCTTCATGCCGGGCGCATATGAGTTCCGCGTTCTGATGCGACGAGAAGTAGCCAAAGTGTGTGGGTTCTTTGTGTCTTATGCTCCTTTTGTGGGGCCCGACTTGCCCCGAATTCGGGTGAATTCTCACTACATTCCGGACCCCTTCCGTCCAGAATTCTCGTCCGATTGACCTGTTGCAGACGGCAGTTGGACAGATACATTCAGCCGCGGTCGACGCGTTCCGGCGCACGCCCCCAACCATGTGGGGGGTGAGGTCTGACCCGGATCCACGAAGTGTGGGTCCGTGCAAGGGCCAGTAATAGGGGAGTTAGGCATGGCTCAGGGCACCGTCAAGTGGTTCAACGCGGAGAAGGGGTACGGCTTCATCGCGGTCGACGGTGGTGCGGATGTATTCGTCCACTACAGCGCGATTCAGATGGACGGCTACCGCACCCTTGAAGAGGGCCAGCGGGTCGAGTTCGAGATCTCGCAGGGTCAGAAGGGGCCGCAGGCGGACATGGTCCGTCTCGCGACTGGCTGAAGCACGCGCCGGGTAACAACAGCGTCGTTCTTCGTTCTTCACTGAAGGGCTCGTACCCCATGGGGAGTCATGGGTACGGGCCCTTCGGCATGGGCGTGCCTGCGTCCGCCGGCGGCGTGTTCGTCTGCGGGTCCGGTGGGGGCGGGCGTTTTGCGCAGTTCCCCGCGCCCCTGATCGTCCGTGGTGCCGGGAGGCTGGAACGCCCCCAGGGGCGCGGGGAACTGCGCGATCAGCCCCCACCGGCCGGTGGCCGCCCGACAGCCGGATCCGGCCTCCTGCGGTGCGCGGTCGGGGCGCCCGGAACGCAGCGAACCCGGGCCCGGTCTTCGGCAGGCGCTTGCACTCGACCATGCCGAGTGCTAATCATTGGCGTTAGCACTCTGAAGGTGAGAGTGACAAAGATGGACCGGGTCGGTGAGGCCCGCAGGCCGGGTGGGGCAAGGAACCCACGGGTCGGCGAGCCGTCCGTCGCGGGCGCGGGCGCGGTCCGAAGGAATCACCCCCAGTCCTGGAGGGACCACTTCACATGGCCAAGATCATCGCGTTCGACGAGGAGGCGCGGCGCGGCCTCGAGCGCGGCATGAACCAGCTCGCGGACGCCGTGAAGGTGACGCTCGGCCCCAAGGGCCGCAACGTCGTCCTCGAGAAGAAGTGGGGCGCCCCCACGATCACCAACGATGGTGTCTCCATCGCCAAGGAGATCGAACTCGAGGACCCGTACGAGAAGATCGGCGCCGAGCTGGTCAAGGAAGTCGCCAAGAAGACGGACGACGTCGCCGGTGACGGTACGACCACCGCGACCGTGCTCGCCCAGGCCCTGGTCAAGGAAGGCCTGCGTAACGTAGCCGCCGGCGCCAACCCCATGGCCCTCAAGCGCGGTATCGAGAAGGCCGTCGAGGCCGTCTCCGCCGCCCTGCTCGAGCAGGCCAAGGATGTCGAGACCAAGGAGCAGATCGCCTCCACGGCCTCCATCTCCGCCGCCGACACCCAGATCGGCGAGCTCATCGCCGAGGCGATGGACAAGGTCGGCAAGGAAGGTGTCATCACCGTCGAGGAGTCCCAGACCTTCGGTCTGGAGCTGGAGCTCACCGAGGGTATGCGCTTCGACAAGGGCTACATCTCGGCGTACTTCGCCACCGACATGGAGCGGATGGAGGCGTCGCTCGACGACCCGTACATCCTGATCGCCAACTCCAAGATCGGCTCCGTCAAGGACCTGCTCCCGCTCCTGGAGAAGGTCATGCAGTCGGGCAAGCCGCTGCTGATCATCGCCGAGGACGTCGAGGGCGAGGCCCTGTCGACCCTGGTCGTCAACAAGATCCGCGGCACCTTCAAGTCCGTCGCCGTCAAGGCCCCGGGCTTCGGTGACCGCCGCAAGGCCATGCTCGGCGACATCGCCATCCTCACGGGCGGCGAGGTCATCTCCGAGGAGGTCGGCCTCAAGCTGGAGAACGCGACCCTGGACCTCCTGGGCCGCGCCCGCAAGGTCGTCATCACCAAGGACGAGACCACCATCGTCGACGGTGCCGGTTCCTCGGACCAGGTCAACGGCCGGGTGAACCAGATCCGCGCCGAGATCGAGAACAGCGACTCGGACTACGACCGCGAGAAGCTCCAGGAGCGCCTGGCCAAGCTCGCCGGTGGCGTCGCCGTCATCAAGGCCGGTGCCGCGACCGAGGTCGAGCTCAAGGAGCGCAAGCACCGCATCGAGGACGCCGTCCGCAACGCGAAGGCGGCCGTCGAGGAGGGCATCGTCGCCGGTGGTGGCGTGGCCCTGCTCCAGGCCTCCCAGGTCTTCGAGAAGCTGGAGCTCGAGGGTGACGAGGCGACCGGCGCCAACGCCGTGAAGCTCGCCCTGGAGGCCCCGCTCAAGCAGATCGCCGTCAACGGTGGTCTCGAGGGTGGCGTCGTCGTGGAGAAGGTCCGCAACCTCACCGTCGGCCACGGCCTCAACGCCGCGACCGGTGAGTACGTCGACATGATCGCCGAGGGCATCATCGACCCGGCGAAGGTGACCCGTTCCGCCCTGCAGAACGCCGCCTCCATCGCCGCGCTGTTCCTCACCACCGAGGCCGTCATCGCCGACAAGCCGGAGAAGGCCGCCGCGCCCGCCGGTGGCGGCATGCCGGGCGGTGACATGGACTTCTGACCGCCCCCGGGCCGCGAGGCCTGACGGTCGATCAACGTCCTTGCCGGGGCGGCCACTCCTGGGAACAGGGGGTGGCCGCCCCCGGTCTTTTCTTGCGCTATGCTTGATCACGAGCCGCTCGACGTGAACTCCCGTCGGTCGACTACGCGTTGGTGGTCCAAGGAAAGACGCCCCGCTTCCTGCGGGGAGATGCAGGTGCAAGGCCTGCCCAGCGCTCGACACGAAGCCCGTCCCGCAGACGCGGGGCGGGCTTCCTGCATGAGTGACCGGGGTCACAGCGCGGCGGGAAATCCTGAGGAGCACGGCACGGTTGGCACCTGTTGCAAGGTCCATGCGTATGCACATACCGAGGAGTACCCCCACGTGACCGCCTCCGCCCCCTCCCGTGCCGCCGAGATCCTCTCGCGTCCGGCCCACATCAACGGCCTGACCGTCCCGAACCGCATCGTGATGGCGCCGATGACCCGTTCCTTCTCCCCGGGCGGCGTCCCCGGCGAGAACGTGGCGTCGTACTACTCCCGTCGCGCGGCCGCCGGAGTCGGTCTGATCGTCACCGAGGGCACGTACGTCGGCCACGAGTCGGCCGGGCAGAGCGACAGCATCCCGCGCTTCCACGGCGAGGAGCAGCTCGCGGGCTGGGCGAAGGTCGCCGAGCGGGTGCACGCGGCGGGCGGCACCATCGTGCCGCAGCTCTGGCACATCGGCATGGTGCGCGAGCAGGGGCAGCCGCCCTACGCCGACGCCCCCGCGGTCGGCCCCTCCGGCCTGCGCATCGGCGCCGACGAGCCCACCGGCAGGGCGATGACCCGGCGCGACCTGGACGACGTGATCGGCGCGTTCGCCGAGGCCGCGGCCGCCGCCGAGCGCATCGGCTTCGACGGCGTGGAGCTGCACGGCGCCCACGGCTACCTCCTGGACCAGTTCCTGTGGGCGGGCACCAACCGCCGCACCGACGCCTACGGCGGTGACCCGGTCTCCCGTACGCGGTTCGCGGCGGAGATCGTGGCGGCCGTGCGGGAGACGGTGTCGCCCGAGTTCCCGGTCATCTTCCGGTACTCGCAGTGGAAGCAGGAGGCCTACAAGGCGCGGCTCGCCGAGACGCCCGAGGAGCTGGAGGCGATCCTCACCCCGCTCGCCGCCGCCGGGGTCGACGCCTTCCACGCCTCCACCCGCCGCTACTGGCTCCCCGAGTTCGAGGGTTCCGACCTCAACCTCGCCGGCTGGACCAAGAAGCTCACCGGCAGGACCACCATCACCGTCGGCTCGGTCGGTCTCGACGGCGACTTCATCAAGGGCTTCAGGGGCGAGGGCTCCCCGGTCAGGGGCATCGACGACCTGCTCGACTCCCTGGAGCGCGAGGAGTACGACCTGGTCGCCGTCGGGCGGGCGCTGCTCCAGGACCCCGAATGGGCCGCGAAGGTGCTCGCGGGCCGGTTCGACGAACTGAAGCCGTACGAGGCGTCCGCGCTGAAGTCGTTGAGCTGACCGCACAAGGCTCCCCGGGTTGGTTGACCCGGGCAAGGGACGTGGGCTGGAGTTAGCGGAGCAGCCCCGACCTGTGAGGAGTTCGACCGATGACGTCAGCCGAGGGTCTCGAAGTGCGTACCGCGGCCGGTGCCGTGCGCGGGCGTGCCGAGGACGGACTGGTGGTCTTCCGGGGAATCCCGTTCGCCGAACCGCCGGTGGGCGCGGCGCGGTTCCAGGCGCCGCGGCCCGTCAGGGGCTGGGAGGGGACCCGGGAGGCGTACGCCTTCGGGCCCCCGCCCCCGCAGGAGCACGCCTTCGGGGACCGGGCGGTGGCACCGCCGACGCCCACCGGTGACGACTGGCTGACGGTCAACGTCTGGACCCCCGCCACGGACCCCGCGGCCCGCCGCCCCGTGATGGTGTGGATCTACGGCGGCGCCTACAAGCTCGGCCACGCGGGCAATCCGGGTTACGACACCCAGCACCTCGCGCGCGCCGGTGACGTGGTCGTCGTGACCCTCAACTACCGGGTCGGCATCGAGGGGTTCGCCCTGCTGGAGGGGGCGCCCGCGAACCGGGGGCTGCTGGACCAGGTCGCGGCGCTGGAGTGGGTGCGGGACAACATCACGGCGTTCGGCGGGGACCCCGGGCAGGTCACGGTGTTCGGGGAGTCGGCGGGCGCGGGGTCGGTGGCCTCGCTGCTGGCGATGCCGGCCGCGCGGGGCCTGTTCGGGCGGGCCGTCGCGCAGAGCGTGCCCGGCACGTACTTCTCCGCCGAACTCGCCCGGGACATAGCGGTGGAGCTCGCCAAGGAGGCGGGTCAGACGGCGACGGCCGCGGCGCTGTCAGCCGTCGATCCCCGTGAACTCCCGTCGGCAGGCGAGCGGTTGGGCCCGCGCATGCGGGAGTTCGGCGACCGGTGGGGCCAGGCGGCGCCGACGCTCACCCCCTTCGCGCCGGTCGTCGACGGGGAGGTGCTGCCGTGCACGCCCTGGGAGGCGCTGGCGGCGGGCGCCGGGCGGGACGTGGAACTGCTCGTCGGGCACAACCGGGACGAGTACCGGCTCTTCCTGGCCCTCGGCGAGCGGCTCGGCAAGATCACCGAGGAGCAGGCGGTCGCGGCCCTGCGGACCTTCGCGCCGGGCCCGGACGGTGAGCGCTCCTACCGCGAGGCCTTCCCGGACGCCACCCCGTCCGAGCTCTACGAACGGGTGCAGACCGACTGGCTGTTCAACGTGCCGTCCCTGCGGCTGGCGGAGGCGCAGACCGCGGGCGGCGGGCGGGCCCACCTGTACGAACTGACCTGGAGCGCACCGGCGTTCGGCGGCGCGCTCGGCGCCTGCCACGCCCTGGACGTCCCGCTGCTGTTCGGCACGTACGACGCCGACCTCGGCGCCCTGATGTTCGCGGGGACCGGGGTGCCGGACGAGGCCAGGGCGCTGACCACGCGCTTCCAGTCGGCGTGGACCGGGTTCGCGCGGACCGGGGATCCGGGGTGGCCGGCGTTCGACCGCGTGGGGCGCGCCACCCAGGTCCTGGACGTGACGCCCGAGGTGCGGCCGTACCCGGAGGAGGTGGCGCGGCGGCTGTGGGAGGGGTACGACTTCGCGGCGCTGCCGCTGCTGAAGTAGGCGGCGCGGCTAGAGGTTGCCGAGCGGCTCGATGTCGACCCTGACCGGGGTGCCCCACACCCGCAGCACCTCGTAGTCGGTGAACTCGTGGACGAGCCGGTACGCCATCGCGGCGCGGGGCCCGCGGCGCTGGGCAGCGAGGTAGAGCTCGGCCTCGTGCCGGTCCCGCCGCGGCGTCC
>NZ_LJBR01000403.1 GCF_001282115.1 Streptomyces sp. NRRL B-24085 | reverse complement strand
CCCGTCCTCCCCGTCGCCCGCACCGGCGCCCTCCCCCTCTCCTCCGGCCAGCGCCGCCTGTGGTTCCTGGACCGGATGCACCCCGGCAGCCCCGAATGGGTCGCGCCGCTCTTCCTGCGGCTGCCCGCCGGGCTCGACCCGGCCGACGTGGCCGCCGCCCTGGACGCGCTGGCCGCCCGCCACGAACCGCTGCGCACCCGCTATCTCGCCGAGGGCGGTGAGGTGCGGCAGGTGATCGACGCCCCCGGAGCCGCCGGGGTCGAGCTGCGGGTCGAGGACGCCGGCCGGGACGAGGTGTCCGGGCTGTTCGCCGAGCAGTTCGCCCAGGGCTTCGACCTGGCCGAGGGGCCGCTGTGGCGTGCCCTGCTGGTTCGGTTGCCCGGCGAGGACCACCTGCTGCTGCTGACCCTGCACCACATCACGTGCGACGGCTGGTCGACGGTCGTCCTGGAGCGGGAGCTGCGCGAGCTGTGCGCGGCCCGCACGCAGGGGCGCGCGCCCGGACTGCCCGCCCTGGAGCTCCAGTACGCCGACTACGGCACCTGGCAGCATGCCCGGCTCACCGAGGAGTTCGTCGAGGGGGAGCTCGCGCACTGGCGGACCGCCCTCGACGGCGTCGAGCCGGTGGAGCTGCCCGCCGACCGGCCCCGCCCCGCGGTCCGCGACCCGCACGGCGCCGTCGTACCGCTCAGGGTCCCGGAGCGGACCGCCGCCGCCCTGACCGAGCTGGGCCGCGGGCACGGGGCCACGCCGTTCATGACGCTGCTGACCGCGTACGCCACCCTCGTGGCCCGCTGGAGCGGCCGCTGGGACGTGCCCGTCGGCACCCCGGTGGCGGGCCGCACCCGGCCCGAGACCGAGCACATGGTCGGCTTCTTCCTCAACTCCCTGGTCGTGCGCTGCGGTCTGACCCCGGACCTGGGCTTCGCCGAGGCCCTGGTCAGGGTCAGGGAAGCGGCCCGCGCCGCCTTCGTCCACCAGGAACTGCCCTTCGAGCGGCTGGTCGACGAGCTCCAGCCGGAGCGCGACCTGTCCCGCACCCCGCTCTACCAGGTCGCCTTCGACCTGCACAGCGAGGGCGTGACCAGTGTCGTCACCCAGGACGCCGACCTGGCCGCGTTCACCGAGGCGTGGCAGGTCGCCAAGACCGACCTGTCGCTGTTCATGCGGCAGACCCCCGAGGGCGCCCTGGACGGCGTCCTGGAGTACGCCACCTCGCTGTTCGACCGGAGCACCGCCGAACGCATGGCGGGCCACTTCCTCACTCTGCTCGACCAGGTCGCCGCGCGCCCGGACACCCCGCTCGGCGCCCTCGACCTGCTCGGCGAGCAGGAGCGCCGGCAGCTCCTCGACGGCTGGAAGGACACCGCCTGGCAGCCCGACGAGCGCACCGTCCTCGAACACTTCGAGGAGCAGGCCCGCAGCCGGCCCGACCGCACCGCCCTCGCCTTCGGCGAACGGATCGTCTCCTACGGCGAGCTGGACACCGCCGCCAACCGTCTCGCCCAGCAGCTGCGCACCCTGTGCGTGGGCGCCGAGCGCCGGGTCGCCGTCCTGCTGGACCGCGGCCCCGAACTGGTCACCGCCCTGCTCGCGGTGTGGAAGGCGGGCGGCGCCTACGTGCCGGTCGACCCGTCCTACCCGGCGGAGCGCGTCACCGCGATGTGCCGGGCGGCCGGGGTGCGCACGGCGGTCACCTCGTCGGCGTACGAGCAGCGCTTCACCGGCGTGGACGGCCTGCGTGTGCTGCGGCTCGACACCGACGCCGCCGAGATCGCCGTACGGCCCGCGACCGCGCCCGCGCGGGACCGGGACCCGGACCGGCTCGCCTACGTGATCTTCACCTCCGGCTCGACCGGTGTCCCCAAGGGCGTCGAGGTCACCCAGCGGGGCCTGGCCAACCATGTGGCGTGGGCCGCGCGGGACCTCGCCGGCCGGGACTACGGCGGTGCCGCGCTGTTCTCCTCGGTCGCCTTCGACCTGGTCGTCCCCAACCTGTGGGCGCCTCTGGTCACCGGCCAGCGGCTGTTCCTGCTGCCGCAGGACACCGACATGTCGGAGCTCGGCAAGCGGCTGTCGGAGGCGGCCCCCTTCAGCTTCCTCAAGCTGACCCCGGGCCATCTCGACATCCTCGCCCACCAGTTGTCACCGGCGCAGGCGGGCTCGCTGACCCCGCTCACGGTGGTGGCGGGCGAGCCGTTCACCCGGGCCGCGCTGGAGCGCTGGCGGGAGCTCGCCCCCGACATGCTGCTCCTCAACGAGTACGGCCCCACCGAGGCCTCCGTCGGCACCTCCGTCTTCCCGGTGCCGCAGGACGAGGCCGAACCCGTCCCCGACGTCCTGCCCATCGGCCGCCCGCTGCCCGGCATGACCATGTACGTCCTCGACCCGGCCCTGGAGCCGGTCCCGGTCGGTGTCGCGGGCGAACTGTACGTCGGCGGGACGGGCGTGGCCCGCGGGTACGCCGGCCGGCCCGAGCTGACGGCCGAGCGGTTCGTGCCCGACCCGTACGGCGCCGCGGGCGCCCGCCTGTACCGCACCGGGGACCTGGTGCGGCGGCTGCCGGACGGGAACGTGGCCTTCCTCGGCCGGCTCGACGACCAGGTCAAGATCCGCGGCTACCGCGTGGAACCCGGCGAGATCCGGGCCGTCGTGGAGGAGCACCCGCAGATCCGGGAGGCCGTGGTCGTCGTCCACCGTCCCGAGGGCGGCGAACCGGCCCTGGCCTGCTACGCCGTTCCGGCCGCGTCCGGCACCGGACTGCCCGACCTCGCCGCCCATCTCGCGGCCAGGCTGCCGGAGTACATGATCCCGGCGACCTTCACCGCGCTCGACGCGATCCCGGTCAACGCCAACGGCAAGGTCGACCGGCGGGCCCTGCCCGAACCGGGCCGCCGTGAGGACGGTCCCGCGCACGTGGCGCCGGACGGGCCCGTCGAGGAGCGGATCGCCGAGATCTGGACCGAACTGCTCGGCGTACAGGCCTCCGCGCACGACAACTTCTTCCACATCGGGGGCAACTCGATCCTCGCGATCCGGCTCATCTCCCGCATCCAGCAGGAGTTCGGCATCGACTTCGCCGTCCGCACGGTCTTCGAGGGCCCCACGATCGGCCGGCTCGCCGCGACGGTCACGGAACGGGTCATGGCCGAGGTGGCGGCGCTGACCGACGGCGAACTGCTGTCCGAGGCCGCCGCGACCGCAGGAGCCCCCGCGACCGGCGGCGCACCGCAAACCACCGTCCGCCCCCACACCGCATCGCACACCGAGGAGCAGCAGGCATGAGCACCGGGGAAATGGAGAGGCCCGTCGTGACGGGCGGCGACGGTGGTTCCGGTACCGAGGCCGACGCGCTGCGCGCGGAGTTGCTGAGGCGCCGTCTCGCGGGCCGCGGCGCCGCCGCCCCGCGCCGCGCGGGGATACCCCGCGCCGACCGCACCGCCCCGCTGCCGCTGTCGTACGGACAGCAGCAGATGTGGTTCCTCAGCCGGCTGGAGCCGGACAGCCCGGAGTACCTGGTGCCGCTGGTGCTGCGGCTGCGCGGCGCCCTGGACACCGAGGCGCTGGAACGGGCCTGGCAGGGGGTCGTCGACCGGCACGAGATCCTGCGCACCCGCTACGCACTGGCCGGCGACGAGCCCGTGCAGGTCGTCGACCCGCCGCGGCCGCTGCCCCTCGCGCACTCCACGGCCGCCGACGACGCCGGGGTGCGGGCCCTCGTCGAGGCCGACCTGGCCCGCACCTTCGACCTGGCCCGCGACTGGCCCGTGCGCGGCCGCCTCGTCCGGGTCGGCGACGACGAGCACGTCCTCGCGGTCGTCTTCCACCACATCGCCTGCGACGCCTGGTCCGCCCAGGTCTTCGGCCAGGAACTGAGCGAGCTGTACACGGGCGCCGTCCCGGCCCCGCTCGCCGTGCAGTACGCCGACTACGCGGCCTGGCAGCGCACGACGATGACCGAGGAGGTCGTCGCCCGGCACCTCGGCCACTGGCAGGACGCGCTGGCCGACCTGCCCCCGCTGGAGCTGCCCACCGACCGGCCCCGCCCGCCGGTCCGCGACGGCGCCGGGGACGCGGTCCCCTTCGAGGTGCCCGGCCCTCTCGCCGCCCGCCTGCGGCAGTTGGCCGCCGACCGGGACAGCACCCTGTTCATGCTGTTCCTGGCCGCCTGGCAGACCCTGCTGTCCCGGCACACCGGACGCACCGACATCGCGGTGGGCACCGTGGTCTCAGGCCGCGGCCGCCCCGAGCTCCAGCAGCTCATCGGCTACGGCATCAACAGCCTGGTGATGCGCGGCGACCTCGCCGGCGACCCGTCCTTCACCGGCCTGCTGTCCCGCACCCGCGCCACGGTCCTGGACGCCTACGACCACCAGGACGTGGCCTTCGCCCAGGTCGTCGAGGCCCTCGCGCCCGAGCGCGACCTGTCCCGCACGCCCCTGTTCCAGGTCGCCTTCACCCTGCACGGCGACCGCGGCGCCGCCTTCGACCTGCCCGGCGTCGACGCTGAGCCCTTCGCCGGCTCCGGCCGGGTCGCCAAGTTCGACCTCGACCTCCAGGTCCGCGAGGGCGCCGACGGCTCGCTCGGCGGCCACCTGGAGTACGCCACCGCCCTGTTCGACCGCACGACGGTCGAGCGCCTCGCCGGCCACCTGGTCCGGCTGCTGCACGCGGTCGCCGACGCCCCCGAGGCCCCGCTGTCCGCCCTGGAGATCCTGGGCGAGCAGGAGCGGGCCGTCCTGCTCGGCCCGCCGCGCGAGCAGACCCCGGTGACCCGGCGCGTGCACGAGGTGTTCGCCGAGCAGGCCGCCCGCACCCCGCACCGCACCGCCCTGTCCTTCGAGGGCACCCACCTCACCTACGCCGAGCTGGACGCCCGCGCCAACCGGGTCGCGCACGCCCTGATCGCCAAGGGCGTCGGCCCGGAGACCCTGGTCGGCCTGAGCCTGGAGCGGGGCATCGAGCTGATCCCCGCCCTCCTCGGCATCCTCAAGTCCGGTGCCGGCTACCTCCCGCTGGACCCGGCCAACCCGGCCGACCGCATCGCCTACATCGTCGAGGACGCCCAGGCCCCGGTGGTCGTCACCGTCTCGGACCACGCCCACCTGTTCGACGTGGACCTGCTGCTCCTGGACCGGGACGCGCTCGACGAGCAGCCCGGCACCGACCCCGGCGTCCCGGGCAGCCCCGAGAACCTGATCTACACGATCTACACCTCCGGCTCCACCGGTCGCCCCAAGGGCGTCGCCCTCACCCACGCCAACGTCGCCCGCCTCCTGGCGCGCGGCCACGAGCACTACGCCTTCGCCGAGACCGACGTGTGGCCGCTGTTCCACAGCTACGCCTTCGACGTCTCGGTGTGGGAGATGTGGGGCGCGCTGCTGTTCGGCGGCCGCCTGGTCGTCGTACCGCAGGCCGTGACGCGGTCGCCGGAGGAGTTCCTGGACCTGCTGGTCCGGGAGCAGGTCACCGTCCTCAACCAGACGCCGACCGCGTTCCGTTCGCTGGTGGACACCGACGCCGCGTTGTCGCTGCGCGCGGTCGTCTTCGCGGGCGAGAAGCTGGAGGTCTCCGAACTGCGGCCGTTCGCCGAGCGGTTCGGCCTGGACCGGGTGGCCCTGGTCAACATGTACGGGATCACCGAGACCACCGTCCACACCACCTTCCACCGCATCACGGAGGCGGACCTCGACCCGCGGGCCGGCAACCCCGTCGGCCACCCGCTGGCCGACCTCAGGGTGTACCTGCTGGACGCGCACGCCCGCCCGGTCCCGGTCGGCGTGCCCGGCGAGATGTACGTGGCCGGGCCCGGTGTGGCCCGCGGCTACCTCAACCGGCCGCGCCTGACCGCCGAACGGTTCGTCCCCGACCCGTACGGCCCGCCCGGCTCCCGGCTCTACAAGAGCGGCGACCTGGCGCGCCGGCTGCCCGACGGCAGCCTGGAGTTCCTGGGCCGGATGGACGACCAGGTCAAGATCCGCGGCTTCCGCATCGAGCTCGGCGAGATCGAGACCGCGCTGGCCGCCCACCCCGACGTCCGGGACGCCGTCGTCCTGGTGCGCGAGGACACCCCGGGCGACAAGCGCCTGGTCGCATGGGTGACCCCGGCCGCGGACACCGCGCCCGAGCCCGGCACGCTCCGCTCCCACCTGGCCGCCCGGCTGCCCGAGTACATGGTCCCGGCCGCCTTCGTCGCCCTGGACGCGCTGCCGCTGACCACCAACGGCAAGCTCGACAAGCGGGCCCTGCCCGCCCCCGGCCAGGACGCCCTCGGCGGCGCCGCCTTCGTCGCCCCGCGCACGGTCGCCGAGGAGCGGGTCGCCGAGGTCTGGGCGGACGTGCTGGGCCTGGAGCGGGTCGGCGTCGAGGACGGGTTCTTCGAGCTGGGCGGCCACTCCATCCGCGCGGTCACCCTGGTCGGACGGCTGCGCGCGATCGGCTACGACCTCGCCGTGCGGGACGTCTTCGAGCACCGCACGGTCGCCCGGATCGCCGAACTGGTCACCGGGCGCCCGGCCCCCGCCGACGCCGACCGCACCGTCGAGCCGTACGCCCTGATCGGCGACGCGGACCGGGCGAAGCTCCCGGCCGAGGGCCTGGTGGACGCCTACCCGCTGTCCCAGGTGCAGCTCGGCATGGTCGTCGAGATGCTCACCGACGACGGCAAGCACCCGTACCACAACGTCACCTCCTTCCGGATCCGTGACGAGCGCCCCTTCTCCCTGGAGGCGCTGCGGGCGGCCGCCGCGCGGGTCGTCGCCCGGCACGAGGCCCTGCGCACCTCCTTCGACCTCACCGGCTACTCCGTCCCGCTCCAACTGGTCCACGCCGAGGCCGAGATGCCGGTCGACGCCCGCGACCTGTCCCATCTCGGCCAGGACGAACTCCTCGCCTCCCTGCGGGAGTTCACCGAGCAGGAGCGGGCCCGCCTCTTCGACCTGGCGACCCCGCCGCTGCTGCGGCTGCACGCGCACACCGCCGGCGACGGCAGTTGGTGGATCACCAACACCGAGTGCCACGCGATCCTCGACGGCTGGAGCCACCACTCGCTGCTCATGGAGGTGCTCCAGGAGTACGACCGGCTGGTGGACGGCGCCGACGCGGTGGAGCCGGAGCGCCCGGCCGTGCGGTTCGCCGACTTCGTCGCCGCCGAACTGGAGGTCCTCGACGCCGAGGACTCCCGCGCCTACTGGCAGTCCGTCGTCGACGGGTACGCCCGGCTCACCGTGCCCGCGCCCTGGCGCGGAGCCCCGGACGACACCGGCGCCCCCTACCGCGTCCCGGTCCCCTTCCACGACCTGGAGGACCGCCTGCGCGCCCTGGCCGCCACGGCGGGCGCCTCCCTCAAGAGCGTGCTGCACGCGGCTCACCTCAAGACGCTGAGCATGCTCACCGAGGAGGACCGCTTCTTCTCCGGGCTGGTCTGCAACGCCCGGCCCGAGGTCCTCGGCGCCGACCGCGTCTACGGCATGCACCTCAACACGCTGCCCTTCGCCCACGACCGCACGGCGGCCGGCACCTGGCGCGAGCTGGTGGCCTCGGTGTTCGCCCGCGAGGTCGAGCTGTGGCCGCACCGCACCTACCCGATGCCGGTCATCCAGCGCGAACTCGCCGACGGCGAGCGGCTGATCGACATGCGGTTCAGCTACCACGACTTCGACCAGGTCGACCGCGCCCAGGTCGACTACCTGGCCAGCATCGACGACAGCCCCACCGAGTTCCCGCTCGGCGTCTCCGCCCGTGTCGGCCACCTCGTCCTGACCGCCTCCCCGCGCGCCCTGAGCCGCACCGGCACGGACCGCCTCGCGCAGATGCTGCGACAGGTCCTGGAAGCGATGGCCGACGACCCCGAGGGCGACGCCCGCGCCACCTTCCTGCCGGAGGGCGAGCGCGAGCGCCGGCTCGCCGAGTGGAACGACACCGCCCACGAGGCGGAGACCTCCTCCGTCCTCCAGCTCTTCGAGGCACAGGCGGCCCGCACGCCGCGGGCGGCGGCGGTACGGCACGCCGGCGGCTCCCTGTCGTACGGCGAACTGGACGCCCGTGCCAATCAGTTGGCGCACCACCTGCGCGAGCGGGGCGTCACGCCCGAGTCCCGTGTCCTCGTCCAGCTGGACCGCGGCCCCGACCTGCTGACCGCGTTGCTCGCGGTGTGGAAGGCGGGCGGCGCCTACGTACCTGTGGACCCGTCCTATCCGGCCGCCCGTGTCGACGCGATGCGCGAGGCGTCCGCCGCCGTGGCCACGCTCACCGCACTCCCGGACCTCACGGGACGGCCCGACGAGGCCCCGGCCCGCCGCGACGACCTGGACACGCTGGCGTACGTCATCTTCACCTCCGGCTCGACCGGCGTCCCCAAGGGCGTCGAGGTCACCCATCGGGGCCTGGTCAACCACGTCGCCTGGGCGGCCCGCGAACTCGCCCCGCACGGCACCGGCGGCGCCCCGCTGTTCTCCTCGGTCGCCTTCGACCTGGTCGTCCCCAACCTGTGGGCACCGCTGGTCACCGGCCAGGCGGTGCACACCGTCGGCCAGGACGTCGACATGGCCGACCTGGGCGAACACCTCGCCGCCGCGGGCCCGTTCAGCTTCGTCAAGCTGACCCCGGGACACCTGGACGTGCTGGCCCAGCAGCTCACCGCCGACCAGGCGGCCGCCCTGGCCCCGGTGCTGGTGGTGGCGGGCGAGGCCTTCACCCGCGCCACCCTGGAACGCTGGCGCACCCTCGCTCCGGGAACCCGTCTGATCAACGAGTACGGCCCCACCGAGGCGTCCGTCGGATCGACCGTCTTCCCGGTCCCGGACGACTGCGCCCCCGACGTCCTGCCGATCGGGCGCCCGCTGCCGAACATGCGGGTGTACGTGCTGGACTCGGCGATGCGGCCGGTGCCGGTCGGGGTGGCCGGGGAGCTGTACGTCGGCGGTACCGGGGTGGCGCGCGGGTACGCGGGCCGGCCGGACCTGACGGCGGAACGGTTCCTGCCGGACCCCTTCGGTCCCGGCCGCCTGTACCGGACCGGCGACCTGGTCCGCCAACTGGACGACGGCAACGTGGAGTTCCTCGGCCGCATCGACGACCAGGTCAAGATCCGCGGCTACCGGATCGAACTCGGCGAGATCCAGGCCGTCCTCACCGGGCACCCCGCCGTCCGCGAGGCGTTCGTGACGACGTACGACGGTGAGCTCGCCGCCTACTACGCCCCCGCCGAGGCCGCCGCCCCCGACGCCGTACGGGCGCACCTGGGCGACCGGCTGCCCGAGTACATGGTCCCGGCCGCCCTGCTCCCCCTTCCGGCGCTGCCGCTGAACGCCAACGGCAAGGTCGACCGGCGCGCCCTGCCCGCCCCCGACACCGCCGAGGCCGCCGACGACGGGTACACCGCCCCGCGGACGGTGACCGAGGAGCGCATCGCCGAGGTGTGGGCGCAGGTGCTCGGCCTGGAGCGGGTCGGTGTCGAGGACGGGTTCTTCGAGATCGGCGGACACTCCATCCGGGCCGTGGCCCTGGTCGGGGCCCTGCGCTCGGCCGGGTTCGACATCGGGGTCCGGGACGTCTTCGAGCACCGCACGGTCGCCGAGCTCGCCGAGTACCTCACCGGGCGCCCGGCACGCACCGAAGTGGACGTGCCCGTCGAGCGGTTCGCGCTGATCGGCGACGGGGACCGGGCCGCACTGCCGGCCGACGCCGTGGACGCCTACCCGCTGACGCAGGTGCAGCTCGGCATGGTGCTGGAGATGCTGGCCGACGACCGGCACGCCTACCACAACGTGTCGTCGTTCCGGATCAGCGAGTCCGTGCCGTTCTCCGCGGACGCCCTGCGCGCCGCGGCCGTCACGGTCGCCGCCCGGCACGAGATGCTGCGCACCTCCTTCCACCTCGACGGCTACTCGCAGCCGCTCCAGGTGGTGCACGCGGACGCGGAGATCCCGGTCGCCGTCCACGACCTGCGGGGCCTGGACCAGGCCGCGCTCGACACCGCCGTCCGGACCTTCCTCGCCGCCGAGCGCGCCGACCTCTTCGACCTGGAGCACGCCCCGCTGCTGCGCATGACCGCGCACGTCGAGGACGACGGCTGGCGGCTCGGACTGACCGTCTGCCACGCCATCACCGAGGGCTGGAGCCACCGCGCGCTGCTGATGGAGCTGCTGGACGAGTACCGGCGCGTCCGCGACGGCGGCGAACGGGTCACCGTGGCGGCACCGCAGGTGCGGTACGCGGACTTCGTCGCCGCCGAACTGCGGTCACTGGAATCGGCGACCGACCGCGGCCACTGGCAGGGCGTCACCGAAGGGCACGCCCGCTTCTCCCTCCCGTCCGCATGGGCCGGCGACCGCACCGCCGAGCGCGAGCGCTACCGGGTCGCGGTCGCCCTCAAGCCCTTCGACGCCGGGCTGCGCGCCCTGGCCGCCCGGGCCCGCGTCTCGATCAAGAGCGTGCTGCTCGCCGCCCACCTCAAGACGCTGAGCCTGCTCACCGAGGAGGACCGCTTCCACTCCGGGCTGGTCTTCAGCGCCCGCCCCGAGGCACCGGGCGCCGACCGGGTCTACGGCATGTACCTCAACACCCTGCCGTTCGCCTTCGACGCCGACCGCGACCGCACCTGGGAGGAGCTCGTCCGCGAGGTCTTCGCCCACGAGGCCGGCATGTGGGAGCACCGCCGCTACCCGATGCCGGCGATCCAGCACGACGCCGGCCTGGAGCGCCTGCTCGACGTCCGCTTCAGCTACCAGGACTTCGACCACGTCGACACCGACCGCGTCGACCTGGACGCCAGCTCGGGTGAGGGCGCCACCGAGTTCGACCTGGCGGTCTCCGCGGTCTCCGGGTATCTCCTGATGACCACCCACACCCACGCCCTGTCCCGGCCGAACGCCGACCGCCTGACCGCGCTGTACACGGCCGTCCTGGACGCGATGACCAAGGACCCGTCCGGTGACGCCCGCGCGGTCCCGCTGTCCGACGACGAACTGCACCGCCAGCTCGTCGAGTGGAACGACACCGCCCACGAGGCCGGGACCGCGGACGTGCTCCGCCTCTTCGAGACACAGGCCGCCCGGGTCCCGGACGCGCCCGCCGTCACCCTGGGCGACCGGACCCTGTCGTACGCCGAACTCGACGCCCGCGCCAACCGGCTGGCGCACGCCCTGCGGGCCCGGGGCGTCGACGCCGAGGCCCGGGTGGCGGTCCAGCTCGACCGGGGACCCGACCTGATCGCCGCGCTGCTCGCGGTGTGGAAGGCGGGCGGCGCCTACGTGCCGGTCGACCCCTCCTACCCGGCCGAGCGGGTCGCCGCGATCGTACGGACCGCCGGCGCCCGGGTGGCGGTGACCTCCGAGGAGTACGCGGACCGGTTCGCCGGCACGGAGGTGCTGTCCGCGGCGATGGCCGGTGAGGGGATGCCCGGTGAGGCCCCCGCCCGCCGGGACGACCTCGACGCGCTGGCCTACGTCATCTTCACCTCCGGTTCGACCGGCGTCCCCAAGGGCGTCGAGGTGCCGCACCGGGGCCTGGTCAACCACGTGGCCTGGGCGGCCCGGGAGCTGGCCGCCCGGGGGACCGGCGGCGCGCCGATGTTCTCCTCGGTCGCCTTCGACCTGATCGTCCCCAACCTGTGGGGCCCCCTGGTCACCGGCCAGCGGGTCTTCACGGTCGCGCAGGACACCGCTCCGGCCGACCTGGGCCGCGCCCTGCTGGCCGGAGCCCCCTACAGCTTCGTCAAGCTGACCCCGGGCCACCTCGACCTGCTCGCCGAACAGCTCACCACCGAGCAGGCCGACGAGCTGGCCGCGGTGACCGTCGTCGCGGGCGAGGCCCTGCCGGGGACCACCGCGGACCGTTCGCTGGACATCCTCGGACCGGGCCGCCTGATCAACGAGTACGGCCCCACGGAGGCCTCCGTCGGCTCCACGGTCTTCCCGGTCACCGGACCGGTCGGCCGCGAGGTCGTCCCGATCGGGCGCCCGCTGCCGAACATGCGGGTGTACGTGCTGGACTCGGCGATGCGGCCGGTGCCGGTCGGGGTGGCCGGGGAGCTGTACGTCGGCGGTACCGGGGTGGCTCGCGGTTACGCGGGCCGGCCGGACCTGACGGCGGAACGGTTCCTGCCGGACCCCTTCGGTCCCGGCCGCCTGTACCGGACCGGCGACCTGGTCCGCCAACTGGACGACGGGAACGTCGAGTTCCTCGGCCGCATCGACGACCAGGTCAAGATCCGCGGCTACCGCGTCGAGCTCGGCGAGATCCAGTCGGTGCTGACCGGACACCCGGCGGTGCGCGAGGCGTACGTCTCCGTGCACGAGCCGGTGCCGGGGGACCGGCGCCTGGTGGCGTACTGGACCGGCGCCGGGGCCGCACCGGAGGACCTCGCCGCGCACTGCGCGCTGCGGCTCCCCGACTACATGGTCCCCGCCGCCTTCATCGCCCTGGACGCCCTGCCGCTGAACGCCAACGGCAAGGTCGACCGGCGCGCCCTGCCCGCCCCCGACCGCGGCGACCTGCGCACGGGCACCGACCACGTGCCGCCGCGCACCCCGACCGAGAAGGCCCTCGCGGCCATCTGGAGCGAGGTCCTCGGCGTCGAGCAGATCGGCGTCCACGACCGCTTCTTCGACCTCGGCGGGCACTCCCTGCTGATGATCAAGGTGCTGGCCGCGGCCCGCGCGGCGGGGCTCGCCGTCTCGATCTACCGGATGTACCAGCACGACACGTTGTTCGAGCTGGCGGCCGCGGTGGACGAGGACATGAAGGACGCGGCCCCCGAGACGCCGGCGGTCGAGACGCCGACGGTCGAGGCGCCGGTGGAGGTGCCGGAGGCCGCGGCACCCGCCACCGTCGAGGTGCCCGCCGAACTGCTGTCCCGGCTGCTCGCCCAGGCCGGCGGCGAGGCGGCCGCCGAGGTCGCCGCACTGCTCCCGCCGCGGGCACCCGTCATCGAGGGCATCGACGCCGTCATGGCCGACCACCACGTCCCCGGTGCCGCCCTCGCCGTCATCCACGACGGCAAGGTCGTGGCCGTGGAAGGGCACGGGGTGCTCGCCGCGGGCACGGAGGTGCCCGTGTCCACGCGGACCCTCTTCCAGGTCGGCTCGATCAGCAAGCACGTGACCGCGCTCGGCGTGCTGCGCCTGGTGGACGACGGGGTCCTGGACCTCGACACGGACATCTCGGCGTACCTCACCGGCTGGCAGCTCGCCGACGACCCGCGGGCCCCGGGCCCGGTCACCGTACGGCACCTGCTCGGGCACCGCGCCGGGCTCGCCCGGCACCGCAGCGTCGGCTTCCGGCCCGGCGAGGAGCTGCCCACGCTCCTCGACCTGCTGGAGGGCAGGCCGCCGGTCAACACGCCGAGGGTGCGGCGCGAACTGCCGCCGGGAGAGGTGTTCCGCAAGAGCAGCACGCACTACTGGGTGCTCCAGCAGGTCCTCCAGGACGCCACCGGCGAGGCCTTCGAACCGCTGATGCGGCGCCTGGTCCTGGACCCGCTCGGCCTCGCCGACACCAGCTTCGACCAGGACCACCCGCACACCGCGGGCCTGCCCGTGGCGCTCGGTCACGACGCCCACGGCACCCCCCTCAAGGACGGCTGGCGCCGCCGGGCCCACCTCGCGGCGGCGGGCCTGTGGACGACGGCGGCCGACGCCGCCCGGTTCACCCTGGCCGTGCGCGACGCGCTGCTCGGCGCCCCGGGCGCGCTCGTCCCGCAGGCCCTGGCCAGGGAGCTGCTTGCGGGCGAGACCGGCACCTTCTACGGGCTGGGCACGATCGTCGACGACAGCGGCGACGACCTGGAGTTCGGCCACGGGGGCGAGCCCACCGGCTACTGGAACATGGCGATCAGCCGCCTGCACGCCGGGACCGGCTTCGTGGCGCTGACCAACGCCGACTCCGGCAAGGCCGTCGTCAAGCACCTCACCGCAGAGCTGGGCCGCCAGGACGGCACGTTCGGGCAGGGGCGGCTGGCCGGCGACTGGCGCTCCGCGGGCGACGCGGACGGGCTGCCGGCCGTCCTCGCCCCGGTCGTCACCGACGAGGAGCGGGCATGACCCGCGGCCCCTCTCCCACCGCTGACCTCAGGAGGAACTCGTGACACGGCATCTGATCTCGATCGACGACCTCACCGACACCGACCTGCACGCCCTCGTGGAACGTGGTGCAGCCTTCTCGGCCGGCACCGCGGGCCGCCCCGCCCCGCTCGCCGGGGACGTGGTGGGCGTCTACTTCAGCAAGACCTCCACCCGCACCCGCACCGCCTTCTCCAGCGGCGCGCTGCGGCTCGGCGCCCAGCTCGTCACCTACGGCCCCGGCGACCTCCAGCTCAACACCGGGGAGACCAGCGAGGACACCGGACGGGTCATGTCCCGGATGCTCGACGTGCTGGTCGCCCGCACCGCGGGCGACCCCGCCGAGATGCGGGCCTGGGCCGCCCAGGAGCGGATGGCCGTCGTCAACGCGATGTCCGCCGACGAGCACCCCACCCAGGCGCTCACCGATCTGACCACGCTGCACCGGCAGTTCGGCCGCGTCGAGGGCCTGCGGCTGCTCTACGTCGGGGAGGGCAACAACACCGCGTCGGCGCTGGCGCTCGCGCTGACCCGCTTCCCGGGCGCCGAGCTGGAACTGCGCACCCCGGCGGGGTACGGCCTGGCACAGCGGTTCCGCGAGCGTGCCGCCGAGCAGGCCGCCCGGTACGGCTCGGTGTTCCGTGAGCGGCACGACATGGCGGACCTGCCGGCCGACGTCGACGTCGTGTACACCACCCGCTGGCAGACCACCGGCACCAGCAAGCCCGACCCGGACTGGCGGACGCTGTTCGCGCCGTTCCAGGTGACCTCGGCGCTGTGGGAGAGCAGCCCGAAGGCCGTGTTCATGCACGACCTGCCCGCGCACCGCGGCGACGAGGTCACCGCCGAGGTCCTGGACGGGCCCGCGAGCATCGCCTTCGACCAGGCCGAGAACAAGATGCACAGCGCGATGGCGGTCCTGGAGTGGTGCAGGACATGACCCTGACCGAGGCCGCCGGTGCGGTGGCGGCCGACCCGCCGCTGCGCCGCAACCGCGACTTCCTGCTGCTGTGGTCGGGGGCGAGCCTGTCGTTCCTGGCCACCCGGGTCACCTCGGTGGCGTACCCGCTGATCGTGCTGTGGCACACCGGGTCGCCGCTGGCCATGTCGGTGGTCTCCACGGCCGCGCTGCTGCCGCTGCTGCTGGTGCAGTTGCCGGCCGGGGCGGTCGTGGACCGGTGGGACCGGCGGCGGGTGATGCTGGGCTGCGAGGCGGGCCGGATCGCGGCGGTCGGCAGCGTGGCCCTGTCCCTCGCGGCGGGCCGGCTGTCGGTGACGCACCTGGCGGCCGTGGCCTTCACGGAGGCGTCCCTCGCCGTGTTCTACCGGCTCGCCGAACGCGGTGCCGTGCGCAACCTGGTCCCGGCCTCCCAACTGCCCGCCGCCCTCGCCCAGAACGAGGCCCGGGGCCGGGCGGCGGGCCTGCTGGGCCAGCCCGCCGGGGTGCTGCTCCAGTCGGCGGGGCGCGCGCTGCCCTTCGCCTTCGGGGCGGTGGGCTACCTGGTCTCGGCGGTGAGCCTGCTGCTGATCCGCAAGCCGTTCCAGGAGCAGCGGCCCGACGGCACCCACCGTTCCTCCCGGCTCGCCGCTGAGGTCGCCGAAGGGCTGCGGTGGCTGTGGCGGCAGCGGTTCCTGCGGTCCGCCCTCGGATACGTCGCCGCCACCAACGTGCTGTTCCAGATGCTCGCGCTCGCCCTGGTCCTGCGGATCAAGGAGGCCGGGCTGCCCTCCCAGACCCTCGCCGTCGTGGTCGGCATCGGCGGGGTCGGCGGACTGTGCGGGGCGCTGGCGGGAGGCCGGATCCAGCGCCGGATCCCGCGGCAGCGCACGCTGCTCATCGCCGGCGCACTGTCCTGGGCCCTGCTCATCGGGGCGATGGGGCTCACCGGCAGCCCGGTGGCCCTGGGCGCCCTGTACGCCGGGACCGGTTTCGTCGGCGCGGTCTTCAACGTGGCCGCCGCCGTCTACCAGGTCCGCACCACGCCGGACGCCCTCCAGGGCCGGGTGGCCGCCGCCGCGGGCCTGATCGGCTCCGGCACCAACGCCGTCGGCTCCCTCGCCGGCGGCCTGCTCCTCGCCGCGTGGGGCGCCCTGCCCACCGTACGCACGATCGCCGGCGCGATGGCCGCGCTGGCCGTACTCGCCGCACTGGCACCGGATCTGAAGGGAGAGCTGACGGATGAAGCGACCGACAAGGACCGCGACCACTGAGCGCGAGGACCCCTGGCTGCGCCGCCACCCCCCGAGGCGCGCCGCCCGCCTGCGCCTCGTCTGCTTCCCCCACGCCGGCGGCAACGCCCAGCTCTTCCACACCTGGCCCGCCCGCCTTCCCGACGACGTGGAGCTGGTCGCCGTCCGCTACCCCGGCCGGCAGGAGCGGCTGGCCGAGCCCTGCGCCGAGGACATGACCACCCTGGTCGACGCCGTCACCGCGGCCCTGCTGCCCCTGCTGGACCGGCCCCTCGCCCTGTTCGGGCACAGCATGGGGTCCTCCGTCGCCTACGAGACCGCGCTGCGGCTGGAGGAGCGGCACGGGGTCGTGCCCCGGCACCTGTTCGTGTCCGCACGCTCCGCCCCGCACCGCGCCCGCCCCACCGGGCTGCACCTGCGCGGCGACGACGAACTCGTGGCCGGCGTACGGAGGCTGGGCTCGTTCGGCTCCGAGGTCTACGACATCCCGGAGCTGCGCGAACTGCTGCTGCCGGCCCTGCGATCCGACTACCGCCTCATCGAGAACTACCGGCCCGCGTCCCCGCCCCGCCGCACCCGGGCCCCGATCACCGCGCACCTCGGCACCGAGGACCCGGGCTGCGACCCCGACGACGTACTGGCCTGGGCCGATCTGACCCACACGGCCGGCTTCGCCCTGCGCACCTACCCGGGCGACCACTTCTACCTCGCCCAGCGGGAGGCCGAACTGGTCGCCGACCTCACCAAGGACCTGGAGGCATGACCCCATGACGACCCGCGACACGACCCGCGAGACCATCTGGACGCCGCTGGACCTCGAGTCCGAGGGCGTCGGCGGCGCCGACGAACTCCTCGCCCGGCTCCGGGAGATGGGCCCGGACGAGCTCGCCCGGCTGCTCACCCAGGAGAAGGGCCTGGTCTTCCGCGGCTTCGGGGTCACCCCCGACCGCCTGGACGAGGTCCTCGACCTGCTGCTGCCCAACCGCCTCGCCTACGTGCACGGCAACTCCCCGCGCACCAAGGTCGGCAGCAACGTCTACACCTCCACGGAGTACCCGCAGGAGTTCACCATCTCGATGCACAACGAGATGAGCTACGCCCACGCCTGGCCGGCCCGGCTCGCCTTCTACTGCCAGATCCAGCCGGGCAGCGGCGGCGCCACCCCGGCCGTCGACGCCGAGCTGTGGCTGGACTCCCTGGACGACGAGGTCCGCGCGGCCTTCGCCGGCGGGGTGCGGTACGTGCAGAACCTGCACGACGGCTACGGCCTCGGCAAGAGCTGGCAGGACACCTTCGAGACCACCAGCCGCGAGGAGGTCGAGGCCTTCCTCGACCCGACCGGCGCCGAGTGGCAGTGGAAGGCCGACGGCGGCATCCGGGTCACCTCGGTCCGGCCGGCCACCACCCGGCACCCGGTCACCGGCACCGAGACCTGGTTCAACCAGGCCGACCAGTGGCACCCGGCCGGGCTCGGCGACGACACCGCCGCCGCGCTCGCGCAGATCCTGCCCGAGGACGACCTGCCGCAGAACGTCACCTTCGCCGACGGCAGCCCCATCCCCGCCGAGTACGTCGTGCAGATCCGCGACCGCGGCCTGGAGCACGCCGTGGACGTCGACTGGCGCACCGGCGACCTGCTGCTGATCGACAACATCCTGCTCGCCCACGGCCGCCGCCCCTTCACAGGGGACCGCCGGGTCCTCGTGGCGATGTCGGACTGATCCCCGGCCGCCGACGCTCGACCCACCGACGAACGGACTGAGGCGATGACCGCCGCATACGAACAGCTCAGGGACCACGACGCGGTCCACATCTGGCGGGGGCGGGCGCCCGACACGCTCGCCCCCGGCGCCACCGACCTGCTGTCGGACGACGAGGCCGCGATGGTCCGGCGACTGCCGGAACCGGCCGCGGCACGGTACGCGGCGGCCCACGCGGCCGTGCGCCGGGTGCTCTCCGGCTACCTCGGCGTGCCCCCGCGCGAGGTGGTCCTCGGCCGCCGCCCGTGCCCGCGCTGCGCCCACCCCGAGCACGGCCGGCCCCGGATCGACTGGCCGCCCACCGAACTGGACTTCAACCTCTCGCGCTCCGGCCCGCACTGGCTGCTGGCCGTGGTCGTCGGCCACCAGGTGGGCGTCGACCTGGAGGACGACCGCACCCTGGACGTGGAGGGCGCGTCCCGGTTCGTGATGAGCGCCTCCGAGCTCGCCCACATCCTGTCCGCGCCCGGCGGCCCCGCCCGCACCCACGCCTTCTTCCGCTGCTGGACCCGCAAGGAGGCCGTGGTCAAGGCGGTCGGCGTCGGCATCATCACCGACCTCAGCGAGGTCGACGTACAGCCCGCGAAGGACGGCCCGGTCCTGGTCGCCCACACCGAGCCCACCGGCCCGGACAGCTGGGTGGTCGAGGACCTGCCGGTGGTCGACGGGGTGTTCGCGGCCCTGGCCCGGGAGGCGGGCGCCACCGGGCCGGTGGTGTTCCGGCGCTACGACCAGGACCTGGCAGAGGAGACACGGACGAGAGAGGTACTGGTCCCATGACCGCCATCGAGGACACGACCGCCGTCGGGGACACGACCGCCGTCGCGTACACGGCCGAGCCGGGCACTTCGGTGCACGACTACATCCGCGAGCACCGCGACAAGCTCCGCGCGGTCCTCGGCGAACGCGGCGCGATCCTGCTGCGCGGCTTCGAGGTCGGCGGCGTCGACGGCTTCGACGGAGTGGTGCGCGGCTTCTCCGGCAGCGCCCCGCTGACCTACGCCGAACGCTCCTCGCCGCGCTCCACCATCAAGGGCCAGGTCTACACGTCCACGGACTACCCGGCCGACGAGGAGATCTTCCTGCACAACGAGAACTCCTACCAGGCCGTCTGGCCCAACACCCTGTACTTCTACTGCATCGAGCCGGCCCTCACCCAGGGCGCGACCCCGCTCGCCGACATCCGCGAGGTGTACCGGGCCATCGATCCGGCGGTGCGCGAGGAGTTCGTGCGGCGCGGCGGCTGGCGGGTGGTGCGCAACTTCCACGCCGACTTCGGGGTGCCGTGGCAGGAGGCGTTCAACACCACCGACCGGGACGCGGTCGTGGGGTACTGCCGGGCCAAGGGCATCACCGCCGAGTGGCGGGCCGAGGGCGGTCTGCGTACGACGGCCATCCGGCCCGTGGTGCACACCCACCCCGGCTCCGGCGAGGAGGTGTGGTTCAACCACGCCACCTTCTGGCATGTCACCTCGCTGGCCCCGGAGGTCCAGGAGGGGCTGCGGGAGATCTTCGACGACGAGGACCTGCCCACCAACACCTACTACGGTGACGGCGGCCGGATCCCCGACGAGACCGTGGCCCATCTGCGCGCCGCCTACCGCTCGGCGACCACCCGCTTCGACTGGCAGCGCGACGACGTCCTGATCGTCGACAACATGCTGGCCGCCCACGGCCGTGAGCCGTTCACCGGCCCGCGGAAGATCGCGGTCGCGATGGCGGAGGTGTACGACCCCGCGGCCTGATTTTTTTGTGCCCGAACGACGGTTGGTCGCCCCCCAAGTCGGGGGCGACCGGCCGTCGTTTCACGTGAAACATGCCCCGGACGGCCGCAGCGGACGGCCGGTCGGTGCAACACGACGGCCGGGCCGCCCTGCGAGAGGCGGTCCGGCCGTCGTTCCGCCCGGGGGCCCCGGGGTGGGCCCGCGAGCGGGGTGGCGCCGACCGGGACGGGGGAGGTACCGATCGGCGCCGGTCAAGGGGTCACTCCCGCATGCCGGCCAGTTCCACCGCCCGGCGCCGCATGGCCAGCCCGGCCGGGGCCACGGAGAACACCACCGCGAGCACGGCACACGCCCCCACGGTCACCCCGAGCTCCGCCCACGGCATCTCCACCGGGCTCCACACCGACAGCAGACCGAGCGCGCTCCACATGCCCGCCAGGTTGAGTCCGGCGACCAGGAGTCCGAGCACTCCGCCGACCACGACGACCATCAGGGCCTCGCCGGCGACCAGCCGCAGCACCTGCCACTGGGTGGCCCCGGCCAGCCGCAGCACGGCCAGGTCGCGCACCCGGTCGGAAGTCGCCATGACCATCGTGTTGGCCAGGGAGATCCCGGTATAGAGAAGAGCGATCCCGAGGACCAGCATGAAGCCGTACCGGGTGGTCCGGTTGGTCTCGGGGTAACTGGCCCGCACCCACTGGTCCTTGGTGAAGACGTGCCCGCCCGTCTCGGCGAGCGCGGCGGCCACGGCGGCCCGGTCACCACCGTCGGCCACGGTCACGTCGACGCGGTCGACGCTCGCGCCGGGGGCGTTGGCGGGGGTGACGTAGGCGCCGTTGTTGCCGGTGCCGGTCGTCATCACCGCGGCGATCCGCAGCGACTTCTTCGTGCCGTCCCCGAGCCACACGTCGACGCGCTGACCGACGGTGTGCTTCTCCCACTCCTCGTTGACGATGATCGAGCCGTCGTCGAGGTCGGTCACCTTCCCGGCGGCCAGCGGCAAGTGCACGGTTGCGGCGAGTGGGCCCGCCTCCGCCGCGCGGGCCTCGGACTTGATGAGGGCCACCCCCTCCTCCAGGACGTACACGGCACTCGACGAGGTGGCCGAGACCACGGCGCCCTTGACCGCCCTGAGCTTCCGCACGGTGCCCGCGTCGAACCCGGCGTCCCCGGCCGGGGTGACGACGAAGGAGGCCGCCGTCTGCTCACGGGTCTCGGTGGCCTTCGCCTCGTTCAGCGTGGCCGTGGCGCCCAGCAGCGAGCCCGCGAGGGCCACGGTGACCAGGACGGGGGCGGCGACGGCCGCCGTGCGGCGGATGCCCGCGGCCGCGTTCTCCCGCACCAGCATCCCGCCCGCACCGGGCAGTTGGGCCGGCAGCCAGGCGATCAGCCGGGTGAGCGGCCGCACCAGGATCGGCGCGAGCAGCGCGATCGCGGTGATCAGCAGCATCGGACGGCTCACATACGTCTTGCGGTGCAGCAGCTCGCCGGGGTCGGAGACCAGGGCGAGCCCCAGCGTCACCGCCGCGGTCAGCAGCAGCCCGGCCCCGAACAGCCAGCGGCCCCACGTCATCGCCTTGGTGTCCACGGAGGCCTCGCGCAGCGCCTGGGTGGGCCCGGTGCGGCCGGCCCGCCAGGACGCGGCGATCACGCCGAGCAGCGCGACGAGCAGACCGGTCCAGAAGGCCATGTGGTACGGCCAGGTGAAGTCGCCGATGGTGAACCACTGAGGAGCGAGACCGCCGTCGACCACCCACGCGGCCAGCTTCGGGGCGCCGTACGCGCCGAGCACACAGCCCGCCGCCGACGCCAGCACGCCGACCACCAGGGCCTCCGCGAACACCATCCGCCGGACCTGGCCGGGGGTGGCGCCCGCCGTGCGCAGCAGACCGAACTCCCGGCGCCGCTGGGCGACCGCGAAGGCGAACGTCGACGCCACCACGAACACCGACACGAACGCGGTGACCCCGCCGGCCGTGCCGAACATGGCGTTCATCGCTGTGAGCGCCTCGCTGTCGCGGTCCGGATCGGCGTCGGCGAGACGGCGGTCGGTGCCGGTGAGGACCTGGAGGTCCTGGCCGGCGACGGCCGCGCGGACCTCCGCCGCGTCCGCCCTGACCACCAACTGCGTGCTCTTCGGCGCCAGTCCGGCGGCCTGGGCGTCGGTCCAGAAGACGGCGTCCTCGAAGCCGCGCGAGGCGACGGTGCCGACCACCGTCACGGTGCCGCGGTCGGTCCTGACGCGCTCACCGGGCCGCGCCCAGTCGCCGCTGACGACGACCTCGCCGGCAGCGCGCGGAGCACGGCCCGCGTCGATCGCGTACGGCGCGAAGGCGGCCGTGGACCAGGGGTGCCCGACCAGGTCGCCGGGGCCCTTCGCGGCCCGCACCGGGAAGGACCGGTCCTCGACGACCGGGCCGAGCCGCCGCAGGCGCTCCACGGTCTCCTCGGGCACCGCGCGCGGGTGGGCGAGCTTCTGGGTGCGATCGCCGATCGAGGTCGGCACCGACAGGGTGTCCTGCCCCTGGACGACGACCGGTGCCGTGGCGAACCGCTCCGGCTGCCGCTCCGGCGCGTCCAGGGAGGAGGCGAGGGCCAGACCCATCACCGCGAGCAGGGCGACACCCAGCGAGAGCGCGACGAAGCTGCCGACGAAGGTGACCCAGCGGGTGCGCAGGGTGCGCAGGGCGACGCTCAGCACGGCACGGCCTCCAGCTTGGTCATGCGTGCGGCGATGTCGTCCGCGCTCGCGCCGACCAGCTCGCCGTTGACGCGGCCGTCGACGAGGAAGACCACGCGGTCGGCGTAGGAGGCGGCCACCGGGTCGTGGGTGACCATGATGATCGTCTGGCCCTCGCGGTCGACCATGGAGCGCAGCAGGGCCAGCACCTCACGGCTGGTCTGCGAGTCCAGGGCGCCGGTCGGCTCGTCGCCGAACAGGACCTCGGGGCGGGTGATCAGCGCGCGGGCCAGGGCGACGCGCTGCTGCTGGCCGCCGGACATCTCGGTCGGCCGGTGCCGGGCGCGGTCGCCGAGACCGACCTGCTGGAGCACCTCGCGGACCCGGGCCTTCGCGACCCGCTTGCCGGCCAGGCGCAGCGGCAGGGCGACGTTCTGCTCGGCGGTCAGCGAGGGCAGCAGGTTGAACGCCTGGAAGACGAACCCGATGCGCTCGCGGCGCAGCAGCGTCAGCTTGGTCTCACTGAGCTTGGTCAGCTCGGTGCCGCCCACCGAGACCGAACCCGAGGTGGGCCGGTCCAGTCCCGCGGCGCACTGCAGCAGGGTCGACTTGCCGGAACCGGAGGGGCCCATGACGGCGGTGAAGGTGGCCCGCGGGAAGGAGAGGGAGACCTGGTCGAGGGCCGTCACGGCGCTGTCGCCCGACCCGTAGCTCCTGCTGACGGAACGCAACTGGATGGCGTCGTTGTTCATCTGTCCCAACTCGTTCGGTGTCGGTCCTCCCGCGCGCCTGGGCGGGACGGAGGGTTCGGGGCTCGGGGAGCCGGCGCCGGCACGGCCATTGTGGGCGGGGCCGGGGCGCCGGGTCCGGTGTTGCGCGTGGCAGGTGGCTGCCGTGGCAAGAGGCTGCGCGGGCCGCCGCCGGGGCGCTGTCACCCGGGTCCGGCGGGGCCGATGACGTAGCCGATGAGCACGAACGCGGGGGCCCACACCGCGCTGCTGACCACGGACCACAGCAGATAGCGGCGCAGGGGCATGCGCAGCGCGCCGCACAGGGTCGGCACCAGGGTCCGCAGCACCGCGGTGAAGCGGCCGACGAACACCGCGCCGGCGCCCCGGCGTTCGATGAGCCCGAGGGCCCGCTCGGTGTACCGGCGCCGGCTCGCCCGGGCCTTGAGCGGTGCCAGCACCCGGCCGGTCCAGCGCCGCCCGACCGCGTATCCGGCCAGGTTGCCGAGGACCGCCCCGGTCAGCGCGGTGAGCAGCGCCGCCTCGACCGTCACGTGGCCCTGCCAGGCGAGCATCCCGCCCAGCACGACCGCCGTCTGCCCCGGCAGCAGCACGCCGATCACCGGCAGGGCCGCCTCCAGCGCGGGCAGCAGCAGCACCACGGCGAGGATGCCGACACCGCCGTGCGCCGCCATCTGCTCCGCCAGCCAAGCCGTCATCCGGGTGCCGCCTCTCTCGTCCTCACGGTGACTCCACGAAACCGCGTGGGGACCCTCGGGCGCAGTGCGGCAGGGACGAGACTTGGGGTAGGGCTGGGCATACCCACCGGGCTCGGGCGGGCTCACCGGGAGCTTCCCGTGGAGGTCACGGTGGGGGTCACCGCGGGGGAGCGGGTCAACTCGCCCAGCGGGCGCCCCGACGGGCGCGGGAGCAGGCTCAGCCCGTCGCCGTCAGCCGCCTGTCGGAGCTCGTGCCGGCGGTCTCGGTCACCGCCGCCAGGCGGACCAGTTCGTGGAAGCGGTACCGCGGACGGCCCTCCGCGTCGATGCCCGCCATCTCCAGCAGCGCGCCCTCGACCAGCCGTTCCAGCAGTTCCTCGGCCGTGTCCTCGGACAGCCCGGCCTCCACCCCGGCCTCGGCCGCGGTGAACGTGCCGCCGGCGGGCGACGCCAGCGCACCCGCGAGGTCCCGCTCACCGTGCGGCCGGGACCGCAGCGCCGACCCGAGGACGCGGCTCACGTCCAGGTCGCCGGTGCGCAGCTCGCCGAGGCGCAGCGCGGGGTCGGCGAGCCGCCGGGCCAGCCGGGCCGCCGGCCGGTGCGGCCGGGCGGCGAGCCGTATCCCGGCGGCGCGCAATGCCAGCGGCAGCCCGGCGCAGGCCCGCACGATCACGTCGGCCGCCTCCGGCTCGACCACGATCCGGCTGTTCCCGGCGATCGCCGCGAGCAGCGCGAGGGAGTCCGAGGACCTCATCGGCTCCAGCACGACGGTGCGTGAACCGGGCACGGCCGTGAGCCGGTTGCGGCTCGTCACCAGCACCGCCGCGTCCGTGGTGGCCGGCAGCAGTGCGTCGAGCTGGAGCTCGTTGGCCGCGTCGTCCAGCAGGATCAGGAGCCTGCGGCCCGCCGTCCGGGTGCGATAGCGGTGGATGAGGTCGTCCAGCCGGTCCGGGGCGTCCGGCGCCGCCATGTCCTCGCTGCGTTCCCCGAGCGCCCGCAGCAGCCGTACGAGCACCTCGGCGGAGTCCTTGACCGTGCCGTCCTCGTTCCGCAGCCGGGCGTGCAGCAGCCCGTCGGGGAACTCCCCGGCCACGGCGTGCGCCACCTGGAGGGCGAGGGCGGTCTTGCCGACCCCGGCCATCCCGGTGATCAGCAGCCGCCGCGGGCGGAAGGCCGAGGAGCGGCCCGCCGGCGCCAGCCGCGCGCACAGCTCGGCGAACTCGCCCTGCCGGCCGGTGAAGTCGGCGGTCGCGGGCGGCACCATGACGGGCGGCGACACCACGGACACCGGCCCGCCGGCGGGCGGCTGCGGGAGCAGGCTCAACTCCCCGCTGAGCACCGCCTGGTAGGTGGCCGTCAGGTCGGGCCCCGGGTCCACCCCGAGTTCCTCGGCGAGCACCCCGCGCCCCTCGTGGAAGACCCGCAGCGCCTCGGCCTGCCGCCCGCACCGGTACAGGGACGTCATCAACTGGGCGCGCAGCCGCTCCCGTACCGGGAACTCGGCGACCAACCCGGTCAGTTCGGAGACGACCCGCTGGTGCCGGCCCAGGGTCAGGTCCGCCTCGATGCGGTGCTCCAGGGTGCTGGTGCGGGCCTCCTCCAGGCGCGGCAGCTCCGCCTCGGCCAGATGGGGCGTCACATTGGCCAGCGCCGGGCCCCGCCACAGCTCCAGCGCTTGCCGCAGGGTCTCGGCCGCGTCCTCGAACCGCCGCTCCTCCAGCGCCCGCCGGCCCAGCCGGTCCAGCCGCTCGTACTCCAGGACGTCGACATGGGCGCCGGCCGCCGTCAACTGGTAGCCGGGCTGGCGCCGGACCAGGTCGACACCGGGGCCCAGCAGTTTTCGCAGCCGGGATATGTAGGTGTAGATCTGCGCGTTCATGGTGGCGGGCGGACTCCACCCCCACAGCAGTTCGCTCAGCCGTCCGTCGCTCACCACCCGTCCCCGGGCGAGCAGCAGTACGGCGAGAACGGTGTGCACCTTGGAGCCGGACAGCGCGATGCGCCGGGCCCCCTCTCTCGCCTCCACCGGTCCGAGAAGCTGGAATTCCACGTGTGACTCCCCCATCTCGTGCGGCCACGGCCCGTGGAGCGGCCCGGCCGGCGCGGAACGCCGAAGCGTTGTCCTTTGGCCATTGTTCGCACCGCACGTTGGCGGAATTGTGCCTTCAATTTGGCAGCAGGCTGCCGTGGCAAGAGCCTGCGAGCGGCCGCCCGTGACCCGTCGTGGGGCGGCCGAGATCGTCGTACGACGTCCCGCGCGGCCCTGCGGCGGACCCGCGCCCCCGCGCTGACCTGGCCGGATCCCGTCGCTCCCGGCACCCGGGGTAGGGCTGGCCCTACCCCGGGTGCCGGGCCCTGGACCCATGGCAGGCCGCCCGGCCGCCCTTCTACGGTGATCCCATGCACCCTCGGAATGTGTGGCAGGCCATGTCCCGGCCGGGCTTCCTGCTGTCGGCGTGGCCCTGGCGCTCGGTCTGCTACCTGCTGACCGGCGCGGTCACCGGTGTCCTCGCCCTGCTCGGGCTGGTGACGCTGGCGGCCGTCGGCGGGGCGCTGGCCATAGTGCTCGTCGGGCTGCCGCTGCTCGTCGTGCTGGCCCTCGCCGGCCTGCCGGTGGCCTGGGTGGAACGGCGCAGGCTCGGCCTGGTCGACCTCGACCCGGCACCGGACCCGCACCAGCCGCCGCCCGCCGAGGGACTGGTGTCCTGGCTGACGACCCGGCTGAAGGAACAGGTCACCTGGCGGGAGCTCGCGTACACCGTGCTCTTCGCCGGTCTGCTGTGGCCGCTGGACGCGCTGGTGTTCACGGTCGCGCTGCTCTTCCCGGTCTCCATGGCCGCCACCCCGCTGCTCATGGCCACCGTCGGCGAGGGCCGTGAGGCGAAGGTGCTCAAGCAGTGGACGGTCACCACCTGGCCGACGGCCTTCGGGGTCGCCGTGCTCGGCCTGCTGCTGCTGGCCCTCGGCGCCTACGTCCTCGGCGTCGCGGCCGGTGCCCGCGCCGAACTGACCCGGCTGCTGATCGCCGACCGGGACGGCGACCTGGGCGCCCGGGTCGTCGAACTCAGCCGCTCCCGGGTGCGGTTGGTGGACGCCTTCGAGGCGGAGCGCCGGCGCATCGAACGCGATCTGCACGACGGCGCCCAGCAGCGCCTGGTCGCCCTGACGATGACCCTGGGCCTGGCCCGTCTCGACGCCCCGCCGGGACCCCTCGCCGACCAGCTCGCCAAGGCCCACGACGAGGCCGGCAAGGCCCTCGCGGAACTGCGCGAACTCATCCACGGCATCCACCCGAAGGTGCTGGCGGACTACGGCCTCGGGGCGGCCGTGGCCGACGCCGCCGACCGCTCCGTGGTCCCCGTCGACGTGGACCTCCCGCTGCCGGGACGGTTCGAACAGGCGGTGGAGGCGGCCGCGTACTTCGTGGTCTGCGAGGCCCTCGCCAACATCGCCAAGCACAGCGGGGCGAGCCGCGCCCAGGTGCGCGGCGGGTACTCGGGCGGGCGGCTGGTCCTCGAGGTGCGCGACGACGGCCGCGGCGGCGCCGACGCCTCGGCGGGCAGCGGACTGACCGGACTCGCGGACCGGGTGTCCGTCCTGGATGGCAGACTCTCCCTGTCCAGCCCGCCGGGCGGACCGACCCTATTGCGTGTGGAGTTCCCTTGCGAGGTGACCGAGTTGAGCGAGGCGGCCGATCGCTTCGCGTAGTCCTGGCCGAGGACAGCGTGCTGCTGCGCGAGGGCCTCATAGGCCTGCTCGGCCGCTGCGGCCACGAGGTCGTGGCGGCCGTCGGCGACGCCCAGGCGCTGATCGCGGCGGTCGAGGAGCACGGCCCGGACATCGTGGTCACCGACGTCCGCATGCCGCCCGGCTTCCAGGACGAGGGCCTGCACGCGGCGGTCCGCCTGCGGGAGAGCCGCCCGGCCCTGCCGGTGCTGGTGCTCAGCCAGTACGTGCAGCGGACGTACGCCTCCGAACTCCTCGACTCCGGCGACGGCACGGGCGTCGGCTACCTGCTCAAGGACCGTGTCGGCCAGGTCGAGGAGTTCGTCGACGCGCTCGCCGAGGTCGCCGACGGCGGCACGGTCGTGGACCCCGAGGTCGTACGGCAGTTGCTGCGCCGGCGACGCGATCCGCTGGAGCGGCTCACCCCGCGCGAGCGGGAGGTGCTGGCGCTGATAGCGGAGGGCAAGTCCAACGGCGCCATCGCCCGCGAACTCGTCGTCTCCGAGGCCGCGGTGGGCAAGCACATCGGCGGCATCCTGACGAAGCTGGACCTGCCACCGGCGGACGAGACCCACCGGCGGGTGCTGGCGGTCCTGGCGTATTTGCGGGCGTGACCAAGTCAGGTCCGGGCCCGGTCCGCCACGTATAGCTGCGGCATGCAGACGGCATAGAGCCTCCACGTCTTCTGGGCCACGCCCCGGCGAATCCCCGCCGGGGCGTCCCCGTGCCCGGAGGAAGAGCCCATGCGCAGTCGTCTCGCCGCGCCTCTGTTCACCGCCGCCCTCGCCGTGACCGCCGTCCTGGTGCCGGCCTCCACCGCCCAGGCCGCCCCCGCCGACAAGGCCGCCGTGCTCAGCAGCTGGACCCAGACCGACGCGAGCAGCTACAACGCCTTCTTCGCGGCCCGCGCCAACCAGGGCGCCTGGAGCGCGTACGGCTTCGACTGGTCGACCGACTCCTGCACGACCTCCCCCGACAACCCCTTCGGCTTCCCGTTCGCGAACGCCTGCGTCCGTCATGACTTCGGCTACGGCAACTACGAGGCGGCCGGCACCTTCGACGCCAACAAGGCCCGCCTGGACAACGCCTTCTACGCCGACCTCAAGCGCGTGTGCGCCACGTACTCGGGCGTGAAGAAGGCGTCGTGCGACGCGACCGCGTGGACGTACTACCAGGCGGTCGACAAGCTGGGCTGAGCACCGGGACGGCCTGTGCGCCACCGTGGGGTTGTCCACAGGGTCTGACGCGTTTCGGCTGGTGGTTGTACGGTCGGCACGAGTTGATGATCCTGCGAGACACGGGGGAGGCGGTCGCGGTGACCGAAGCCGAAGCGGAGACCACGGCCGGGGCGCGGGCGAACGGGGCGTCGGCCGGCACGTCCCCCGACGCGTCGGCCGGGGCCCGGCGGCCCCTTGTGCGCGGCTTCGCCCGGTGGCCCGTCGAGGGCTCGCCCAAGAAGAAGGGCAAGGCGCTGCGGGAGAGCGTCCCGCGCAGTGCCCACGCGGCGCTCGACCTCGACATCGCCCGGCCCGGCGCGGTCGACGCGGTGGAGGAGTCGAACCGGGGCCGCCTGCCCGAGCTCACACCGATACGGGTGGGCCGGATGGCGGCCACACCGTTCGCGTTCCTGCGCGGCTCGGCCGGCCTCATGGCGTACGACCTCGCCCGCACCCCGATGACCAGGATCCGCGCCCAGATCTGCGGCGACGCGCACGCGGCGAACTTCGGCCTGTACGGCGACGCCCGCGGCGGCCTGGTCATCGACCTGAACGACTTCGACGAGACGGTCCACGGCCCCTGGGAGTGGGACCTCAAGCGGCTCGCCGCCTCCCTGGTCCTCGCGGGCCGGGAGACCGGCGCCGACGAGGACACCTGCCGCGCGGCGGCGCACGGGGCGGTGGGCGCCTACCGGCGCACCATGCGGCTGCTCGCCAAGCTCCCGGTGCTGGACGCGTGGAACGCCATCGCCGACGAGGAACTCGTCTCGCACACCGACGCCCACGACCTGGTCGGCACCCTGGAGCGGGTCTCCGCGAAGGCGCGCGCCAACACCAGCGGGCGCTTCGCGGCACGCTCCACGGAGCTCACGGAGGACGGCGGCCGGCGCTTCGTGGACGCCCCGCCGGTGCTGCGCCGGGTGCCCGACGAGGAGGCCGCGGCGGTGGCCGCCTCGCTGGAGCACTACCTGACCACGCTCTCCGAGGACCGCCACCCGCTGCTGGCCCGGCACGCGGTGCACGACGTGGCGTTCCGCGTCGTCGGCACCGGCAGCGTCGGCACCCGCTCCTACGTCGTGCTGCTGCTGGACCACCGCGGCGAACCGCTGGTCCTCCAGGTCAAGGAGGCGCGGGCCTCGGCCCTCCTGCCGCACCTGGCCACCGCGGGCTTCGACGCCCCGTCGGTCGACCACGAGGGCCGCCGGGTGGTCCTCGGGCAGAAGCGGATGCAGGTGGTCAGCGACAGCCTGCTGGGCTGGACGACCGTCGAGGGCCGCCCCTTCCAGGTCCGCCAGTTCCGCAACCGCAAGGGCAGCGTCGACCCGGCCGCCCTCTCCGCCGACCAGATAGACGACTACGGCCGGATGACCGGCGCCCTCCTCGCCCGCGCCCACTCGCACAGCGCCGACCCTCGCCTCATCGCCGGCTACTGCGGCAAGAACGACGAGCTCGACGAGGCCGTCGCCACCTTCGCCGTCACCTACGCCGACCGCACGGAGGCGGACCACGCCGAACTGGTGACGGCGGTCCGCACGGGGAGGGTGGCGGCGGAGACGGGGGTGTGAGGAGGCCACGGGGCCCCTTGGGCAGGCGCTGCTGCACTCACCCCAGGGGCGCGGGGAACCGCGCGACCAGCCCCGACGCCACCCGCACCCGCCCGACCACCTGACCCGGCACCCCGTACCGCGCCCCCCTCGCTCCGACACGGTTACGCTGTCCGGATGACGTCCCCGGAGACCGACCCCCACGGCACCGCCGCCGCAGACGCAGGCACCGCGCGGCTGGAGCGGGCCGTGCGGGCCGCGGAGCAGGCGCTCATCGAGTACGAGATCGCGGTGGAGACCTTCCGCATCGAGGTGGAGAACTTCTCCCGCCTGCACCACCAGAAGCTCGGCCCCATGTACACCCGCCTCGACGAGCTGGACGCGCAGATCGCGGAGATCCGGGCCGCCCGCAGCGGCGACCCCGAGGACCTGCGCAGGGCGGAGGAGGCCCGGGCCCGCGTGCTGCCGATGCCCGGCGTCGAGGAGCTGTTCCACGGCTGGATGGACGGGGAGGGCCTGTTCCCGGAGGCCGCCGCGATGCTCACCGACCAGCCGGTGCGGCCCCCGCAGCGGGTGCGTCCCAGCGACGAGGCGCGCAAGCTCTACCGTGAGCTCGCCCGCAAGGCCCACCCGGACCTGGCCCAGGACGACACCGAGCGGGCGCGCCGCGAGGAGTTCATCACCCGGGTCAACGGCGCCTACTCCCGCGGCGACGAACCCCTCCTGCGCGAACTGTCCGAGGAGTGGGCCGCCGGTCCCAAGCCGCCGGAGCAGGGCCCCACCCCCAGCGATGAGCTCTACGCCCGCCTCGAATGGCTCGCCCAGCGCAAGGAACTGCTGACGGTGGTCGCCCGGGAGCTGGAGGAGAGCGCGATCGGTTCGATGCTCCGGATGGCACCGGACGACCCGGACCGCCTCCTGGAGGAGATCGCCGAGAAGCTCCTGGCCGACGTCTCCACGCGCGAGGCGGAGCTCGCGGAGCTGCTCGCGCAGGAGTGACCGGCCGCGCCCCCGGGACGTCGGGTAGCGTCGGCCTCATGAATTTCGGTGCTGGTGTGCCCACGGTCCAGGTCACGGACCTCAAGGACGACGATTTCCTGCTGGACGTCCGGGAGGACGACGAGTGGCAGGCCGGTCATGCCGAAGGGGCGCTGCACATCCCCATCAGTGAGTTCGTGGCCCGCTACGGCGAGCTGACCGAGGCCGCCCCGCAGGACGCCCGCGTCCATGTGATCTGCCGGTCCGGCGGCCGCTCGGCCCAGGTCACCATGTACCTGGCCCAGCAGGGCGTCGACGCCGCGAACGTCGACGGCGGGATGCAGTCGTGGGCCGAGGCGGGCCGCCCCGTGGTGACCGACGACGGCCGGCCGGGCTTCGTGCTCTAGCGATCCGCGATCCGCGGCCCGCGGTCCCCGGTCTGCGGCGGGCCCGGGTGGCGGGCGCTCAGCCGTTCCCGCCACCCCGGGGTTCCGGTCGTGACGGCTTGCGCGGTGGGCCCGCTCGTCGGCCGGCCGCCGGGCGGGGCACCGCAACGCCGTCTCAGCCCAGGGGATGCGCCGCCAGCAGCTCCCCCAGCGCCTCCTCGTGCGCCGCCGCCGGACCGAGCGACAGCTCCAGGTGCTTGGCCCAGGCGTGGTACCGGTGCAGCGGGTAGTCGACATCGGCGCCGAATCCGCCGTGCAGATGCTGTGCCGTCTGCACCACCCGCCGTACCCCCTCCGACGCCCAGATCTTCGCCACGGCCACGTCCCCCGCGACCGGCAGCGCCCCCCGCGCCCCCGAGGCGAGCCGCCAGGCGGCCTGCCACAGCGTGACCTCCATCGCGCGCAGGTCGATGTAACGGTCGGCGGCCTGCACCGCCACCGCCTGGAAGGTGGCGACCGGGAACCCGAACTGCACCCGCTGACCGGTGTACTCGCTGGTCATCCGCAGCACCCGCTCGCTCAGTCCGAGCGCCAGCGCACAGGTCCCCGTGGTCAGCAGGTCCCGCAGCCACTCCCACGCGCCCTCGACGTCGATCACGTCCCGGGCGGCGATCCCCACCGACTCCAGCCGCAGCTCGCCCAGCCGCTCCCCGCTGGTGGAGAACTGCTCGCCGAGCGCGACCCCCTCATGGACCCGGGGCACCAGCGCGAGCACGGTCCGGCCCCCGGCCGTGTGCGCCGGTACGACGACGAAGTCCGCGTCGTACGCCCACGGCACCGCCGTCTGCACCCCGTCCAGGATCCAGCCGGCCTCCTCCCCCTCCTCCCGCCGCGCGGTGACGGCGAGTTCGGCCGGATCATGCCCGGTGCGGCCGCTCGAGGCGACGGTCAGCACGATCTCCCCGCGCCCGGCCCGCTCCAGCAGCGCCCCCCTCAACTCCGGGCCGCCGTAGGCCTGTACGGCCGCCATGGCCGCGCTGTTCTCCAGCAGGGGAACCCGCGCCAGCACCTTCGCCGACTCGCGCAGCACCAGGCACAGGGCGACGGCGTCCAGCCCCGCCCCGCCGTACTCCTGATCCGACAGCAGGCTCAGCAGGTCCGCGTCGGCGAGCCTGGCCCACAGGGCGCGGTCGAACTCGTCGGCCACAGCACCCGTGGTCAGCGCCGGAGACGGCACCGCGTCCGGCGCGACGCCGGCGAACACCCCCCGCGCCGCCTCGGCCGCCGCCTGCTGCTCCTCACTGAAGGTGAAGTCCACGGTCCCTGTCCTTCCGACGGATCGGCAGATGGGGTCGGCAGATCGAGCTCGATCTGACGGTCCGTCAAGATAGAACAGGTTCTAGAAGAAGGGAACGGGCAGCGGACGAGGGGGTCAGCCGGCTTTGGGTGTTCTCCGACAGTCGGGGTTCCGGCAGCCCCTCACCTGTCGAAGTCCAGCTCCACCTTCTCCGTCACCGGATGGGACTGGCACGCCAGCACATAGCCCGCCTCGGTCTCCTCCGGCTCCAGCGCGAAGTTGCGCTCCATGCGCACCTCCCCGGACACCAGGAAGGCCCGGCAGGTTCCGCACACCCCGCCCTTGCAGGCGTAAGGCGCGTCGGACCGGTTGCGCAGCACCGTCTCCAGCAGCGACTCGCCGTCCTGGACGGGCCAGCTCCCGGCGCGTCCGTCCAGCCGGGCGGTCACCGTGCTGTGCGCGGGCGCGGGAACCGGCTGCACCGGGGCGGCCCCCGCGTCCACGTGGAAGATCTCCTCGTGGATCCGGGCACGGGCGACCCCGAGCTCACGCAACGCCCGCTCCGCCCCCTGCACCAGTCCGAACGGCCCGCACAGGAACCACCCCGCCACCCGGTCCACCGGCAGCAGCGCGGGCAGCAGCCCGGTCAGCCGCTGCCGGTCGAGCCGCCCGGAGGGCAGCCCCGCCTGCTGCTCCTCCCGGGAGAGCACCGTGACCAGCTGGAACCGCTCGGGGTGGCGGTCCTTCAGGTCGGCGACCTCCTCCAGGAACATTGTTGACGCGGACGTACGGTCGCTGCGGATCAGACAGAACCGGGCCCCCGGCTCACGCGCCAGCAGTGTCGACACGATCGACAGCACCGGGGTGATACCGCTGCCGCCGACGATCGCCGCGTACAGACCGGGCGCCGGGTCGAGGGTGAACCGGCCCGCCGGCGTCATCACCTCCAGCTCGTCGCCGACGTTGATCTCCTTGAGCGCGTACGTCGAGAAGGCACCGCCCTCCACCAGCCGCACGCCGACCCGCAGTTCGCGCGGTCCCTCGCCGTCCGGGGCCGGGGAGCAGATGGAGTAGGTCCGGCGTATCTCCTTGCCGTCGGCCGTGCGGCGCAGGGCGAGATGCTGTCCGGCGGCGTGCCGGAACTCCTCGCGCAGCTCGGGCGGCACGGTGAGGGTCAGGGCCACGGAGTCGTCGGTGAGCCGGTCGACCGCGGCCACCGGGAGCGGGTGGAAGCGGGCCATCACAACTCCTTGAAGTGGTCGAACGGTTCACGGCAGTCCAGGCACCGCCGCAGCGCCTTGCACGCGGTGGAGGAGAACCGGCTGAGCAGTTCGGTGTCGGCGGAACCGCAGTGCGGGCACACGACGGCCTCGAGCTCCGCGTCGCGTGTCCGCGTCGGGCCCAGTCCCACCGGAACCGGACCGGCCGCCGTCACACGCGGTGGCGCTATGCCGAACTCGCGCAGCTTGCGGCGTCCTTCGGCCGTGATGTCGTCGGTCGACCAGGCGGGCGCGAGCACCGTGCGGACGGTGACCTCCCGCACGCCGTGCTCGTGCAGCACCCGCTCTATGTCCCGGGACATCGCCTCGATCGCCGGGCAGCCGGTGTACGTCGGGGTCAGTTCGACCTCGACCGAGTCCGACCCCCGGGCATGCACCGCGCGCAGCACACCCAGCTCGCGCAGGGTGAGCACGGGCAGTTCGGGGTCGGGCACCGAGCCGGCGAGTGCGAACAGCTCGCTCTCCAGCGGGGTGAGCGTCACCATGACGCCCCCGGGTGACTGCGGTGCAGGTGCTGCATCTCGGCGAGCATCCGGCCGAAGGACTCGGTGTGCAGGCCCTGCCGTCCCGCCCCCGCGGCCCACGCGCCCGAGCGCGGTCCTTCGGGCACGCTCAGGGTGGCCCGGCGCAGGACGTCCTCCACGGACGCCAGCCAGGCGGCCTCCAGACGCTCCTCGTCGACGTCCACCCCCTCCACCGGCTGGAACATCTCGCCGGAGAACCGCCACAGCGCCGCGCAGGCCCGCCGCATCCGCGCGTGGCTCTCCTCGGTGCCGTCGCCGAGCCGCAGGGTCCACTGCTCGGCGTGGTCGCGGTGGTAGGCGACCTCCTTGACGGTCTTGGCGGCCAGCGGGGCGAAGGGGCCGTCGCCCGCCGCCAGTTCGGTGTGGAGCAGGTGCTGGTAGGTGGAGAAGAAGAGCTGGCGGACGATGGTGTGCGCGAAGTCGCCGTTCGGTTGCTCCACGAGCTGGAGGTTGCGGAAGGCGCGCTCCTCGCGCAGATACGCCAGCTCGTCCTCGTCACCGGCCATGGACAGCAGCACCCGGGCCTGGCCGAGCAGGTCGAGGGCGATGTTGGCGAGGGCGACCTCCTCCTCCAGGACGGGGGCGTGGCCCGCCCACTCGCCGAGGCGGTGCGACAGCACCAGCGCGTCGTCGCCCAGGGCGAGGGCGGCCGCCGCGGGAACCGGGGTGGACCGGGGCGCGGCGGTCCCGGCCGCCGTCTCGGGCGCGGTCACAGGTGCTTCACCCCTTCCGGGATCTCGTAGAACGTCGGGTGCCGGTACGGCTTGTCGGCGGCGGGCTCGAAGAACGGGTCCTTCTCGTCGGGCGAGGAGGCCGTGACCGCGGACGAGGGCACCACCCAGATCGAGACGCCTTCGCCGCGCCGGGTGTACAGGTCCCGTGCGTTGCGCAGGGCGAGCTCGGCGTCCGGGGCGTGCAGGCTGCCGGCGTGGGTGTGGGAGAGGCCGCGGCGCGAGCGCACGAAGACCTCCCACAGGGGCCAGTCGGTGGTCGTCATGCGCGTGCCGCTCCTGTCTCGCCGGTGTGCTTCGCCGCCGTGTGCTTGTCCGCCGTGTGCCTGTCCGCCGTGTGCCTGTCCGCGCTGTGCTTCGCCGCGTGGGCCGCGGCCGCCTCCCGCACCCAGGCGCCCTCGTCGTGCGCCCGCCGGCGCTGGGTGATCCGCTGTTCGTTGCACGGTCCGTTGCCCTTGAGGACCTCCTTGAACTCCGTCCAGTCGATCGGGCCGAAGTCGTGGTGCCCCCGCTCCTCGTTCCACCGCAGCTCCGGGTCGGGGAGCGTGAGGCCCAGGGACTCGGCCTGGGGGACGCAGATGTCGACGAAACGCTGGCGCAGCTCGTCGTTGGAATGGCGCTTGATCTTCCAGGCCATCGACTGCGCGGAGTGCGCGGACTCGTCGTCGGGCGGGCCGAACATCATCAGGGACGGCCACCACCAGCGGTCCACGGCGTCCTGGGCCATGGCGTGCTGCTCGGGCGTGCCCTTGCTCAGGGCCAGCAGCAGTTCGTACCCCTGGCGCTGGTGGAAGGACTCCTCCTTGCAGATGCGGACCATCGCGCGCGCGTACGGGCCGTAGGAGCAGCGGCACAGGGGGACCTGGTTGGTGATCGCGGCGCCGTCCACCAGCCAGCCGATGGCGCCGACGTCCGCCCAGGTCAGGGTGGGGTAGTTGAAGATCGAGGAGTACTTCTGACGCCCGGAGTGGAGCTTGTCGAGGAGCTCGTCGCGGCCGGTGCCGAGCGTCTCCGCCGCGCTGTAGAGGTACAGGCCGTGCCCCGCCTCGTCCTGGACCTTGGCCATCAGGATGGCCTTGCGGCGCAGGGACGGCGCGCGCGTGATCCAGTTCGCCTCCGGCTGCATGCCGATGATCTCGGAGTGGGCGTGCTGCGCGATCTGGCGCACCAGGGTCGCGCGATAGGCGTCGGGCATCCAGTCACGCGGCTCGATCCGCTCGTCGGCGGCCACCGCGGCGTCGAAGACCCTCTGGTACGCGGTGGTGTCGCCGACGGCGCCCGCAGCGCCGTACGTCTGTGTGCTCGCCGTCTGTTGCGCGGCTGCTGTCGCCATGAGGCCCCCTCGACCTGGGCTCCGCCGGAACCTGCTCCCGACCGATCGTTCGGTTCGTGCGATTCCATGGTGTGCCGGGCGCCGTAAGGTGTCAACCGCTGTGGAAAACCCACACGGCAGCCTGTGGAAAACCGAGGCCGTAGTGAGAACGGCCACGGCCGGGCCGTTCGGAAGGGGCTGTGCGGGGCGGTCGGGGCTGAGTACCGTGCCGTGCAGCCACCGCGGCGGCGAGGCGGGTGCGGGCGCCGGCCACGGGGCGCCGCCGCCTTCCGCGGCCGGGCGGCGGTGGACGGACCGGAATCGGGAACGGGGCGGAATGGACGCGTACGACGGAGGCTCGGACGCCCGGCGGCGACCGGGCGCCCCGAGCGGGCCGGACGGACCGGGCGGTGCCCCCGAGCCGGGCGGTGCCCCCGAGCCGGAGCCTTCCGGCGGACCGGACGTGCCGGGTGGGCCGGACGTGCCCGGTGAGCCGGACGTGCCGGACGACTCGCTCACCGAGCCGCGGGAGTCGGCACCCGCGTCGAAGAGCCGGCCCTCACCCCCGGCGGCCCCGCCCGTCGGCGGACGGGGATCGGC
>NZ_LJBR01000402.1 GCF_001282115.1 Streptomyces sp. NRRL B-24085 | reverse complement strand
GCCGACGAGTGTCCGGCGGGCGCCTCGCGCTCGCCCTTCCGCGACCCGGCCTGAACCCGCGCCCCCTGATCCCCCCCCTGTCCCTCCACGAAAAGGCTCGATCCATGACTCGACGCTGTGCGCTCGTCACCGGTGGCTCCCGGGGCATCGGGGCCGCCGTCGCCACCGAACTCGCCGCCGCGGGGCACCGCGTGGCCGTGCACTGCCGTGCCGACTCCGCGGCCGCGAGGGACGTGCTCGACGCCCTCCCCGGTACCGGACACGTCCTGGTCACCGGTGACATCGGTGCCCCCGGCGCGGCCCGGGAGATCATCGACGCCGCGGTCGCCGGGCTCGGCACGGTCGACGTGCTCGTCAACAACGCGGGCGTGTACGCCGAGCAGCCCGTCGCCACCACCCCGTACGAGGACTGGCAGGCCGACTGGCGGCGCCTGGTCGACGTCAACCTGCTCGGCCCCGCCGACCTGATCTGGTGCCTGGTCGACCATCTGCGGCACCGCCTCCAGGGCCCGCAGGGCGCCTGCGTCGTCAACGTCGGCTCGCGCGGCGCCTACCGGGGCGAACCCGACGCCCCCGCCTACGGGGCGGCCAAGGCCGCCCTGCACGCGCTGACCCAGTCGCTCGCCCAGTCCCTGGGACCGCTCGGCATCGCGGTGACCGCCGTGGCACCGGGCTTCGTCCGCACCGACCTCACCGAACCCGTGCTCGTCGGAGCCGTCGAGGAGGAGGTGCGCAGTCAGAGCCCGCTCGGCAGGATCGCCGTGCCCTCGGACATCGCGGCCGCGGTGGCCTGGCTGAGCAGCGCCCGGGCCGAGTGGTGCAGCGGCGCCGTGCTCGACGTCAACGGCGCCTCCCACCTGCGCTGACCCACGCCCCCGTGCCTGACGGCCACTCACCACGAAACGGAGACCCCGTGCGCGCCTCAGTCCTCCAGATCGCCGTACGCCCCGACGAACCGGCCGACGAGCGGCGCGCCCGCGTGTCCGACCTGGTCCGCCGCCAGCACACCAGCGACCTGGTCGTGCTGCCCGAACTGTGGACGGTCGGGGCGTTCGCCTTCGACGCGTTCGCCGGGCACGCCGAGCCGCTGGACGGCCCCACCGCCCGGGAGATGGGCGCGGCCGCGGCCGCGGCACGGGTGTGGCTGCACGCCGGTTCCGTCATCGAACGCGGCCCGGCGGACGAGCTGTACAACACCTCCCTGCTGTTCGGCCCCGACGGCCGGCTCTCCCGCGCGTACCGCAAGATCCACCGCTTCGGCTTCGACCAGGGAGAGGCCGCCCTGCTGGCCCGGGGCGGCGAGACCGTCACCGCCGTGCTCGACGGCGACGCCACCGCGGGACTGACGGCGGGCCTCGCCACCTGCTACGACCTGCGCTTCCCCGAGCAGTTCCGGCTGCTGGTGGACGCGGGCGCCGAACTCCTCCTCGTCCCGGCCGGCTGGCCCGCCGCCCGCCGCGCCCACTGGTCGCTGCTGGCCCGCGCCCGCGCCGTGGAGTCACAGGCGTACGTCGTGGCCTGCGGTACGGCCGGCACGCACGCCGGTGTGGAGCAGGCCGGCCACAGCGTGGTCGTCGACCCGTGGGGCGAGGTCGTGGCCGAGGCCGGGCCCGGCGAGGAGACGCTCGTCGTCGACCTCGATCCGGCGCTCGTCGCGAAGACCCGGGCCGAGTTCCCCGTCCTGCGCGACCGGGTGCTCGGTGTGCCGGCGCCCCGCTGACATGTGCCCCGCGACGGCGGGGACGGCACCTGCCGTCCTCGTTCTCCCCCGCCGCATCTCTTCCTCCAGCCCCTTGCGCCCGTCGCAGCAGCCGTGTAACACTCTTTCGCGAGGCAGTCTGCCTTCTTCCAGGAGTCCTCGCAGTGCCGTAGCGCCGCCATCGAGCGGCGCTTTTTTGTTGCCCGGGTTCTCCTGTTCGTCCTCTTTTCATCCCGTTTCCCTCCGGCTTCCGGGCCGGAACTCCCCGAAGGTGAGGCGACCATGGCCGCCCCGACGTCCCGACGCTCCCTCCCGGCGCAGTGCGCGTCGAACCGCTGTCACCGCGCGGCCCGCTCCGGAGTCCTGCGGCGCAGGCCCGCCGAACCGGGCGCCCGGCTCTGCGGACCCTGCACGCGTGCCCTGGCCGCCGATCTGGCCGCCCTGCCCGCACTCCACCACGACAGCGAGCAGCACCTGGTGCTCCCCGCCCGGCAGGGCGGCCTCGCCCGGGTCACCGGCCACCGCCCGGACCCGCCGCCCGTGAGCGACGCGGCGCTGGAGGCCCGGCACGACGCCGTCGTCCAACTGGCCTCCTGGGCCCGGCTGGTGCTGGACTCGACCGGGGACGGGCAGCCGCCGGAGCGCACCGTGCCCGCGCTGGCCGCCTTCCTCGGCCGGCACGTCGGCCTGCTGGCCGCCCACCCCGCCGCGGGCCCGGCGGCCGACGGGATCGCCCGCGTGGCCACCACTCTGCGGCTCGTGGTCGCCCCGCCCAGGCCCGGCCTTGTCCCGCTCGGCACCTGCGTCGAACCGGGCTGCGAGGCCGAGGTGACGCTGCCCGAGCGGGGCGGCGAGGACCTGGTGCTGCGCGGCCCGATGTGCGGCGCCGGGCACGTCCTGACGCCACGCCAGTGGCTCCTGCTGAACCGCCGCCAGTCGATGTCCGAGGCCAAGGAGACGGCATGAACAGCGCGCACCCCGCCCCCGGCAGACGCGTCCCCACCTCGCTCGCGGCACTCGCCCTCGACGTCCGCGAGGGCACGATCCGCCAGTGGGCCCGTCGCGGCAAGCTCACCCGTTACGGGACACGCCGTCAGGCCCTGTACGACCTGAACGAACTGGCCGCCCTCGTGGCCGGTGAGACCGCCCCGGCGCACGACGCCTGACCGACGGTCCTCCGCACCAGCACCACACCTGATCCATCCGCCACCCCACCGTCCGGCCACCGCCGCGCGGTGCCGACCCATGCCCGAAAACGGGCCGTCGGCACGGTTTTCCCGAGGAGAGACAGCAGTGGACACAGCCCAGACCCCCCAGCTCGCGCAGACGTCCCCCTGGCAGCAGCACTGGCAGACCCGGCGCGACCCCTTCGTCGACGAGTGCCTGCGGGCCCGGCAGAACCTGCTCGCCGACCTGAAGGACCCGGCCGGCGCCCAGGCCCGGGTCCTCGACGACCTCATCGACATCGGCGCCGCCTCGCTGCACTGGAAGGAGAAGGGGTACGACGTGATCGCCGCCGACCCGGCCCGCTTCCGGTCGGTCCTGCCGGTCATGCGCTACAACGACTTCGCCGAGGAGATCGACCGCGAGACCCGCACCAAGGGCGGCATCCTCTCGTGCAGCCCGGTGCTGCGCTGGCTCAAGACCAGCGGCACGACCGGCACCCCCAAGCGGGTCCCGTACACGCTGCACTGGCTGCTGACGTACCGGATCCCCGCGATGAAGGCCATGTGGGGCACCTGCCTGGAGCTCCACCCCGAGATCCTCGCGCACCCCTGGGCCACCCTGGACACCCAGACCGTCCGCGAGGACGTCTTCGACTTCGTGCACGGGGTCGAGCACCAGGCCATCAGCAACCGGCACCCGCAGCTCAACAGCCGGGACTGGAACCCGCCGTGGTACGAGTCCCCCTGGTTCGGCCCCGACGCGCCCACCAGTCACGCCGGGCGGATGTACCACCGGGTGCGCAACCTCGTGGGCAAGGACCTGCACTACATCTCGGCCATCAACCCCAGCACCCTGGTCTCGCTGCGCGACCTGATCGCGGAGCACGGCGCCGAGCTGGTGCGCGACCTGCGCGCGGGCACGCTGCACGGCAGGCCCTGGACCGATCCCGACGAGCGGGCCGCCGCACACCTCGAAGGCGTGCTGGCGAAGGACGACTTCAGCCTGGTCGACGTCTGGCCGTCCCTGACCCTGTACAGCTGCTGGCTGTCGGCGTCCGCCGAGCTGTACCGGCCGCGGCTGGACGCCGTCCTGCCCGGCGTCGCCAAGCTGCCCTTCATGAGCTGCGGGACCGAGGGCGTCACCACCGTCCCCGTGGACGACACCCTGGAGAGCCAGCCGCTCGCCGTCAGCCAGGCGTACTTCGAGTTCGTCCCCGCCGACGTGCCGCTGGGCGCGCTCCTCGACGCCGGCGAGAAGGTCGGGACGCTGCTGTACGACGAGGTGGAGGCGGGCCGCGACTACCACCTGATCATGTCTCAGGGGAACGGCCTGTACCGCCTGTGGACCGGGGACATCTACCGCGTCGACCGGATCGTGGACGGCACGCCCTGGATCCACTTCACCCACCGCGACGGCGTCTTCCACTCCTTCACCGGCGAGAAGATCACCGAGGGCCAGGTCACCCAGGCCATCCGCCAGGGCCTCGCGGCGAGCGGCCTGGAGACCGGGCTGTACATGTGCGGCCCGCGCTGGGACGAGCTGCCCTCCTACACGGTCGTCGTCGAAGTGCCCGAGCCCGCCGCGGAGTTGGACCGGGAACTGTCCGGCGCGATCGACCGCGAGCTGTCCGTCATCAACATCGAGTACGCCTCGAAGCGGGACAGCGGACGCCTCGCCGGACTGCGGGTGCGCACCGTGGCGCAGGGCGCGATCGCCGCGTACGTCGAGTCCCGGCGGCAGCAGGGCAACGCCACCCAGTACAAGTACAAGCCCTTCCAGCAGGACGTCGACTTCGTCGGCGCCCTCGTCACCGACTGAACGGCCCCGACCGCCCTTCCACTTGAGGAGAGTTCACCGTGATCGAGACCATCAGGCCCCCGCAGAACATCCGCCGCGAGATCATCGACGTGCCGTGCGGCGACACACGGCTCGCCCTGCACGTGTGGCGGCCCGAGCGGATCAAGGGAGCCGTCTTCTACTTCCACGGACTCCAGAGCCACGCCGGGTGGCTGTGGGAAGTGGGCCCGCGCTTCGCCGACAACGACATCGCGTTCTTCGTCCTCGACCGGCGCGGCAGCGGCATCAGCCCCGGCCCGCGGGGCGGGATACCCGACGCCGACACCGTCCTCGGCGACTACGCGCAGGCCGTCGCGTTCGTCCGGGCGATGATCGGCGACACCGTACCCCTGTCCCTGTTCGGGCACTGCCTCGGCGGCTCCTTCATGGCGGCCCTGATGTGCCACGAGGGGTTCACCACCCCGTACGACGCGGCCGTGTTCTGCTCCTCCTGGCTCGGCCGGATGCACGCCACCCTCGACGCGGACACCCGGGAGGCGATCGCGGCCGACCGCAGCGAGCAGTTGTGGGACGCGGGGCTGCGGGCCGCGGACTTCACCGACGAGGTCAAGTACCAGCACTTCATCGACCACGACGACCTGGCCGTACGGCAGTTGACGCGGCGGTCGCGGGCCGTGCTGCTCGACCTGGAGCGGCGCTATCTGGCCGGCGGGCCCACCACCGCGCCGGTGCCCGCCGCCACCTTCGTCTCCGGGATCACCGACCCGATCGTGGACCTCGACGCCGCCCAGTCCGTCTTCCAGGACCTGGTGGCCGGGCGGGGCGCGCTCATGCGGTTCCCCACCGACCGGCACTACCTCTTCTACACCGACGTCAGCGACGACCTGGTCGACTGGACGTCGACGTACACCCTGCTCCAGGGGGTGAACCGTGGCGTCTGAGGCCGGGCGGGCCCGGCTGTACCACGTCGAACTGCCGATGCGGACGCCGTTCGACCATCCCGCCGCCCGCCGCCGCACCTCCGACAGCCTGGTCCTGAGCCTCACGGCCGGGGGAGTGACGGGCCTCGGGGAGTGCGCGCCGCGCTCCTACGTCACCGGCGAGACCACCGCGAGCGTGCGCGGCGCGCTGGAACAGACCGATCGCGACGCCCTGTTCGCCCGGCTGACCGGGCATCCGCCCGAGGAAACACTGGAGTTGCTGCACCGGGACGGCTTCGCCCGCGTCTTCGGTGTCGACGGGGGCAACAACCTGCTCTGTCTGCTGGAGACCGCGGTCCTGGACTGGCTGGGCCGCAGGCTGGGGGCGGGCGCTCGGGACCTGCTGCCGCCCGGACCGGCCGCCGGGGCGGGGTCCCCGCCGAGTCTTCCCGTCTCCCAGGTGCTCGATCTCAGCCTGGACGCCGAGGAGTTCCTCGCCACCCGCGGCCCCTTCCACTTCGTGAAGATCAAGGCCTCGGACGACGTCGAGCACGACGCCCGGACCGTACGCACCCTGCGCGACAAGCTCGGCGACGACGTCCCCGTCATGGTCGACGCCAACATGAGCTGGACCCCGGCGAACGCGGTCGGACACGCCCACCGACTGCGCGAGGCGGGCGTCGACTACGTGGAGGAGCCGCTGCCCAAGGGCTCCTGGGAGGCACTGCGCGTGCTGCGCCGGGACGGCGGGGTGCGGGTCATGCTGGACGAGTCGGTGTGCACGGCCCGGGACGCCCGCAAGGCGGTCGAGTCCGGGGCCTGCGACGCGTTCAACATCCGCGTCTCCAAGAACGGGGGACCGCTGCCGGCCGCCGGGCTCGTCGCGTACGCCCGGGAGAACGGGATCCGCTTCCAGTTCGGCGTCCAGGTCGCCGAGGTCGGCCCCCTCATCAACGCGGGCCGGGCCCTGGCCTTCGCCCACCCGGACGCGCTCACCGTCGAGGCCGGGCAGTCCGACCGCTTCTTCCCGCGGATGATCGTCGCCCCGCCCCCGGCCGTCGACCGGGACACCAACACCCTGCGTCCCGCGGACGGCACCGGCTGGGGCATGGACCTCGCCCGGCACGCCGAGCGCTGGGCGGTACGGGACCTCTGACCGCGAGCCGTGACCGCTTCCCCTCGTGCCGGAACGCTTCCTCTCATGCCGGAAAGGCAGGAACTCCCATGACCGTGCTGTTCGAATGCACCTATCAGGGCCGCCGCCACATCGGACTCGGCCTGCCCCGCGAGGGCGAGCCGCTGCGCCTCGTACCGCTCGGCGACCGGAGCCTGGCGGACCTGCTGCTCGCCGGTGACGACCTCGCCGACGCCGAGGCGGTGACCGTCCCCGCCGGGGAGGTGACCCTCCGGCCGCCGCTGCTGCCCGACCACCCCGGCGGCGCGATGGTCGGCGGCTTCATGCAGACCCACAACGTCAAGGTGGACGCGGACACCCCGGCCCAGCCGAACTGGTTCCTCAAGGGCCTCGGTGACGTGCTGAAACTGCCCGGCCAGGACCTGCGCGCCCCGGACGGGTCCGTCGCGCTGACCGAGGAGGCGGAGGTCGTCCTCGTCCACGTCACCGACGCGGCGGGCCGGCCCCGGTACGTGGGCTACACCTTCGGCAACGACCTCACCGACATCGGCCGCTTCCGGCGCCACCGGGGCCACCTGTCCTACGCCAAACTCTGCGACGCGGCCGTGGCGCCCTGGCTGTTCCTGGGCGAACCCCCGCGGCACGTCACCGGGCAGGTGACGATCGAGCGGGACGGCGAGCCGTGCTGGCGGGGCGAGTTCACCACCGGCACCAAGGCCCTGCACTACGGCCTCGACGACATCATGTCCGAGCTGTTCTCCTACGACGCCCTGAGCGTCCCCGGCCGGGTGCACTACGTCTACCTCGGCGCCGACCGCAGCAGCTTCCACGACGGCTTCCGCATCGCCGACCGCGACCGCGTCACCCTGGACTTCGCGAGCCACGGGGTGACCCTGTCCAACACCGTGCGCTGCGAGGGAGCGTGAACGGGGGCGAGGGGGAGCGCCGGCTCAGCGCCACGGAGGCCACCTTCGCCTACACCCACGCCCTCACGCGCGGGAGCGGGCGGCTCACCACCTCGTTCACCGTACGGGGCACGTTCGCACCGGAGCGGGTGGAGCGGGCCGTACGGCGGTGGCTCGGCCGGCTGCCGCTGCTGTCGCTGCGGATCGACGGCGCGGACGGAGGGCTGTGCTTCCGGCAGGGGACGCCGCCGGGCCAGGACGACGGGGCGGCGGGGGAGCGGCTGTGGCGGCTGCGGGCCGCACCCGGACCGGCCGGCACGACGCTCTTCCGCCTCACCGTGCACCCCGCGATCTGTGACGGGTACTCCGTCGGCCGTCTCGTACGGCCGCTGCTGGACGCCCTGTTCGACACCCCGGGCCCCGACGCCGCCGACCGTGCGGCGGAGGCGCTGCCGCCCGACACCGACGACCTCACCTACGAGGGCGGCGGCGGGTGCGGGTGCGGGGCGTGCGGGGCCGGGGCGGCGGTGCCG
>NZ_LJBR01000401.1 GCF_001282115.1 Streptomyces sp. NRRL B-24085 | reverse complement strand
GCGCGGTGTGTCCTCGGTGGGGGCCGGGGGCTGGATGCGCAGCAGGGTCCGGCCCGCGACGGCGGTGACGAGCAGACCGGTCACGGTGAGCCCGAGGAGGTGCTGTGTGGGCGACAGGGCCCCGGCGACCAGCCCGCCGAGCCCGGCACCGAGCATGCCGCCCAGGCTGAAGGCCGCGTGGAAGCTCGGCATGATCGGCCGCCGCAGCGCGCCCACGAGATCGACGGCGGCACTGTTGAACGCGACGTTGATGCTGCCGTACGCGGCCCCGAAGACCAGCAGTACGGCACCGAGGGCGGGCGCGGAGTGGGTGAGCGGAGGCAGGGCGACGCTCAGGGAGAGCAGGACGGCGCAGACGACGGTGACCCGGTGGGTGCCGTAGCGGCGGCACAGCCGTCCCGTGAGCATCATGGTGATCACCGCGCCGGCCGAGACACCGAGGAGAGCGAGACCGAGGGCGCTGGCGGAGGCGCCGGTCTGCTCCTTGATCGCGGGAATACGGACGACCCACCCGGCGAAGACGAAGCCGTCGAGGGCGAAGAAGACGGTGAGGACGATACGGAGTCGGGTGAGGGAGTTGTCCGGCCCGGCGATACGTGTTCGCGTTTTGTTTATTAGCGGCACAAAATCAGCGTAGGCGCGCGCTCGATTGTGGGCAAGGGTGTTCGGGTGAGCGGTGGAGGGGCGCCAGGGGCGTCGCCATCGGATCTGCACGCTTCTGCATGTCAACTTCACCCGGTTACTCGTGAGTCGGGGGCGGGGGCGTTGGATGCTTGAGGTGATGGAACCGTCGGGCGGTTGGCGTTGATTCCGTCAGCTGCTCCGGTTCCTTCGGTTCCTCGGGGTGGAAGGAGCGCATCAAGTGGTTCTCGGCGCACGTGACGGCACGGCGGGGGCGAGGACGCGCGCGGGGACGGTGGGGGAGATCGGTGTCGTCGGTGCGGTCGAGGTCGCACGGCTCGGTGGGTTGTGGCGGGTGACCAGGCCCTGGCATCCGGGGTTGCGGCCGTACTTGCGCAGCTACGTCGGCTACTGGGAGGCGGTGGCCACACCGTACGAGGCCCGGCTGGTGCCGACCGGGCGCGCGACCTTGTTGATCAGCCTCGCGGAGCCGTTCACGCAGGTGCGGCGGCTGGGTGTGCGGGGCGGGGGAAGCGGGAGCATCGGGTCGCTGGTGGTGGGGCTGGAGGACCGGCCCGCGATCTGTACGCACCCCGGTGGCCAGGAGGCGATCCGGGTGGAGTTCACGCCCCTGGGCGCGTACCGGCTGTTCGGCATGCCGATGAGCGAGCTGACGAACCTGACCGTCGAGATCCGGGACGTCCTGGGGCCCGACGCCGGCGTGCTGGTGGAGCGGATGGCGGCCACACCGGACTGGGCCGCCAGGTTCGACCTGCTCGACGCGGCGCTGCTCGCCCGGCTCGAACACGGCCCGCGGCCCGCGCCCGAGGTGGGACACGCCTGGCACCTGCTCGCCGGCAGCGCGGGCGCGATCCCGATCGCTCGGATCGCCGATGAAGTGGGCTGGAGCCAGGGGTACTTGACCCGCCGGTTCACCCAGCAGGTCGGGCTCACCCCCAAGGCGTCCGCCCGGGTGCTGCGCTTCCGTCACGCCGTGGCGCTGCTGGGGCGCGGGGCGGCGAGCCTTGCCGAGATCTCCATGGCCTGCGGGTTCTACGACCAGGCCCATCTCAACCGGGAGTTCCGGGCCATCGCCGGGACCACGCCCGGACGGATGGTGGCCTCGCGCCGGGTGGAGGGGGCGGTGGCCCTCTCCGGGAGTGCAGATTCTTCCAAGACGGCACCAGTGGCGGGCCGATAGCGTCCCGCTGGCACAACCGACGGCCGGTCGGATGGCGCGGGGGACCGTCCGACCGGCCCGGGCACCATCGACTCGGGAACCGGATTGACGTACAACGGTGCACGGCCGCGCGGGAGTTCGTCCGCCGTGCAGAGTGGCGTGTGCCCGGAGCAACGGGCCGCAGAGGAGACGAGGGGCAGGCGCTCGATCGAGTTCGGCGCGGCCTGGTGCATCGGGGGCCTGCTCGTCGCCGTCGTCACGTTCGGGCAGGTCCAGGCCGGGGGCGTCTACGCCGTGGTGTGGGGCCCCTTGGCGTACGGCGTGTACCGGATCGTCGCCGGGCTTCGACTCGTCAGGAGGAGCCGGGGGGTTCCGCCGGCGGGGGAGTAGGGCGGGCGGAGGTCCTGGGTGTCCCAGGCCAGGATGCGGCCCTGGACACCCCCTGCTGGGCTGGGGAGAGCGGTCGGGGGCTCACCTGCTGGTTCATCTCTCCCTCTCGCTTCGCCTTCGAGTTCCGACTGGGTGATCGGGTCGCGGGCGGCGGACGGTTTCCTGGTGCCCGGGCGCAGCACGCCGAAGTGGTCGTCGACCACGTGGGCGCGGTGGGGGTTGTGGGCGATGAAGAGGAGCCCGAGCCCCCCGCCGCCGTCGGTGCGGCAAGTCGCCATCGCTGTGCGGCGAGCGGTTCGAGCACCGCCACGGTGCGGACCGCCGACTTGTGCTCGGGTGTGCGCCGGGCTGCGACATGGGGCGATCGCAAGGCGATTCCCGCTGACCCATTGACCGTCGGTGATCCATCCATCTAGCCTCCGTCCTCATATGTAGACGATGTTTTCGTATGAGGATAGCGTTCAACCGAGTGACTCCCCGGTGGCTTACCGGGTGCTCCGGTGAACTCGCCTCATCGGACCGCCAGTTCAAGGGAGAACTGACACATGCCGCTCGTCGTGGTCGGGATCAGCGTCCTCGTCCTGCTCTTTCTGATGACGAAGCTGAGACTGAACGGCTTCGCCGCCCTCCTCCTGGTCGCCGTGGGGGTCGCCCTGGTCCAGGGCATCGGCCTGGAGGACATCCCGGACGTCCTCTCCGAGGGGATCGGGGACCAGATCGGCGACACCATGCTCACCATCGGGCTCGGCGCCATGGTGGGCCGGGTGATGGGGGACTCCGGCGCCGCCCAACGGATCGCCGGCCGGCTCCTCGACGTGTGCGGTCCGCGCTGGGTGCAGGTCGCCATGGTGCTCTCCGCGATGCTGATCGGCGTGACCATGTTCTACGAGGTGGCCTTCGTCATCATCGTGCCGGTCGCCTTCACCCTCGTCCGGGTCACGCGGGCCAACCTGCTCTGGGTGGGTCTGCCGATGTCGATCGCCCTGTCCACCATGCACAGCTTCCTGCCTCCCCACCCGGGCCCCACGGCCGTCGCGGCCACTTTCCACGCCTCCGTCGGACTCACCCTGTTCTACGGCCTGTTCATCGCCGTCCCGGTCGGCGCGTTCATCGCGCTGCTGTGGCCGCGGCTGCCGTTCATCCGGCGGATGAACCCCGAGATCCCCAAAGGGCTGGTCAGCGAGCGGGTTTTCGAGGAGGAGGACATGCCCGGCATGGGCTGGTCGCTGGCGGTGGCCCTGCTGCCCGTCGTGCTGATCGCCGGTGCCGCGGTGACCGACCTCGCCACCTCGGGGGACAGCGCCGGACTGCACTTCGTCGCGTTCATCGGCTCCGCGCCCATCGCCCTGCTGCTCACCCTGCTCGTCGCCGTGTGGGTGTTCGGGCCGCGGATGGGGCGCAGCCTCGCGGAGGTCAGCACCTCGTGCAAGGAGGCCGCCCAGGCGATGGCGATGATCCTGCTGGTCATCGGGGCGGGCGGCGCCTTCAAGAACGTCCTGGTCGAGGGCGGCATATCCGACTACATCAAGGACGCGACCGACGGCTGGTCCGTCTCCCCGGTCATCCTGGCCTGGCTGATCGCGGCCATCCTGCGCATCGCCCTCGGCTCCGCGACCGTCGCCGTCGTCACCGCCTCCGGCGTGGCCCTGCCGCTGCTCGCGGGCGGTGGTGTCCACGCCGAGGTCATGGTGCTCGCCGTCTCCTGCGGGTCGATCGCGTTCTCGCACGTCAACGACCCGGGATTCTGGATGTTCAAGGAGTACTTCAACCTGTCCGTCATCGACGCGATCAAGGCGCGTACCACCTACACCACCGTCCTCGCGATCCTGGGCCTCGGCGGTGTACTGGTCCTGGAACAGGTGCTGGACGCCCTCAATGTCTGACGTCCGCGATGTACGGCGTCCTCGCTGTCCGGCGTCTCCGGTGTCCGACGTGCGCAAAGTCCGAGTCCGCGATCCCACGTCCGCGAGGTCTGACCTCCGTACACGCCTGCCGTCCTCGGCGTCTGTGCCTGCCGCCCCCTGCGTCCGACGCCCTCCGCTCTGACCTCCCCCAGACCCACCGGAAGGACACCGCCCCGCAATGAGCCAGCCCGTCGTCACGAAGTTCTCCGTCCACCCGGTGGCCGGCCGGGACTCCATGCTCCTCAACCTCTCCGGCGCCCACGCCCCCTTCTTCACCCGCAACGTCGTCGTCCTGGAGGACTCCGAGGGACGCACCGGCCTCGGTGAGGTGCCGGGCGGCGACCGCATCACCCAGACCCTGCGCGACGCCGAGAACCTGGTCGTCGGCGCCCGCGTCGGCGACTACAAGCGGGTGCTGCGGGCGATCCACGACACCTTCGCCGACCGCGACTCGGGCGGCCGCGGCGCCCAGACCTTCGATCTCCGCACCACCGTGCACGCGGTCACCGCCGTCGAGTCGGCGCTGCTGGACCTGCTCGGCCAGCACCTCGACGTCCCCGTCGCCGCCCTGCTGGGCGACGGCCAACAGCGCGCCGCCGTAAGGGTCCTGGGCTATCTCTTCTACGTCGGCGACCCGGACCGCACCGACCTCGACTACGTCCGTGAACCCGGCGCGGACGTCGAGTGGTACCGCGTTCGGCGCGAGGAGGCGCTGACCCCGGAGGCGATCGTCCGGCAGGCCGAGGCCACCTACGACCACTACGGCTTCCGTGACTTCAAGCTGAAGGGCGGTGTCCTGGCGGGCAGCGAGGAGGTGGAGGCCGTACGCGCCCTCAAGGAACGGTTCCCCGACGCGCGGATCACCCTCGACCCGAACGGCGCATGGTCCCTGCGCGAGGCGGTCGAGCTGTGCCGTCCGCTCGTCGGCACGCTCGCCTACGCCGAGGATCCCTGCGGTGCGGAAGGCGGTTACTCGGGCCGGGAGATCCTCGCCGAGTTCCGCCGTGCCACCGGGCTGCCCACCGCGACCAACATGATCGCCACGGACTGGCGGCAGTTGACCCACGCGCTCGCCCTTCAGTCGGTGTCGATCCCGCTCGCCGACCCGCACTTCTGGACCATGCAGGGATCGGTACGGGTCGCCCAGTTGTGCCACGCCATGGGCTTGACGTGGGGCTGCCACTCCAACAACCACTTCGACATCTCGCTGGCGATGATGACCCACTGCGGTGCCGCCGCCCCCGGCGAGTACAACGCCCTCGACACCCACTGGATCTGGCAGGAGGGCATGGAACGGCTCACCGTCGAACCGCAGCGGATCGTCGGCGGCGAGGTCGCCGTCCCGGACGCGCCCGGCCTCGGGGTCCGACTGGACATGGACCGGCTGCTCGCGGCGCAGGAACTGCACGAGAAGGTCGCCTCGTCGGGGCGGGACGACGCCGTGGGAATGCGGTACCTGGTCGAGGACTGGACCTTCGACGCCAAACGTCCCTGTCTCGTGCGCTGATCCGGGCGCTGGGGCAGCGTCAGCCCGGTCCACCATCACCTGGACCCTGGAGCGGGTCCGCTTCGGCGCCGACCGCAGCTGCATGACCGAGCGGACCGCTCTGCACGAGATCGCCCACACCATCGGCGTGAGCACCGGCCAGGGCTGGTCCTCCCTGGGCGGCAGCGGCACCTGGACCGGCGCCCAGGCCGGTGCCCTGGTCCGTCAGTACGACGGTTCCTCGGCCAAGTTGTCCACCGGCGGCGGGCACTTCTGGCCCTACGGCCTGAACTACGAGAACGAGTTCTCCGGTACGGCGGCCGACCGCCACGTGCGGATCGTCGCCGCGATGGTGCGTGACGGACTGTGAGCTGACGGGTTGATGTCCGGGGGCGAAAAACCGCCCCCGGACCCGGCGTCCGGGCGCAGGGCCGGTCCCCGCGGGGAAGGGCCCCTGTCGTCCGGCACCCCACCCGCGCGCACTGGAGGCTCCCTTGGACGTCCACGGCACACCCGACACTTACTGGCCCGGCCCGCTCTCCCGCCGCAGATTCCTCCAGGCCGCCGGTGTCACCGCCGGCGCCGTAGCGGCCGCCGGCCCGACCGCCTCGGCCGCTGCCTCCCGCCCGGCCACGCTCACCCTGACTGCCGCCACCGGCGGTTCCGCGACGCTCTCCCCGGCCGGCGACCGGCTGATCGCCGAAGTGCAGAACCTGCTCTGGTCGATCCCGCGCACCGGCGGCGCCGCGGTCCCGCTCACCCCGCCCGGCCTCGAACCCACCCGACCGCAGTTCTCGCCCGACGGCAGCCGCCTCGTGGTGTGCGCCTACCGCGGCGGCGGCTTCCACCTGTGGACGCTGCGGCCCGACGGCGGCGAGGTACGTCAACTCACCGACGGCCCCTGGGACGACCGCGGCCCCGCCTGGTCGCCGGACGGCACCCGGATCGCGTTCGC
>NZ_LJBR01000400.1 GCF_001282115.1 Streptomyces sp. NRRL B-24085 | reverse complement strand
GGTGCGGTGGCCGCGGGGACGGTGGTGGTGGTCATCGGCTCGTGCCCCCGTCCTCGGTCAGGGCCAGGAACGCGGCCTCCAAGGGCGAGACCACGGACGCCAGTTCACGCACCGCGACGCCCGCCGTCACGAGCCGCGCCACCAGGTCGTCGAGGGCGGGGACCAGCCCGCGCACGACGAGCGGTCCGGTGTCCTGCCGCGTGCCGCCGTCGACGACCCGGATCCCGTCCGTGCCCTCGGCCAGCCGCCGAGCCGCCTGCGGGTCGGACGTCCGTACCCGGTAGTCGAGTTCACGGCTCTCGGCGGCCAGTTTGCCGAGCGGGCCCGAGAACACGACCCGTCCCACGGCCAGGATGGTGACCTCGGAGCACATCGCCTCCAGGTCGTCCATGCGGTGGCTGGAGACCACGACGCTCGTGCCGTCCGCGGCGAGCCGGTTCAGCACACCGTGCACATGCCGTTTCCCGGCCGGGTCGAGGCCGTTGGACGGTTCGTCGAGGACCAGCAGCCGCGGCCGGGCCAGCAACGCGGCGGCGAGCCCGAGCCGCTGGCGCATGCCGAGGGAGAACCCGCGCGCCTTGTCGTCGGCGACGTCGGTGAGCCCGACCTGGTCGAGCACCTCGTCGACGCCGACGGTACGGGCGTCCCGGCCGCGGAGTCCGGCCAGCGCGGCCAGGTTCTGCCGGGCGGTGAGCGAGGGGTACAGACCCGGCCCGTCCACGAACCCGGAGACCCCGTCCGGAGCGGTGAACGCCCGCCCGACCGGCGTTCCCAGAATCTCCAGGCGGCCCGCGTCGGCGACGGCGAGGCCCAGCAGGAGCCCGAGCAGGGTGGTCTTTCCGGCACCGTTCGGCCCCACCAGGCCATGGATCTGACCGTGCGTCACATCGAGGTCGACGCCGTCGAGCGCCACGACGTCACCGAAGCACTTGGTGATCCCGCGGGCCCGGACTGCGTGGAGCGTGTCCATGGGTCCCCTTCTTCCGAAGTCCGCAGGGACCCTAGGGACGGCACACACCCCCGCCACGGACGGCTGGCTGAACGCCCGTGGAACGGACCGTCAAGGCATGGGCAAGCAGGGCAAACGAAGAGCCGGCGTTGGGCAGGACTTGGGACGCGCTTGGGAAAATGGCCGGGGAGAGACGGCTAACCGGCGTGCAGCATCAGCCCGATGCCCACCACGAGCAGCCCGGCCGCCGCGATCCTCGGCGCCCCGAACCGCTCCTTGAAGAACACCGCGCCGATGGCCGCGCCCACGATGATCGAGGACTCCCGCAGCGCGGCGACCGGCGCGAGCTCCGCCCTGGTCTGGGCCCACAGGACGAGCCCGTACGCGGCCACGGACAGGGCGGCCCCGAGGAGCCCCAGCCCGGCGAACGGCCGCAGGGCGGCGGCGAATCCACCGCGCCACCGGTAGAGGGTGTACGCCGGGATCACCACGCCCTGCACCGCCATCAGCCAGGCGACGTACCCGGCGGAGGAGCCGGAGGCGCGCACGCCGAGCCCGTCGACGACGGTGTACGCGGCGATGGTCAGCCCGGTCGCCAACGCGGCCCCGATGGCCGCCCAGTCGGGGCGGCGGCCGCGCAGGCCCCACAGGGCGACCCCGGTGAGTCCCGCGCAGGACAGGGCGATTCCGGCGGCCGCCCATCCGTCGGGCACCTCGTGCGCGAACAGGGCGGCTAGCACGGTCACCACGAGGGGCGCGGTGCCGCGCGCGATCGGATAGGCCTGCCCGAAGTCCCCGAGCCGGAAGGACTTCATCAGCAGGGCGTAGTAGGCGACGTGGACGGCGGACGAGGCGAGCAGGTACGGCCAGGCCCCGGCCGCCGGGGCCGCCGTGAACGGGATCATCGCCAGCCCGATGAGCACTCCCCCGCCGGATATGAGCGTGAACGCGACCAGTTTGTCGGTGATCCGGTGCGCGATGGCGTTCCAACTGGCGTGCGTGACGGCGGCGAGGAGTACGGCCGCCGTGACGAGCGGCGTCACGCCTGGCGCTCGCGGACGTCCACGAGGGTGGCACCCGCGTGGGCCACCAGGTCCTTGGGCGCGATGGGGAACACGGCGTGCGGATCGCCGGCGGCGGCCCAGACCAGGTCGTGGCCGAGCAGCGACCGGTCGGCCAGCACCCGGGTCCGTGTCCGGTGCCCGAAGGGCGGCACGCCCCCGATGGCGTAGCCGGTGGTCTCCCGAACGACGTCGGCCCTGGCCCGGGTGACCTTGTCGACGCCGAGTTCGCGCCGGACGAGTTCGACGTCGACCCGGGAGGCGCCGTCCATCAGCACCAGTACCGGCACCCCGTCCGCCGCGAAGATCAGCGACTTGCAGATCTGGCTCAGCTCACAGCCGACGGCTGCGGCCGCCTCGGCGGCGGTACGGGTGGCGTCCGGGAACCGGCGGATCTTCTCGTTCAGTTCGTCGAGTCCCAGCTCCCGCAGGGCCTCGGCGAAACGGGGGTGGGCGGCGTCGGCGGTCGTCATGCCCGCCACGCTAGCGGTGGGTGTACGGGCCACGCGACCGGGTTTGCGGGGCCGTTCCCGCCTCCCGTGGGGCAGGATGCTGCGATGACCTCGACTCCCGTCATACGCCCCTACCGCCCCCTGGACCGCGACGCCGTCGACGACATCTGCGTCCGCACCGCGCACGAGGGCCGGGACAGCCGGCCGTACTACACCGACCCCGGTGTCTTCCCCGCGGCCTTCGCGGCGCCGTACGCCCATCTCGAACCGGAACTCGCCTTCGTCCTGGACGACGGGACGGGAGCGGCCGTCGGCTATGTCGTGGGGACCGCCGACACGCCCCGGTTCGTCGCGGAGTACCGCGAGCGGTGGCTGCCCCTCGTGGCCGACCGCTATCCGGAGCCCAGCGGCCCGCCGCGCACCCCGGACGAGGAGATCGTCGCGCTGCTGCACCGCCCGGAGCGGATGGTCGTGCCCGAAGTCGCCGACTACCCGGCCCACTTGCACATCGACCTGCTGCCGGCGTGGCAGGGGCGCGGGTACGGACGGGCGCTCATGACGACCCTGTTCCGCGCGCTGCACGAGCGGGGCGTGCCCGCCGTGCACCTGTGCATGGTGACCGCCAACAGGCCCGCCCGTGCCTTCTACGACCGTCTCGGCTTCCACGAGATCGCCGTACCGGACGCCGGGCCGGTCACCTATCTCGGCCGGTCCACGGCAACCGAGAGCCGGTGAGGGGGATCCCCTCACCGGCTCGTCCCGCTCTTCCGCCGAGTGTCAGACGCGGACCAGTTCCCGGTCCTCGTCGGGATCCGTGTCCTTCCCGGCCCGCAGTCCCTCGCCCTCGACGTCGACGTCGGGCAGCGCGCGGTCCAGCCACTTGGGCAGCCACCAGGCGCGGCGGCCGAGCAGGGCCAGGACCGCGGGGACGATCGCCATGCGGACGACGAACGCGTCGAAGAAGACGGCGATCGCGAGACCGAAGCCGATCATCTTGATCATCGACTCGCCGGAGCTGATGAAGCCTCCGAAGACGGCCATCATGATCACGGCGGCGGCGACCACCACCCGGGCGCTGTGCTTGAACCCGGTCACGACGGCCTGGCTCGGGGACTCGCCGTGGACGTACGCCTCGCGCATGCGGGTCACGAGGAAGACCTCGTAGTCCATCGCGAGTCCGAAGACCACGCCGACCATGAAGATCGGCATCATCGACATGATCGGTCCGGTCTCCTCGACGCCGAGCACCCCGCCGAGCCAGCCCCACTGGAAGACCGCGACGACGGCTCCGAGCGCGGCGAGCACCGACAGCAGGAAGCCGAGGGCCGCCTTCAGCGGGACGAGGATCGAGCGGAACACCACGATCAGCAGGAGGAAGGCGAGGCCGACCACCAGGGCCAGGTACGGGACGAGGGCGTCCGCGAGCTTCTGCGAGAAGTCGATGTTCATCGCGGTGGTGCCGGTGACCAGGACGTCCGCGTCGGCCTTGGACGCGACGTCGTCCCGGATGGCGTGCACCAGGTCCTCGGTCTGTGGCGAGGACGGCTTGGAGTCCGGGACGACGGTGACGGTCGCGGTGTCGCCGGCCTTGTTGAAGGTCGCCGGGGTGACCGTGACGACGTCCTTGAGGTCCTTGATGCCGTCGGTGACCGTGGCGGCCGCGGCCTTCGGGTCGGCGCTGTCCTTGGCGTCGACCACGATCATCAGGGGCCCGTTGAAGCCGGGCCCGAAGCCCTCCGAGAGCAGGTCGTAGGCGCGGCGCTGGGTCGTGGACGTCGACTGCGAACCGTCGTCGGGCAGGCCCAGTTCCAGCTGGCCGACCGGCAGCGCGACGGCGCCGAGCCCGAGCACCCCCAGCAGCAGCACGGCGGCGGGGCGGCGGATGACGAAGCTCGCCCAGCGGGTGCCGAGGTTGGGCTTCACCGCCTTGCCGGGGGAGGTCCCGCGCTTCTGGCCCGCCGGGCGGATTCTGCGGCCCGCGTACCCGAGCAGCGCCGGGATCATGGTGAGCGCGATGAGGACGGCGATCACGACGGTGCCGGCCGCGGCGAGACCCATCTTGGTCAGCATCGGCACGTTGACGACCGAGAGACCGGCGAGCGCGATCACGACGGTGAGGCCCGCGAAGACCACCGCGGAACCCGCGGTGCCGGTGGCCCGGCCCACCGCCTCCTCGCGGTCGCGGCCCTCGGCCAGCTCGGCGCGGTAGCGGGAGACGATGAACAGCGCGTAGTCGATGCCGACCGCGAGGCCGATCATCCCCGCGAGCGTGGAGGTGGTGTCTCCGAGGTCGAGCGCCTTGGCGAGGACGGCGATGGTGGAGACGCCGATCCCGACGCCTATGACCGCCGTCAGCAGCGGCAGGCCGGCCGCGATCAGTGAGCCCAGGGTGATGACCAGGACGACCGCGGCGAGGGCGAGGCCGACGACCTCACCGGCGGCGCCCGCTTCGGTCCGGGCCTGGAGCGCGTCACCGCCGACGTCGACGGTCAGCCCGGTGTCGCGGGCGTCGTCGGCGGCCTTCTCCAGGGCCGTGCGGGTCGCGTCCTTGAGCTCCATGGCCGGGGCGTCGTAGCGCACCGACGCGTAGGCGACCGTGCCGTCCCTGCTGACCGCGTTCGTCGTGAACGGGTCGGTGACGGAGACGACCTCGGAGCCGTCGCGGAGCTCCTTGACGGTCTTCGCGACGGTGGCCTTGTTGGCGGGGTCGGTCATCTTCCCGCCCTCGGGCGCCTTGAAGACCATGCGTCCGGTCGCGCCGTCGGCGCTGGCGCCGGGGAAACGCTGTTCCAGCAGGTCGAAGGCCTTCTGCGCCTCCGTGCCCGGTATGGAGAAGGAGGTCGATCCGGCGGCGGGCGCGTTGAGCGCGCCGACGCCGGCGAGCGTCAGCAGGGCCACCCACAGGAGGGCGACGAAGTGCCGTCGCCGGAAGGCGAGCCGGCCGAGTCGGTAGAGGAAAGAGGCCACGAGGGCGAACTCCCGGTCAGGTCGTGGGGTCTTCAGGGCAGGGGTGATCAGCCCGACGACGTGAGCGGTTGCGTCAGGTGGAGGGCTTGCTGGGGAGACCGGGGATCAGTCGGTCGGGACACCGAGGGCGGGGAGGACCACGGCGTCGATGTACGAAAGCAGGAAGTTCTGGGTCGGCGGCAGCTCGTCGATCAGCGAGCGGGCCGCGAACCCGCCGAGCATCATGTGCATCATGAACTCGATCGCCGGGTTGTCGGGGCGCACCTCGCCCCGGTCGACCGCCCGCTGGACGAGTCGGCGGAACTCCGCCATCTCGGGTTCGATGAGATGTTCGTGGAACGCCTTCAGCAGATCCGGGTTGCCGTGCACCGCCATGGCCAGGCCCCGCATGAGCGCGGAGTTCTGCTCCATCGTGCAGTCGTCCGAGCGCATGGTGAGCGCGTGCAGGTCGCCCTTGAGCGACCCGGTGTCGATCTCGTCGAGACCGATACCGCCCGGCTTGCTGTGCCGCACCGCCTTGGCGACCAGTTCGGCCTTGCCGCCCCACTGGCGGTAGAGCGTGGCCTTGCTGGAGCGGGTGCGAGCGGCGACCGCGTCCATGGTGAGGGCGTCGTAGCCGACCTCACGGAGCAGTTCGAGCACGGCCTCGTAGAGCTCGGCCTCGCGCTCGGGGGTGATGCGGCTGCGACGCGCGGTCGAGACCTCGGTCATGTCACTCACCCTTTCCGCCCCGGGACTTGGAACGACACTGTTTCGTACGACACGAATGTAGCGCATCCAGCATCGAAACGAAACGGTTTCGTTCGTGTGGTGGGTCACCAGGAGCCACCCACCGGTCGGCATCGGCCGTTTTTTCACAAGTTGCTCCGGTCCATCCCCCGGAAAAGCATGGGGAGGTGAGCTATCTGCGCCTACCGCATCTGAGCGGCGACCTGCTGTGCTTCGTGGCCGAGGACGACCTCTGGCTGGCCCCCCTCGACAGCCCGGGCCGCGCCTGGCGTCTGACCGTCGACCGCACCAAGGTCGGCCACCCGCGCTTCTCGCCCGACGGCCGCCACATCGCGTACACGAGCTGGCGCAGTCTCGTGCCCGAGATCCACCTGTGCGAGGTGGACGGCGGACCGGGCCGCCGGCTCACCTACTGGGGCTCCACGGACACTCAGGTCACCGGCTGGACCCCGACGGGCGAGATCCTCGCCGTCGCCTCCCACGGCGAGCCCTTCTCCTACTTCACCTGGGCGTACAAGGTCCCCACCGACGGCTCCCCCGGCCACAAGCTCCCCTGGGGCCCGGTCTCCGACATCCAGGTCGCCGACCGCAGGACCCTCCTGCTGACCGGCACGCCCCCGCACGAACCGGCCGCCTGGAAGCGCTACCGGGGCGGCGCCATGGGCCGCCTCTGGCTGCACGGCGAACGCCTGCTGCCCGACCTCGGCGGCCACCTCCACTCCCCCATGTTCGTCGGCGACCGGATCGCCTTCCTCTCCGACCACGAGGGCGTCGGCAACCTGTACTCCTGCGCCCCCGACGGCTCCGGCCTGCGCCGCCACACCGACCACGACGCCTTCTACGCCCGGCACGCCGCCAGCGACGGCACCCGGGTGGTGTACCAGTGCGGCGGCGACCTGTGGATCGTCGACGACCTCACCTCCGAGCCCCGCAGGCTCGACGTGCGGCTGAGCGGGCCACGGGCCGGGCGCCGCCCGTACCAGGTGCCCGCCGCCCAGCACGTGGACGGCATCTCGGTCGACGAGACGGGCCGCGCGAGCGCCGTCGTCGTCCGCGGCAGCCTGTACTGGCTGACCCACCGAGACGGCCCGGCCCGCACCCTCACCGACACACCGGGCGTACGCGTACGGCTCCCGGAGATGCTCGGCTTTGCCGGCCGGGTCGCCTATGTGACGGACGCGGAGGGCGAGGACGCCGTCGAGATCGCCTACCTGCCCCGGGCGACCGGTGACCGCGAGCCCCGCCGGCTGGCCTCGGGCGAGCTGGGCCGGGTCCTGGAACTGGTCTCCGACCCGAGGGGCGAGCGGCTGGCCGTCGCCGCGCACGACGGACGCCTGCTGCTCCTGACCGTGCCCGACCGTGCGGCTGACGCCGCGGGCACGGAGGACTCCGACGGGGAGGTCACCGAGCTGATCCGCTCCGTCAACGGCCCCGTCCGCGACCTCGCCTTCTCCCCCGACGGCTGCTGGCTGACCTGGTCGCACCCCGGGATCGGCCGCTCCCTGCGCCAGATCAAGATGGCCCGCATCAAGGACCGGCTGGTCGTGGACGTCACCAACGGCCGCTTCGAGGACGAGAACCCGGTCTTCACGCGGGACGGCCGCTACCTGGCCTTCCTCTCCTGGCGGGGCTTCGACCCGGTGTACGACGTCCACACCGGCGACCTGTCCTTCCCGCTGGGCTGCCGCCCCTACCTGGTCCCGCTGTCCTCGGCCACCCCCTCCCCCTTCGCCCTGAACCCCGAGGGCCGCCCGGCCGCCGGCGGCCTGGACCCGGTCGAGGACCAGAGCGGCGAGAGCG
>NZ_LJBR01000040.1 GCF_001282115.1 Streptomyces sp. NRRL B-24085 | reverse complement strand
GGAGGGGACTGCGGGCGGTGTGCAGGAGGGACGCCCAGTCGGGGCTTCCGGTGAAGTCGCGGCCGCCGGTCGGGACGACGTCCATGACGACGCGGTCGGGGCGCAGCAGGACGGCTTCCGCGCGGCCGGCGCGCAGCCAGGCGGCGAGGGTGCCGTCGTCCCCGAGGCCGGTGACGGGGATCGCCCGGATGCCGAGTCCGTGGGCGAGGGCGTTCAGCGAGGGCGAGGGATCGGTGCTGGTCAGGATGGTGAAGGAGGCGCCGAGCACCTCGTCGAGGCGGCTGCGCCGTCCGTCGGCGGTGATCCATGGTTGGGGGCAGTGCGTGCCCGCAAGGCCCTTGCGGAGGCGGCGGCGTACGAGGGGCCCCGGGGTCAGGGGCGGGCTGAGGTCGCGGCCGGCCGCCGTGGTGAGCCCGGGTATGCGGCAGGCCGCGGCCAGGGCCCTGCGGCGGATCGCGGCGGCGCTGTCCTGGCCGCCGGTCATGGCCCAGCCCATGGCGACCGCGAGCCGGATCACATGCCGGGCGTGCGGCTTGCGTTCACTCTCGTAGGTCTCCAACAGCCGCTCGTCGGCGCCCTCTTGGAATACTCGGGCGAGCTTCCAGGTGAGGTTGTGGGCGTCACGCAGACCCGCGCACAGCCCCTGCCCGATGAACGGCGGGGTGAGGTGGGCGGCGTCGCCGAGCAGGAAGACCCGTCCGCTGCGCCACCGGTCGGCGAGGCGGGCCCGGAAGGTGTACTGGGTCTCCCGGACCACCTCGAAGTTCCCGTCGTACGACGTCGGCAGCCACGGCGCAATCAGCTCGCGGACCGGTTCCTGCCCGTCCCGCAGCCGGAACTCCCAGCGGTAGCGGTCCTCGCCGACCCGCATGAAGGTGGCGGGCCGGTGTGGGTCGCAGACCTGGTCGACGCCCTCCCAGCAGCGGACGTCGGCTGTGGTACGGACGTCGATGACGGTCCAGCGTTCCTCGAAGCGCAGGTCCTCCCATACGGCGCCGATGGCCTCGCGGGTGAGGCTGTTCGCACCGTCGCAGCCGAGGACCGCCTCGGCCCACAGCTTGTGCTCACCGTCGTCGTCGCGGTAGGTGACGCGCACGGGGCCTGCGGTGCCGGGGCCGATGCCGGTGACCTCCACGCCGCTGCGCAGTTCGCACTCGGGGTGCTGGGTGAGGGCGTCGTGCAGCAGCCGTTCCAGTTCGGGCTGGTCGAACATGCTGGTCTGCGGGTAGCCGTGACGACCGTGCCTGGTACGGCGGAACTCGGCCATCACCCGGTGCCTGGCGTCCAGCAGCCGCAGCCCGTTCGCCGGGCGGGCGATCGCGGTGAACTCCTCCCCCACGCCCGCGGCCTGGAGGATCCTGCGGACCTCGTCGTCGGCGGCGACGGCGCGCGGGAGCGAGTAGATGTCCTGGTGGCGTTCCAGGACGAGGGTGCGGATCCCGCGCCGGGCCAGGAGGACAGCGGCGGTCACGCCCACCGGTCCGGCGCCGATGATCACTACGGGCACGTCCGCCCCGTCACGTTCGACGATCATGTGCTTCGGGTCTCACTTCGCGTCCGTGACGGGGGTGCGCTGCTCGCCGAGGTCGATGCGGCCGTCCGGGGTCGCGATCGTCGCCGTCATCACGTCACCCGTGTGCAGGTAGTGCGGGTTCTTCGCCTGCGTCCTGAAGAACGCCTTCCACTTGACGGCGGGCGGCAGCAGGGCGCCGATCCTCTCGACCGGCTTGGGCGGGGCCTTCAGGGCGGTGCCGCCGGGTGTGCCGGTCAGCAGCAGGTCGCCGGGGTCGAGGGTCTGGAAGCGGGCCAGCAGGGTGAGCGCCCGTGCCGGGCGGACGATCATGTCGGCGAGGGTGCGGTCCTGGCGCAGCTCGCCGTTGACGGACAACCTCAGCCGCAGGTCGAGGAGATGGGCGAAGTCGTCAGGCTCCAGCAGCGCGAGGTACGGCCCCGTCGGCGTGAAGGTGGGGTACGACTTGCTCTCGTAGAACTGCGTCTTCGTCAGCTGCACCTCGCGGGCGCTGACGTCGTTGGTGATCACGAGCCCGGCGACGTACGAGGGCAGGTCCCGCTCCTCGACCACCGTGCCGACCGGCAGGGACGCGCCCATGACCAGGCCGAGCTCGATCTCGTAGTCGAGGAACCGCACATGGGAGGGCCGGACGACGGTGTCGGCGGGCCCGCTGACCGAGCCGGACGCCTTCCGGAAGAAAGCGGGCGGGACGTCGTCGGGGAAACCCGAATCGCGGGCATGACTGCGGTAGTTGACCATCTGCGCGACCACCCGGCAAGGAGTGGTGACCGGCGAGAGGACGACCAGGTCCGCGACGGGCGTGCCCGCGTCGGCCGACTGAGCCGCCTCCCGTACCGCGTCGCGATCCGAGATCAGCTCGGCGGTCGTGACGGCCTTGGTGTCCACGGGGACGGCCCGCTCACCGCGGACCACCCACCAGCCGTCAGCAGTGCGCAGGACATTGGTGCTCATGACAGTGCCTTCGTGAGGGGTCGGGGGGTCAGGACTTGGTGGCCTTGAGCAGGCCCAACAGGCGTGCCGCATCCATGTCGTTGTCACCGCGCAGGGCCTCGATCACATCGCGGACCCGCTGCGGGGAAGGGCTTGCGCCGAGGAAGTCGCGGGTGGCGGGCGGCCCCCACTGGGCCAGGCCACTGGTCGACAGGGGCGCCCAGCCGGGCTCGACGTCACAGGAGAACAGGTCGCCGTCGGCGAAGTGCTCCAGCATGAAGCGGTCGGGGTCGCGCCAGTAGTCGAAGAGCTGACTGCCCTCGACATGTCGGCCGATGCCCCAACTGTGCTTGTAGCCGCGCTCCTTGAGGTACTCGCCGCCCGCGGCGATGGCGTCCAGGTCGGTCACCTGGTAGGCGGAGTGGACATAGCCGGTCCCCGGGCCCAGGTGCATGGCCAGGGTGTGGTGGTCGGCCGGCACGCTGCCCAGATCGCAGCGGATGAAGGCCATGACCGGGCCGCGCCCGCGCTGCCCGTCCAGGAAGAGGAAGTCGGACACGATCATCCCGAGGGTGTCCAGGTACCAGCCGAGGGCCCGGGTGAACACCCTCGTCTCCAGCACCACATGTCCCAGCCGCTGGATGCGGGACGGTTCGCGCGACGGGCGCTGCGTGGCGTTCGTACGGCGGTGAGCCGTGCCGAAGTTGAGGAGCAGCGGCTGCTGTTCCGGCAGCGCGGGCAGCTGTTCGGCGCAGTGCACGACCCGCACCGGGAAGCCGGACGGGTCGAGCAGGTCGACCACCTTGCCGCCGCCGGGCACGTCCGCGTCCCTTACGTCCCGGCCAGTCGCGCGGGCCAGTCGGTCCAGGTCGGCCCGCTCTGCCGCGCGGAACGCCGGGCCGATGAAACGGGACGTACGGCCCCGCCGGATCACCATGCACGGCGAGCCCGCGAAGGTGCCCCGCAGCCACAGCTCCCGCTCCGTGCGCGCGGCGATCTGGAAGCCGAAGTCACGGGCGAAGATCTCGGCCCGCTCCAGGTCCGGTTTCTCGAACTCCAGCCAGGCCAGGTCCGCCACCTTGATCACAGGATTCCGGGAGCGGCCCGGATGCTCGCCACGCAGGGCGCCCTGCTCGCTGTGCAGGTCCTGGTGGGCGGTCTTGACGTCGGGCCCGTGAATGCGAGTTTCAGACACGGTAACCTCCGGGCAACATCACCATAATGATGAAATCATCAAGGCTGACCACATCATCGTCAAGAGGTCCGCTGAGACAAATGATGAATCCATCAGAGATGCTGCCGCCATCGCCTCCGCGGTTAAACTCTGTGCATGCCTACGTCAGCCCCGCCCAGCAACCGGTTCGAGCGGCGCCGCGCCGAGACCCGTCGCGCGCTCATTCGCGCCGCGCGGCAGATACTCGCCGAGACAGGGGACACCAGCGCGAGCATCCAGGCGATCGCGGAGCGCGCGGACGTCGGTTTCGGCTCCTTCTACAACCACTTCGAGTCCAAGACAGAGCTGTTCGAGGCAGCCGTGGTGGACGCTATGGAGGAGTTCGGCCAGAACTTCGACGAGTGTCTTACGGGGATCGACGACCCGGCGGAACTCGTCGCGGCGGGCTTCCGGCTCAGCGCCCTCATGGCCGACTCCCACCCCGAACTGATGCAGATCCTGCGCCGCCGCGGCCTCGGCCACATCCACTCGGACAACGGCCTGGCCCGTCGGGCACTGCGTGACCTCGAGGCGGGCCTGGCCTCGGGCCGCTTCACCCCCGTCGACCCGGTGGTCGCCCTGACCGCACTTGGCGGAACTCTGTTGTCCCTGGTGGAGATGCGATTCGCCCGCCCCGATCTGGACGGCGACGAAGCCGCCGTGAACCTGGCCGAGATGGTTCTGCGCATGTTGGGCGTACCCCCGGACGACGCCCACGAGGTCGCCCGCCGCCCTCTTCCCGACCCCGCCTCCCGGCCGCTTCCGCGCGGGGAGTGACCAGCTCGGCCGGAGGCAGCCGAGCGGTCGGACAAGCACTGCTCACCTTGGGCAGCCGCCTTCAGTGAGGTGAGGAGCTTGGCCCGGACACCACGGAGTCCGTGAGGGTCGGGGCGGGGTGGCGGGCTTTCACACCCTCTTCCTCACGATGATCCGTCTTGCGATGTGGTGAGGCGCGCGACTCGGAGAGCCCGCCCCATACATGGAGGCGGGCCGACTCACCTGATCTCCGGCGCTCACCCCGTGCGCCCCTGCACCAGAGCCCGTCAACCGCTGCGCGCACAGATCGACAGCGTCGACCATGGCCTGCAATCGCAGCTTCGTGCTCCTGGCGATCCGGACACCGGCCGCATGCGCCTACGGGACGACGTCCTGGTTCCCGGCGATCAACTGGTCCGCGGCGAGGGAGAGATCGTCGGGATGGATACCCGTCGGCGCACCGACACCGACCGGACCCGCCCACCAAGGCGCGAAACCGTCCAGGCACCTCCTGGGACGGTGCTGACTTCAGTTCCGGTCATCTCTGCTGGCAGATGAGATTCCAGCGCTGCATCAAACAGTCACACTTGATACTCTCATCAACATTCCCTGGTCGGCTCGTCTGCCCACCCAGAACTCACCGAGGCCCCCATGACCCCCACCCCCCTTCAGGAGACCGCGGAGCCCGTCGCCACCGGCCGCGCCGGAACCCGCGGTGTGCTGTTCGCGATGTGCCTCTCCCTCGTCCTGGTCGTCGCGTCCGTCTCCGCCCTCAACCTGGCCCTGCCCGACCTGGCCGTCGACCTGTCGGCCTCCAACGGGGCTCTGACCTGGATCGCCGACGCCTACACCGTGACCCTGGCCGCCTTCGTGCTGCCGCTCGGCGCGATCGGCGACCGCCTCGGCCGTCGCAACGTGCTCGTCGTCGGCACGGCCGTCTTCGGCGCCGCGTCCCTGGCCGCCTCGTTCGCGGACTCCACGAGCACACTGATCGCCTGGCGTGCCGTCATGGGCCTGGGCGCCGCGATGATCATGCCGGGAACGCTGTCGACGATCACCGCGGCCTTCCCTGCCGAGCAGCGCGCCAGGGGCGTGGCCACCTGGTCGGGCTTCGCGGCCGCCGGCGCGATCATCGGCATGCTCGCCGCCGGCGCCCTGTTGGAACAGTTCTCCTGGCGCTCGATCTTCGTCGCCAGTGCCGCCGTCGCCCTGATCGCCGCACTCGCCGCCGCCCTGCTGGCCCCCAACACCAAGGACGCCCACCCGCACCGCCCGGACGTGGCCGGGGCGATCACCACCGCCGTGGCCATCGGCACCCTGGTCTTCGCGATCATCGAGGGCAACGAGCATGGCTGGACGGAGCCCGTGGTGGTCGGCGCCTTCGTCGTCACGGCCGCCTCCTTCGCCGCCTACGCCTACCTCGGCCTGCGCACCGAGCACCCGTTGCTCGACCCCGCCCTGTTCGGCATCCGGGGCTTCCGGGCAGGCGCCATCACCGTGCTGGTGCAGTTCATGGCCGTCTTCGGGTTCTTCTTCGTCGGCCTGCAGTACCTGCAACTGATCCTGGGCTACAGCCCGTTGAAGGCCGCCGTAGCCCTCATCCCGGTCGCGCTGGTGGTGCTGCCCACATCACTGGTCACCCCGCACCTGGTGCACCGGGTCGGCATGAAGGCGGTCATGTCCGTCGGCCTGTTCCTGCTCGCCGTCGGCCTGTACGCCCTCTCCTTCCTCGGGGTCGACTCCGGCTACCTGCCCTTCCTCGGCGGCCTGGTCCTGGCGGGCTTCGGTATCGGCCTGAGCGGCGCCGTCGGCACGGCGGCCATCACCGGCTCCCTCGGCCGGGGGCAGCAGGGTGTCGCCTCCGCCATGAACGACACCACCCGCGAGGTCGGTTCGGCGGTCGGCATCGCCCTCATGGGCTCGATCTACGGAAGCCACTACCGCTCCTCCCTGCCCGGCACGGTCGACCGGCTCCCGGCCGACGCGGCCGAGTCCGTACGCCACTCGGCGGCCGCCGGCCTCCACGTCGCCGACCAGCTCGGCGCCCGGGGAGCCCCCCTCGCCGAGGGCGTCAAAAGCGCCTTCATGGACGGTCTGTCCGCCTCCCTGATCGCCGTGAGCGTCGTCGTGGCCGCCGCAGCGATCGGCGCGCTGCTGCGCGCACCGAAGACACCGCCGGCGGCTGACTGACCCCTGCGACACCGAGGTCTGTGGGGTGCGGGCACACACCCCACAATTCGCACGGGTCCGACAACCATGACGCTCTAGGACCCGCGCTTGACACAATCGCCTTATCGGCAACAGTGTATCCACTATGAACCTCTGGTCTGAGCCGCAACCCGATTCCCGGTTCGTCGTGGTGGATGGACTGCAGATCCACTACAAACGCGCCGGACGCGGCCCCGCACTCGTTCTGCTGCACGGCAGCGCCTCGTCGCTTCAACACTTCGACCACGCGGCCGCCCTGCTGTCGGAGTCGTTCGACGTCATCCGCCCCGACCTGCCGGGGTGCGGCCTGACAGGCCCGCGCACGGACCGCGACTACCGCATCCCCGCCTACACCGCGACGGTCGCGGACTTCCTGGAGGCACTCGGCGTGCCGCACTACGCGGTGGCGGGCAACTCACTGGGCGGCAACATCGCCTGGAACCTCGCACTGGATCACCCGGAGAGGGTCACCGGCCTGGTGCTGGTCAATGCCACCGGCTACCCGGAGAAGGAGGTCCCGGCAGGCATGCGCCTGGCCCGCAACCCGCTGCTGCGCCCCTTGTTGCGGCGAGTGATGCCACGCGGGGCCATCGAGCGCAACCTGCGCGCGAACGTCGGTCCGCACTCGACGATCGTGAACGACGCCATGGTGGACCGCGCCCACCAGCTCATGAACCGGCCGGGCAACCGCTCGGCCTTCGTCGACTTCTGCAACACCGACCAGCCCGACCGCAGCGCGCAGATCCCCCGCATCACCGCACCCACGCTCGTCCTGCGCAGCGCGGGCATCGACGGCCAGCACTTCACTCGCGACATCCCCGGCGCCGAGGAGCTCGTGCATCCGCACGGCGGTCACCTGCTGCCCGAAGAGGAGCCCCAGTGGGTCTCGGACGCGATCGCGCAGTTCCTCCGCTCCTCCGCCGACACCCCCACGCTCTGAGGCCAGGGAGGCCCGTTCCATGAAGTACTTCGTCGCACAGGGCGAGGACCGACAGCTCACAGCCGATTCGCGGCAAGCCCTGCGCGGCGGTTTCACCGAGCTCTCCGACGGCGTGACGCATTACGAGTTGAAGGGCCCCGAGGACGGGGAGCTGGTCGTGATGGCGGGTGGACTGACCATCCCGCTCTTCTACTGGGACGACCTGGTCACCGAGCTGAACGCCCGCGGGCTGCGGACCCTGACCTGCAGCGCGTACGGCCGGGGCTACTCGGACCGCGTGCGGGCACGGTACGACGAAACCCTCTTCACGCGACAGCTGGCCGAGTTGATCGAACGGCTCGGCCTGTCGACGCGCCCACTGCACCTCATCGGCACCTCCATGGGCGCACTGGTCGCCATGACCTACGCCGCCCGGTACCGCTCGTCCGTGTCCACCCTGACCATCGTCGGACCCGCCGGTCTCACGAAACCTCGGCCGACCTCCCCTCACCGGCTCCTGCGCAACGACCTGCTGGCCGGAGTCGTCGCCCGACGGCGCGGCCGCCAGATACTCCAGGGACACCTCGGGCACAACGTCCGCGATCCAAAGCTCGGCACGAAACTGACGGACATGGTCCTCGACGCCTTCCGCTTCGAGGGTTCGCTGTACGCGGTCTTCGACACACTGCAGCACCTGCCGGTCTCCGGCCGGGACGACCTCTTCCGGCAGACGGGCGCACTGGGCATTCCCACGCTGCTCCTGTGGGGCGACGAGGACGCCGTCACGCCGCTGACCCACCTCGAGACGGCTCGCGCCCTGCTGGCGCCCGAGCAACTGCACGTGATCCCCCGGTGCGGGCACATGGCCCCGTTCGAACGCCCGCGCCAGGTGGCCGATCAGATCGTCCCCTTCGTGGCCGCACGCGCCGAAAGGCTCGACTCATGAAGAACCCGCAGATCATCGACGTACTGGTCGTCGGGGCGGGCCCCGCGGGCTCTGCCGTGGCGATCGACCTCGTACGTCGGGGACTCGACGTACGCGTCGTCGACAGGTCTCCCCATGCCTTCGACGGCTCCCGCGCCAAGGGAATCCAGCCCCGCAGCCTCGAAGTCCTCGAAGACCTCGGCGGTCTCGACGAGGTGCTGGCCGGCGGCAGCACCTACCCCAAGCTCGGGATCCATGCGGGCCCCCTCGCCGTGCCCTGGAAGATGTTCACCCACCGGGAAGCGACCCCGGACGTCCCGTACCCGAACACCTGGCTGATCCCCCAGTTCCGCACAGACCGCGCCCTGCACGCCAGGCTCAGCGAGCTCGGCCGGGAGATCGAGTTCGGCAGGGAACTGACCGGGCTGACGCAGGACGAGGACACGGTGGTCGCCACGGTGGTGGACGCGGCCGGCACGGAGCAGATCGTCGCCCGCTACGTCGTAGGCGCGGACGGCGGTTCCAGTGCGGTGCGCAAGCAGCTCGGCATCGGGTTCGTCGGCACGACGGACGAAAGCGACCGGATGCTCATCGTCGACGCCTCGGTGACAGGGCTGGCCCGTGACCGGTGGCACATGTGGCCCGGCCGGGGCGGCAAATTCATCGGCGCCTGCCCGCTCCCGCACAGCGACATGTTCCAGTGGATGATCCGCCTGAAGCCCGACGAGGAGCCACCCGCCAAGACGGACGACATCCTCCGGCGGATCCACTCCCAGACCCGCGATCGACGCATCCAACTGCACGACATCCACTGGACGTCGGTGTTCCGGCCCAACATCCGCCTGGCGAAGAACTACAGGAGAGGACGCGTCTTCCTCGTCGGTGACGCCGCGCACGTCCACACCCCGGCCGGCGCCCAGGGTCTGAACACCGGCGTACAGGACGGCTACAACCTCGGCTGGAAGATCGGCCAGGTCCTCGCCGGCGCCGACCCGGCACTGCTGGACACCTACGAGGCCGAGCGCCAGCCGATCGCCGCCGGAGTCCTCGGCCTGTCCACGGACAAGTGGGGAGGCATCGCCAAACTCGATCCGTCGAGCATGAAACGAGGCAAGGACGAGCAACAACTCGCCCTGACCTACTACGGCGGCCCGCTCGCCCCCGCCGACAGCATGCGAACCTCCACACTCCGGACAGGCGACCGCGCCCCGGACGCGCAACTGGTCCACGCCGACGGGACCGGGACCCGCCTGTTCGACGTCTACCGCGGGCCGCACTTCACGGCCCTGGCCTACGGCGCCGATGCCGCCCGCGCCCTTGGAGCGCTCACCTGGCCGACGGCCGGCGCTCAGCTCAAGCGGCTGACGGTCGGGGTGACCGCCGCCGACGGTCTCACCTTCACCGACCCGGACAACACGTTGCAGGGCGCCTACGGCCTGGACGGTGACGCGCTGCTGCTGATCCGACCCGACGGCTACATCGGGCACATCGCCACCCGGGACCACCTCACCGCCACCCGATCCGCCGCGCGGGCAATGACGCCATGAGCAAGGAGCCGCACCATGTCCCAGCAGAGCCGCACCTCCCCCGGTCAGGGGCCCGGCGCATGAGCCGCGTGCTGCTGCGCGGCGCGCAGGTCATCACGATGGCAGCGGGCCGTCCCGACGCCGAGCACGCCGATGTCCTCGTCGACGGGGACCGCATCGCCGACATCGGCGGCAACATCGAGGCGCCCGACGCCGAGGTCGTCGACTTCTCCGGCCGTATCGTCATCCCCGGCCTGGTCAACGCCCACCTGCACACCTGGCAGACCGCACTGCGCTCCGTCGGCGGCGACTGGACGCTGATGGAGTACCTCACCCACCTCCACGGCGAGTGCGTCGGGCACTACACCCCCGCCGACATGCACATCGGCAACCTCGCCGGCGCGCTGACCCAACTCAACTGCGGTACGACCACCGTGGGCGACTGGTGCCACAACGCCCTGTCGCCCGAGCACGCGGACGCGGCCGTGGAGGGCCTGGCCCAGGCCGGTGTCCGCGCCGTCTTCCTGCACGGCACGCCCTACCGCGCACCGGACGCCCCCCACCCGCTCACCGAGATCGACCGGCTGCTCGACGGGCCCGTGCGCGAGCACGCCCTCCTCACCCTGGGCATGGCGCTCCAGGGGCCGCAGTACTCCACCGTCGAGACCGCGGTGGCCGACTTCCGGGCCGGCGCGGAACGCGGTCTCGTCGTCTCGATGCACCAGAGCGGCGGAGAACCCTCACCCGGCTGGGAAGCCGTGCGCGACGCCGGACTGTTCAGTCCCCTGACCAACATCGTGCACGGGATCGACCTGCCGGACGACTGGCTGAAGGCACTCCTCGAAGCGGGCGTCACCTTCACCACCACTCCGGAGAACGAACTCGGCCAAGGACACGGCACGCCCATCACCGGGTCCCTGCTGCGCCTGGACGCGGCGCCCTCCTTGGGCACCGACATCGACACCGCCGTACCCGGCAACATCCTCACCGCGGCCCGCATCGCCCTGGCCCACCAGCGCAGTCTGGACCACGCCCGGCACCGGCAGACGACCGGCACGCACGCCAACACCGCCTCGGTCACCGCCCGACAGGCGCTGGCCTGGGCCACGGTAGAAGGGGCGAAGGCGCTGGGCCTGGCCGACCAGGTGGGCCGGATCGAAGTGGGCATGCAGGCGGACCTGGTCGCCGTCGACGCCCGGGCGCTCAACCTGTGGCCGGCCCACGACCCGGTCGCCACGGTCCTGCACGCCGACATCGCCAACATCGAAGCGGTGATGGTCGCCGGTGTCTGGCGTAAGCGCGATCACACCCTGCTCGCGTCCCGGCTCGACGAGGTCAAGGACCGGCTCCGCGAGTCCGGAGAGCGGCTGCTGCGACACATCGGGCCCGTCAACACGCGGGGCTGACACCCCGCAGCAGTCTCGCTACAGGCACCGCGCGCCGACGGGCACCGCTCATGCTCGCCGGCGCGGCGGTCGCCGTCCCCAGCCCTCGGATCCGCGTGTCTGCCCCACACGCGGCAGAAGGAGACGCGAACAGGACCATGACGGCTACGACAGGCGCGGCCCGCGACGCACTGCGTCAGGAACAGATCGTCCAGGCAGCCGTCGTCCTCCTGGACGAGGGAGGCGTCGAGAACCTGAGCATGCGCAAGCTCGGCAGTCGCCTCGGCATCACCGGGGCGGCACTGTACTGGCACGTCAAGAGCAGACACGATCTGCTCCTGCTGGCCGTCGACAGCGTGTGGGGGCAAGTCCCCCTCCCCCACCCCGACGGCCCGCACTGGCGTCCGGCCCTGCTGGCCATGGCCGACGACGTGCGTGCACTGTGCGTCCGGCATCCCTGGCTCCTGACCGCCATGGCGATCCAGCCGCTCGACGGCCCCTCCATCGACCGCCATTTCCGACACCTGCTCGCCGTCTGCGAGAAAGCGGGACTCACCAGGCAGGATGCCGAGCAAGCCGCCCAGAGCATTCTCACGTTCACGCTCGGCTCCGTCCTCGCGGCCGGTCCTGGCCCGTACGTGTCCTTCGGACTGCGGGCGATCCTCGACGGCGTCGAAGCCCGGCTCGCCGGCCGCGCCTGAGCTGACGGAGAGAGCGGCGGCGCAAGGCACGTACAGCGCGCCCTGTGCATCCTCACTCGTGTGCGCTGGCCCGAGCGATCATGTTGCCGGGTCGGCGTCCCGCAGCTGGGCCAGTCCGCTGAGAAGCAGTTCGAGGCCGAAGGAGAACTCGTCCTCGATCGGAACCGGCATCACGCCGGCAACGGTGACAGTGGCCGGGAACCGGCTCGGATCCACGCTCTCGAAGACGGTCGCCAACGGTGTGTCGTCAGGTTGGGTTGCGCCGCCAGGCCCGTTCATCTGTATGGCGAAGCCGAGGACGTAGCGGGCCAGGGTCGCGTACGCGTAGGCGGCCGTTCGCGGTGGGAAACCACTGTCGAGCAACACCGCGACACAACGCTCCCGCAGTGCCATGGCGTTCGGCCCCACGGGCACCTGCTCAACCAGCAAGGGAGCCGCGTTCCTGTGTCGGGCCAAGGCGTCGAACATGGCGTGCGCGCCCGTCCTCAGCGCCTGCTGCCAGCCCAACACGTGCAGCTCGTCGCCATCGAGCTGCACGACGCCGAACATGCGGTCCACGACATGAGCAACCAGCGCTGCCCGGTTGTCGAAGTGCCGGTACAGCGTTGCCGTGCCCGACCCCAGACGCTGGGCCAGCGTACGCATCGAGAGAGCGTCGGAGCCTTCCTCATCCACGATCTGCAGCGCGGTCGCGACGATGCGCTCCAGCGGTACGGGCGGCCGCCCCGGCGAACGCCGAGCCGAGGCCGCGCCGGCTCGCACAGGAACAGGTTCAGCCACGGAACATCCCTCCCCTCGATCAGGACCACAAAGAGCAACACTGTAGCCGATATAGTGCTCCCGACCGCTTGCTGAAGCGATGTCCGGAGTCGAGTCGATCACCCAGCGCGGTGGATTCCGGGAACGGGGATGGACACCGGCAAGATGGTCTGGGCCGCGAGAGCTTGTGGCAAGATCGCCGGATGCTACGACTAACGGACTTCATCATCGATTGCCCGGACACGATGAAGCTGGCCGCCTTCTACTCCGAGGTGACGGGGCTGCCGGTCAAGGAAGGCAGTAACGAGGACTGGGCCGGTATCAAGTTCGGCGAGATCGAACTGGCCTTCGTCCAAGTGGAGGACTACCGCGCCCCGCAGTGGCCCGACAGCGAGCACCCCAAGCAGTTCCACCTCGACTTCGAAGTCGACGACATCGAGGCCGAACAGCGTCGTCTTCTGGCCCTCGGCGCGACTCTGCAGCGGGACTGCACCGACCCCGACGGTTACGGCTTCCGCGTCTACACCGACCCCGTCGGCCACCCCTTCTGCCTCTGTCGCAACAAGGGTGTCGTCTGGACCGAGCAGGGCCTCGTCTGGCCCAAGCGCGACTAGGGCGTTTCGCCCCGCCTACGATCCGATCGACGTGGCCCTCGTAGGACATGACCCCGGCCTAACGGATTCGGCGCGGTCCTGGAATGGCGCGGGCGGGTGCCGCCGCTTGCCGTGGGGTGCGCACCAGGGAGCGGTGGGGGCCCAAGTGGAGGCGGCCGTCGGCCGGTTCCAGAGAGACGCACAGATCGATGCAGAGGCGGAGGACGGGCCGGAAGGTGCCCACCACCTCGTCGACGAGGTCCGGCTGTCCGGCCGAGTCGATCATGAGGGGCATGTGGGAGGCAGCTCGTCTCTGCTGCGAGTCGTCTCAGTGCGGTGCGGTCCGTTGTCGGGTATCCGACGATCGTGTCCGGGTGCCCCTTGGCCAGCCGCAGCGCCTCGCCAGCCAGGGTGAAGGCGAGGATGCGCCGGTAGCCCTGCTGCCCGACGGCCTGGTGTATCAGTGCGCGGCTGCGGGCCGACTTGCCGGCCAGGCGGGTGGTCGCCCGCCTGGCCGCCCGTCGGGCCAGGCCCTCGGCGTTGGCGTCGAAGGCGGGGTGGCATCGGTGAAGGCGGTCTTTTTGCACGTCCGGCCAGGACGCCACGCGCGTACTCACGCCGGCGACCCGCTGGACGCGATTGGCGAAGGGCGGGAAGAAAGAACACCCGACCGGGCTGAGGGTGACGGCGTCGACGACGGCGCGGGCCGTCTCGCCCGCGAGGCATGGGCCACCTACCGCTGGGACACCCGACCGCGCCGACGCCTCTGACCGCTCACCCTCAACTCGCGGGGCCACTAAGGCGCACTTCTCCGGGTGTGCGGCCGAAGCGATCGCGGAACACCCGGGTGAAGTGGGCCTGGCTGGCGAAGCCCCAGCAGTGGGCGACTTCGGCGATCGTCACGTTGCGCGAGCTCGGATCGGCGAGTACCCGCCGGGCCTCGTCGAGCCGCTGTTCGAGGATGTACCGGGAGGGGCTCACCCCGGTCGGCTGGAAGATACGGCTGAGGTGCCTCGCGGACACTCCGATCGCCTCCGCGACCATCCCCGAACACAACCCGGGGTCAGTGAGGCGCCGGGCTATGTAGTCCTTGGCCACCTCCAGTTGGGAGAGCACGGCGGGGGACGCGGAACCGCCCAGCCTCGGTGCGGTCAGCGTACGGACGAGGCCCAGCACGGTGGCCTGGGTACTGAGGGAGTCCTCGCCGCCCTCCCCCGTGACCCAGTCGGCCAGCACCGTCCCCAGGGCGGAAGCCTGGGCACCTTCGGCGGCCGACCCCCTGCCGAGCAGCATCGGCGCGGACACCTCGCCGGGGGCACACTGCGCGGCGAACACCTCACGCGGGATGTCCACCAGCAACTGACGCATGGGAGAAGGGAAACCGAACAGATAGGGCCGCCTCGTGTCGTAGAGGATCAGGTCGCCCTTCCGCAGGGTGACGCAGCCGCCCTCGTGGAAGAACACCCCGGAGCCTGCTGTCAGCAGCGTGACGAAGATCGAGTCCTTGGGGAGGGTCTGGCAGGTCCGTGGGGTCCGTTCGATGACGTGCTCGTTGCCGGCGATCTCTGCCAGCCGCAGGTCTCCCAGCTCGACGTTCGTCTCCGTGGCCAACAGGCCCTCTTGTGAGTACGACGAGCAGGTCAAGCCCACCAGAGCCTGCCGGTTGTGTTCTTCCCAGAAGTCGATGCGGTCCGCCGGATCGACCGACTCGGTGGACACGCGGGAGACGATAGGCAGGTTCACCTGAATCTCCTTTCCAGCCCGTGCCTCCCTGATCACTGTGGTGCAGGGCTGTTCTGCCGTGCAGACAGGGAGTCGATGCGGCCGCTGGGCTGGGCCTCGTGCTCAGACGTGAGGGGCCGTCGGAGGTGCCTGGTGCTGTCTTCCGGCGAAGGGTACCCCCGGCGTGCCGCCGCGTCACGGGTGCCGCAGGCGGGGCAGGGCGGGGCATGGCGTCCGAGCCTGGGCGCGTTCACGCGGGTGCCGTCCGTCGTGTGCCCGGCCGCCCGGGACCGGTCACCGACAGGCGCCGTCCCGGGCTGAGCCGGAGTGGGAGCCAGGCTGCGCGCCGGCCGTCCCACGCTTGTGCGAGGCGGTGAGCCGGGCTCAGCGCCTCCCCCCGCGGTCCGAGCTCCCGTGCGTCGCGGTCCCGGCTGACGCCGCACAGGGGACGAGGTGGTCGAGGCGGTCACGATGTGCGCCCGGGTCGACCAGGATCTTGACCTGTTCTCCCGGACCACCCGACAGCGCCTCGAAGCCCTCGGGTACCAGAGCGTCAAGGGCGATGGTCGAGGTGACGACCGGTGTCAGGTCCAGCCCCTGCTCCGCGACGAGCCGGATGAGTTCCGGATAGGTGTCGCGGTAGCCGACACTGGCGACGATCGACTGCTCGTTGTTGACCAGTGCGAAGGTGTCCAGGGACACCTGAGGGGCCAGACCGACGAGGACGACCCGGCCGCCGCGCCGGGTCGCGGCCAGGCACGTGCCCAGCGCCCGTTCGGAGCCGACCACTTCGAAGGCGACGTCGACGCCGTCACCGCCGGTCAGCTCACGGATGCTCTCCCCGATGCCTTCCCCCGGGCCGGCGTCGACCACATCGGTGGCGCCCAGCCCGGCGGCGCGATGCAGGCGAGCCGGGGAGACGTCGACGGCCACGATGCGCCGCACGTTCCGTTCCGCGGCGAGCCGGACGGTGAGCAGGCCGACCGGTCCCAGGCCGACGACCGCCACGGTCTCGGGTGCGGCCCCGGCGCGCCGTAGCGCGTGCAGGGCGACCGAGGCAGGTTCGAAGAGGGCAGCCTGCTGCAGCGACACGGCATCGGGGAGTCGGTGCGCCATGTAGGCGGGGACGGCGGCGTACTCGGCCATGCCGCCGTTCCCCATCAGACCGGCGAACCCGAAGTGCCGGCAGATGTTGTACTCACCTGCCCGGCACCGTGGGCACGTCCCGCACCGGTAGTTCGGTTCGACCGCCACCCGGTCACCGTTCGTCAGGCCGGTCACCGACGGCCCGAGAGCCACCACGGTCCCGCAGAACTCGTGGCCGAGGACGAGCGGAGCGGTGGCGCCGGAGGCCGGGTGCGGCTCCGCGACGGGGATGGCGTGCGGCCCGTCGGCGTATTCGTGCAGGTCGCTGCCGCAGATGCCGCAGTAGGCGACCTCGATGAGGACCTCGCCGGGCCGGGGAGCGGGAACGTCCACTTCGGTTATGCGGACGTCCCTGGCCCCGTACCAGACCGCGGCCCGCATACGCTGCGCGCCGGCCCTCACTCGGCCGCTCCCGCCACCACCGCGCCGGAGACGACCGCAGCGGCGGCTCGCTCGGCCCGCCGGCGCAGCACCCGCGGTGCGGTCTCCCGCAGACCGAAGGAGAGCAGGACGACGGCGACGGCGCCGCCGGTGGAGATGAACATCGCCGTCTGCAGGCCCCAGACGTCCGACGCGCGCCCGGCGATCACCGGGGCGAGGAAGCCACCGGCCAGCTCGCCGACTCCCATGACTAGGCCGAGTGCGGTGGCCAGCGCGCCACGGGGCACCGTCTCGGCGGGGATGGTGGCCATGAACAGGGTGAAGCAGCCGAGCCCGGTGTAGGTGAGCACGACGACCAGGCCCAGCGCGACGGGATCGCTGACGTACACGATCGCGAGTGGGCACAGGGCCGCTGACACGGAGAAGGCGATCATGGTCGGCTTGCGGCCTACACGGTCGGAGACGGCCGGGGTGAGGAACCCCCACAGCACCCACCCCACGCCCAGGCAGGTCATGACTCCGCTCATGGTGCTCGGGGAGAAGCCTTTGACGGTCAGCAGATACGTGGGAGTGAAGGTGACGATGACGATGAACCAGGTGAGGTAGCAGCACGCGATCGCCATGCACAGGACGATGTTGCGGTGTCCCAGGACCTCCCGCACCGACGGTTTGGGGTCAGCCGTCGTCTCGTGGAGGACGTCGGCGGCGGCGATCCGGGCCCGGCCTCCGGGCGGCACCTCCCTGACCGACTTCGCGATCCAGGCCGCGATGAGCAGACCCGGCACGATCGTCACGAGCAGGGCTGTGCGCCAGCCGTGGAGCTCGGCGATCCACACCACCGCCAGCGGGGCGACGATCCCGCCCATCAGACCGGCGGACGAGCCCTGGAGCAGCCCCATGTTGAGACCACGACGGTTCTCCCGGGACGCCTCCACCATCAGCGACTGCGCCAGCGGCAGCACGGCACCTTCCGCCACGCCCATCAGGGCCCGGGCGACGAGCAGGCCGAGGAAGCCGGTCATCAGCCCGCCCGCCGCGGAGAAGCACGAGAAGAGGACCACGGCGGCGACCAGGATGGGCTTGCGTCTGCCGAGCTTGTCCGACAGCCGGCCGGCAACCAGCCCCGACAGCGCCCACGTGAGGGCCAGCACTCCGGACAGTGTGCCCAGTTCGGTGTTGGAGAGGTGGAAGTCCTTGGCGATGTACGGGGCGAGGAAGGGCAAGGCCTGGCGGTCGAAGAAGACGAATCCGAAGGCCAGGAAGAGGATCAGTAGCAGCCGGTTCTCATAACGGTGTGCTGGGCCGTCTGCGGCCGTGGGCGCTTCCGCGCCGGGCCGCACTCGGGTACGGATACGTGACATCGGAACCTCGTTCGGAGCGGCGGGACCGAGGTCACCGGAAGAGTGAGTTGACGTAGTCGGCACCGATGCCGACCTTCTCGTAGTGGTTCCTGCACAGCTCGATGTAGTCGTGGACATCGAAGTAGCCGGTGGTGTTGCCGTCCTCGTCCAGCCAGATCAATGGGCCCTTGACGATGAAGAACGCCTTCATCGGCTCGTCGCTCTCGTAGGCGACCAGCGTGTGTCCCTCGCCCGGGGCCTCGTAGACGAAGTCACCGGCCCGTGCCGTCCAGGGGCGCTCCAGGTATCCCCACTTGCCGGAGATCGTGTACGCGAACACCTCGTGCGGGTGGTAGTGCCGGTTGACGAGTCCGGCCTGCTTGGCGCAGAGGATGTCGGCCCAGGAGTTGTCCTTGACGTTGATCCACAGCGGGCGCGATCCCACGGTGTCGCTGAGCGGTGCGTAGTACCGGTCGTCGTCGGTGGCCACCTGGGACAGGTAGACCTCCGGCTGTGCGTCGGGCTTCGTCGAGTCGGCGATGGGCTTGAGGCCCTTCCAGAATTCCGACCTGGCTTCCTCGGGCATGTTGCGGCTCCTTTTCGTCGAGGTGGCCGACAGTGAACCCCCAGAGCCGTGGCCAGGTCTTTCCCGTGGGAGACATGGCGGATTGCCTGTTTGGGACATGTGCCGTCTCCACAACACCGAGTGCGCGGCGGAGGCCGGCTCCCACGTCTGCCCGTCGACGTGTCCTACCCGAGGCGTACCGGTGATCAGCGCCGAGTGGCGCCGCCGTACCACCGGGACGGTCAAGTGTCCCCCGTGGCGGACCCGGAGCCCGGGACGGCAGCGCTTCCGACGTCGACTGCACTGGTCACGGCTTCCGACGGCGCCACCGTCAGCACCCTCGCCAAACATCACCGACACAGTCACGGGGTTGCGTCTAGATGCCCACCGAGACGCGTAATTGATGCATGCGGAGCGCGAGTTGGGTGTCAAGCGCCTCCGGCCCCCGCCAATCGCCGCCGAGTACGAGGTCGATGCGTTCCAGCCGCTTGAGCAGCGTGTTGAGATGGACTTGGAGGGCCCGCGCGGTCTGAGCCAGGCTGCCACGGTTGGCGAAGTACGTCACAGCGGTGGTGACGAGGTCGGTCGAGCGCTGAGCGTCGTATGCGAGGAGTGGGCCGATGGTGGCTGAGATGAAGCGGTCCAGTTCGTGGACGCGGTCAGGGGCGAAGAGGAGCGAGTAGAGCGCGTAGTCACCTGTTGTGGCGCCGTGGTCGGTCCTGCCCAGAGCGAGTGCGAGGTCGAGGCACCGGCTCGCCGTGGCGAATGCGCGGGCCCAGTCGTGGCCCTCAACATGTTCCCCCATGAGGTTGACATCGCGGTCGAGCTGCTTGCGTATGGCACGGTGTGCGTCGGCGACCGTCTCATCGACGTCTTCAGCATGCAGGAGCATGGTGGCTCGGCCGAGGTACTCACCGGCCAGGCCCGCGTGGTTGTGTGCGTATACGTGGAGTTGGCGTGACAGCTCAATGGTGGCTGCCGTCGTGGAGTCGGCGACCACGAGGAGGTTCAGTGTGTCCACGTCGATGCCACGCGCGCGTGTACGTGCCCGGTGCGCTGCGCTGACGGAGGGGCTGTTGACCAGCAGCTCTGTCATCAGCTCACCGCTGAGTCGCTCTGCCGCGTCGGCGACCGCGTTCTCCTTGAGGATCATCAGAGCGACGATGTGTGTGGCTCTTTCGAGCATGCGCAAGTCAGCCGAACTCGGGCTGGACGGCCGGCTCCAGACGAGAGCTCCGAGGTAGCTGTCTCCGGCCTGGACGACGGCGACACTGTGCGTGGCGGATGCGTCTTGCCGGGTCATGCATCGTCCCGTGCGACGCGCGCCCTCAAGAGCTTGTTTGATCCCGGGCCACGCCGGACTGCCGCTGTCATGGAGTGTCCGGTCGACGCCAGCGCTCGCCAACAGCGTGTTGTCGCGACCGAGGAAGACCACCGTGCCACCCATCTGATCGGCCAGGTGGCGGGTGACGTCCTTCGGTCCCCCGCCGGTGAGGACGACCTCGGTGAGCGCCTCGTGAACGGCTTGCGAGCGTTCGATCGTGGCGACGTGCTCCTCGATGACGCGGTAGGCCGACTGCAGCTTCTCGAGGGCGGTGCGACTCTGGTCGTACAGACGAGCGTTGTCGAGTGCGATCGCGGCATGATCTGCGAATGCGCTGAAGAGTGCGATCTCTTCCGAGCTGAACGACCTCTCCGAGCGGTCGGCGGCGAACAGGGCACCGACCGCCTGGCCGCGCACGAGCAAGGGCACCCCGAGCAGCGCGACCAGGCCTTCCCGTGCGACGAGTTCGTCGAATTCGTGGACGTGATGGAGCTCGTCGGCGACGAGGTAGTTGCTGACCCAGATCGGCTTGCGCCGCTCGATCACCTGCCCTCCGAGTCCGGTGCCGGAAGGAATACCGGCGGCCAGGAAGTCGGCGGAGATGGTGCCTTCCGAGGCGCGGACCGACAGTGCGTTGTCCGGGCCGAGCAGGGACAGGTACGTGAAGTCCGTGCCGATGAGTCCGTGAGCGTGGCGCACGATCGACCGCAGCACGTCATCGAGCTCGCCCAGCGCAGTCAGCGACCTGGCGGTCGCATAGAGCGACGAGAGCTCGCGCTTGCGCCGGAGGTGATAGGCCTGCGAGCTCTCGTCGGCGGGGTATGGCGACGCTGTCGACGTCATCTGCTTCACATCCTCCCGTCACGCCACCGTCATGGAATGGTGTGGGAAACATGCACCCCATGGCGCGTAGGAGTGGATTTTTCATACCTCTTCCACTGAAGGAACTGTACCTAATGTGACGCATGACGGAAGACACATCGAGGTGCCTGTGAGGAACCCATGAAGCCTGAAACACGCCTGGCCACAGGCGGGAAGACCACCCTGGGAAAGACCGGCTTCCTGCAGGTCAACAAGATCGCTCTGGCTGGGTCCCTGGTCGCCATGGCGGCACTGGCCGCCGGCTGCGCCGGCTCATCGTCGACAGCCGCCGGATCGTCGGGCACGGGCAACAGCGGCAGCCCCGCGGGCAAAACCGTCGACTTCATCGGCTACGGCAACACCAACCAGTGGGCCGCGTACTTCAACGGCGTCTTCGAGAAGAAGCTCAAGGCCGCCGACGTCAAGGTCAAGGACCTGACCACCATGGACGCGGGTACCGCGGTACAGAACTTCAACCAGGCGATCGCGGACAAGCCCGACCTCATCGTCACCGCGCTGCTCGACACGAAGTCGATGGCGGTTCCCATCGCCAAGGCGAAGCAGGCCGGGGTACCGGTGCTGGTCTTCGACGGCCGCCCCGATCCGAAGGTCGACGGAGACGTGCTTCAGGTCGTCAGCGACAACGTCGCACTCGGCAAGGCCGCCGCCGACAACATCATCGAGGGCCTCAAGGCACAAGGGCGCAACTCCGGCAACGTCATCGTCGTCACCGGCACCGCTTCCTCGCTGGTGACCCAGGATCGTATGCAGGGCTTCAGCGCCGAGATGGCGACCGCTCCCGGCTACAAGGTGATCGAAACCCAGGACGGCAACTGGGACCCCACGCTGTCGGGCCAGATCGCTACCCAGCTGCTGGCGAAGCACAGCTGCGACGGGATCCAGGCTGCCTACGGCATGGCGGACTACATGGCACTCCCGATCATCGCCTCGGCCAAGCAGGCGGGCTGCACGGTCGGTGGGAAGAACGGCCTGATCGTCACCAGCAGCAACTGCTTCAAAGCCGGAATCGACGCGATCAAGCAGGGCACCCTCTACGGCACGGCGACCGAGGATCCGGGCACGATCGCGAACCAGACGGCGGCCTACGTCCTGAAGTACCTCAGCGGCCAGAACCCCCCGCGGAAGCAGACCGTCAGGGAAGAGCGGATCACCGCCGCCAACGTCGACCAGTACGCCGCACAGTGCAGCCACGCATGAGCACCCAGCCACACGCTCCGGCCGGCCCTCCGCTGATGAGCGTCACAGGACTGCGCAAGACCTACGGCGACACGGTGGCCGTGCACGGCGCCGATCTCACGCTGCGGGCAGGAGAGGTGCACGCCTTGTGCGGGCACAACGGCGCCGGCAAGAGCACGGTCGTCAAGATGCTCTCGGGACAGGAGAGCCCCGAGGCCGGCACCATCGGCATCGACGGCGAGACTGTCGAGCTGCGCAACAGGGGCAGCGCTCAGCTGGCGGGCATCGCGCTGGTCGACCAGGAACTCAGCGTCGTGCCGGCCCTGACGGTGGCCGAGAATCTCTTTCTCGGCGATCGCAGCGCCGGGTGGTTTCACCGGCGTCGACAGGAACGAGCTCGTGCTCGCGACATGCTCGACGAGATGGGGCTCACGCACGTGCACCCCGACCAGCCACTCCGCTCGCTGGGACTCGGCGAGCGCCAACTGGTCGAGATCGCCAGGGCCATGGGGCAGCGTGCCCGCGTGGTCATCCTCGACGAGCCGACCGCGACCCTCAGCGACGTCGAGAGTGCGCGCGTCTATGCCGCCGTGCGCCGCGTAGCCGCCGCCGGCTGCTCGGTGCTCTTCGTCTCCCACAGGCTCGGCGAGGTGCTCCAGCTGTGCGACCGGGTGACGGTCATGCGCGACGGCCGCGTCGTGACCGTGGCCGACACGGCGAAACTCACCGTCCAGAGCCTGATCAGGCACATCCTCGGCGAGACGCCGGAGAACAGTCCCAAGCGGCCCGCGGACGTCGGCGAGGTGGCTCTGCGACTCCACGCGATCGCTGTGCCCGGACGGTTCGGGAGCCTTTCCCTCGACGCCCGTGCCGGGACTGTCTACGCACTGGCCGGCCAAGTGGGCTCAGGTGCCTCCGAGGTGCTGCGCGGCATAGCCGGTCTTGAGCCGGCGATGCGCGGGCGCGTCAGCGTCGGCGGACGGCATCTGCCTCCCGGTGATCCCGTTGCCGCATCGAACGGCGGCATCGCGTTCGCCTCCAACGACCGCAAGTCCGAGGGCCTGTTCCTGCGACGCTCCGTCGGCACGAACCTCATGGCCACGAGGATCCCGGCCTTCACCCGGGCCGGCGCGATCCGTAGCCGGGCGTGGCGGGCGTGCGAGCGCCGGCTCGCGGCGTCCTGCGGACTGCAGGAGCGCCTGGAGGTCGCGGTCGGTGACCTCAGCGGTGGCAAGCAGCAGAAGGTGTTCGTCGCACGGGCACTGGGACGCCCGGACGTGAAAGTGCTGCTCCTGGACGAACCCACGCGCGGTGTGGACGTCGGCGGGCGGGCGGCCGTCCACCGGCTCGTCCGCCAGGCCGCGGCCGACGGGATGACGGTCCTGTTCGCGTCCACCGAGCTCGACGAGCTCGTCGAACTCGCCGACGTCGTCGTCACGTTCCACAAGGGCGAGGTCGTCGCCCGGCACGACAGCGTGACCTCCGGGGACGCGCTGCTCTTCGAGATGACCCACGGCACCGCCGTGCACAAGGTGGGAGGCGCCCGGTGAGCACTGTGCAGACACCCCTGGACACCGCGGACACAGCCACGGGAGGCACCCGGCGCGCAGTCGCCTGGAGCGATGTCGTCGCCGCCCTTGCTCTCGTCGCCCTTCTGGTTCTCGGCGCGGCGACGCACCGCTTCTACACCTTCGACAACCTGCGTGCGGTTCTCACCTCTGCCAGCCTCGTCGGAATCGCCGCTCTCGGGCTGACCCTCATCGTAATCGCCGGGACGTCGGTCTCCCTCGCAATCTCCGAGACCGCCTCCGTGTGCGCCATGGTGTTCCTCGCGACCCAGTCGTGGAGTCTGGTTCCCTCACTGCTGGCCACGCTCGCCGCCGGCGCCGCCATCACGGCCCTGCAAGGCCTGGCAGTCGGGTACGGCGAGGCCAACCCCATCGTGCTGAGCATCGCGGCCGGCTTCGCTCTGGTCGGCGTGGCGACCTGGGTCACCGGAGGCAGCTCGGTCGCCCCTCGGGGCGCGGGTTACATCCACCTCAACGCGACGCCGGGCGGCATCGCGTTGAGTGTCTACGTACTCGTGGCCTTCACCGTCCTGCTCGAGCTCCTGCTCCGCCGATCAGGCTTCGGCAGGACGCTCTATCTCACGGGTGAGAACCGGCGCGCGGCCACCGCGGCCGGCCTTGCCGTCGGACGCACCATCACCGTCGCCTGGCTTCTGGCCGGCGCCCTGTTCGCGGTCGCGGCCTCCTTCAGCGGCGCTTTCAACACCACCGCGAACGTCAACCTCGGAGGCACCCTGACGTTCGACGCGATCGCCGCCGTACTCGCCGGCGGTACCCCGATCGCCGGAGGAAGCGGCTCAGCGGTTCGCACACTGTGCGGAGCCGTGCTGATCGCCGCCCTCTCCGACGTCCTGCTTCTGCGCGGCTACAGCACCGGGGCACAGGTCATGGTCAAGGGACTGATCGTGCTCGTCATCGTGGTCGTGGTCCACCTCCGGTCTCGCCAAGGAGCCCGATGATGTCCCGAACCTGGCTCGCCCGGGCCTTCCTGAGCCGGCCTGAGCGCCTGCTGCCGACCAGCGCACTGGGCATCGCCCTGCTGGCCTACCTGGCGCTCCCCCTCTACTCCGCCGGGCCGCCACTGGCCTTCGACACCTTCAACGCACTGCAGTTCTTCGCACGCCTCGCCCCACTCGTGCTGGGCCTGGGGCTCACGATGTTCGCCGGAGAGTTCGACCTCTCGATCGTCGGGACCTACGCCCTGGGAGGCATGCTCGCGGTGCAGTACGGCGGCGCCCACTGGGTCGTCGGCACAGCTGTCGCCCTCGCGGCGGGCGCCGTGATCGGCGCGGTCCAGGGCACCATCGTCGCCCGGTTCGGCATCTCCTCGATGCCGGTCACCCTGGGGACCTACATCGCGCTCCTGGGTCTGACCAAGTCGATCTCCGGCGGGCTCAGCAAGACCTACGACAACATCGCGGTGACCCTGTGGGTCGACAGACAGATCGCCGTCATCCTTTCGCCCCGAAGCCTGCTCGCGCTCGCCGCCTTCGCGGTCGTCGGCCTGCTCCTCGGGTGCTCACGCTGGGGACGGGAAGTCCGCGCCATCGGATCCGACCGCCGGGCCAGCCGGGTCTCCGGAGTACGCGCCGACCGCCTGCTCATCGGCCTGTTCGCCACCTCGGGTGTGCTTGCCGCGGCCTCCGGCGCCCTGCTCAACTTCAGCCTGGGCGCGGCCAACCCCGATCCCGGAATCCAGCCGCTGATCCTGGCCGCTGTCGGCGCGCTGCTCGGCGGGGTCTCACTGGCCGGCGGCCGTGGCAGTGTCGTCGGCCTCCTGGCCGGGGCACTGACGGTGTCCCTGCTCGCCCAGATCGTCACCGCCGCCGGCCTGCCGGGCTACCTCGCCCAGCTCTTCTACGCCGCACTGCTGGTTCTCATCGTCGCCGTCGAAGCGCCGGGTCTACGCCGGGCCTGGACCCGATCCTCCGTCAGGCTGCACTCACGCGGCTCAGCGGACCTCCCCGGGCCGGCCGACTCGAGAAAGGTCGCATCATGACCACACCAACCCGGCTGTACACGGGCTTCCGCTTCCCCGAAGGAGGCCGCTGGCATGACGGCCGGCTCTGGTTCTCCGACATGCACACCGGCGAGGTCTTCCGCGTCGATCCGGACGGCGACCAGTTGCCGGAGGTCGTCACCCGCATCGACGACCAGCCCTCCGGCCTCGGCTGGCTGACCGACGGATCACTGCTGATCAGCTCGATGCTGCGCCGAGTCGTGCTCAAGGACGACCTGAACGGCAGCCAGAGCGTCCACGCCGATCTGTCCGCGATGACGGACGCGCCTGTCAACGACATGGTCGTCGACGAGTCCGGCACCGCCTACCTCGGCGGTTTCGGCTACGACCTGTACGCCGGCGCGCCGCAGGAACCCGGCCCCGTCTTCGCGATCTCACCTACGGGGGAGGCGCGCGTGGCGGAATCCGACATGGTCTTCCCCAACGGCTCAGTGATCCTGCCCGGCACCAGGACGCTCGTAGTGGCCGAGACCTGGGCAGCACGTCTGACCGCCTTCGACATCGGCGAGGACGGCGAGTTGAGCGGGAAGCGTCTGTGGGCCCCGCTGCCCGCCGGCTCCACGCCCGACGGCCTGTGCGTCGATGCCGAGGGCGGTGTGTGGGTCTCGTGCATCGTGAACGGTCGCTTCATCCGCGTCCTGGCCGGCGGCGAGGTCACCGACGTCGTCGACGTGCCGGGCCGTTGCGCGGCTGACTGCGCACTCGGCGGCCACGACGGGCGCAGCCTGTATCTGCTCACCTCCAACAGCTGGCAGCCCGCGGAGACCGAGGAGCGGCAGGGCTGGATCGAGACCGTCCGCGTCGACGTCCCCGGCCTTCCGTAGCCCTCAAATCCCTGATCACTCCCGGCTGCCTGTCACTCGGTGCCGTACGTCGGGAGTATCCGTTGACCGAAAGAGATACCCATGCCTGACCAGTCCCGCGTCGCGATCGTGACCGGAGCCGCCCGCGGTATCGGCGCAGCCGTTGCCCGACGCCTCGCCGGAGACGGCCACCGCGTAGCCGTGGTCGACCTCGATGCCGCATCCTGCACGCCGGTTGTCGACGCCATCGTCTCTGCCGGCGGCTCCGCCATCGGGTTGGGAGCCGACATCGGTGAAGAGGCGGCTGTCAACGCGGCGGTCGAGGAGTGTGCGGAGAGGCTCGGTGCACCCACGATCCTGATCAACAACGCCGGCATCACCCGCGACAACCTCTTGTTCAAGATGACCACCGCGGACTGGGACAGCGTGATGAGTGTCCACCTCCGTGGAAGCTTCCTGATGAGCCGGGCGGTACAGCGCTGGATGGTCCAGGAGCGATGGGGACGGATCGTCTCCATGTCGAGCACCTCGGCCCTCGGCAACCGCGGTCAGGCCAACTACGCGGCGGCCAAGGCCGGTCTCCAGGGCTTCACCAAGACCCTCGCCATTGAGCTCGGGCCCTTCGGGATCACCGTCAACGCGATCGCCCCCGGCTTCATCGCCACCGACATGCTCGAGGCCACCGCAGCACGCATGGGCAAGACGTACGACGAACTGCTCGCCGAGTTCGCCGGCGACATCCCGGTCGGCCGCACGGGCACGGTCGAGGACATCGCCGCGGCAGTGTCCTTCTTCGTCAAGGACGAGGCATCCTTCACCACCGGTCAGACCCTCTACGTCGCGGGTGGTCCCCGATGCTGAGCCCGGACGACACCATCGGTCTCAGCGAGGTCATGTCGGGACTCATGCAGCCGCGTCCCCTGACCGTCGCACACATCCTGGAGCGCGCCGAGCTGCTCTACTCCCACAAGCTCGTCGTCAGCGCCGGTACGGAGCACCTCACCTACGCCGATGTCACCGACCATGCCCGGCGCCTCGCCACCGTGCTGGAGAGGCTCGAAGTGCCCCGCGGCGCCCGGGTGGCAACCTTCGCAAGCAACAATCGGCGCCATCTCGAGCTCTATCTCGCGGTGCCGGCCACCAAGCGGGTCCTGCACACCATCAACATCCGGCTCAGCGCGGAACACATCGAGTTCATCGTCAACCACGCCAAGGACGACGTGATCTTCGTCGACCGGGCGCTCCTGCCACGGATCTGGCCCAGCGTCGAACGGATGCCAGGGGTGCGGCACTGGGTCGTGCTCCCGGACGACAGCGACGTCGCGATCCCCTCGGATCCGCGCATCTGTGACTACGACGAACTGATCTCCCGTGCTGATGCCTTCACGGGGTCGTTCGAGCAGGCCTTCACGCTCGCAGACGAGCACCTCGCCTCAGGCCTGTGCTACACCTCCGGTACCACCGGACCGCCCAAGGGCGTTCTCTACAGCCACCGTTCGACGGTCCTGCACTGCCTCGGCGTCCTGGCGGCCGGCTTCATCGGCCTGAGCGAGAACGATGTCGTCATGCCGATCGTGCCGATGTTCCACGCCAACGCCTGGGGTCTGCCCTACGGCGCGATGATGGCCGGGGCCTCGCTCGTGCTGCCGGGACCGTCAGCCGAACCCGGGCATCTGCTCCAGCTCATGGAGACCGAACGCGTGAGCATCGCCGCAGCGGTGCCCACCGTGTGGACCAGCCTGACTCCTGAGCTCTCGGCTCACGACCTGAGCGCCGTGCGGTTCCTGCTGGGCGGCGGCTCCGCGGTCCCGGACTCGCTGTCGGAGGCGTATCGCGCTGCCGTCGGCGTACCCATCACACACTCATGGGGGATGACCGAGGTCAGCCCCGTCGGCGCCATCGGCGGCACGCGCAGCCAGCACCGGCCGCTCAGCACCGAGGAACAAACCGCTGTGCGCGCCGCCCAGGGCCAGCCGCTCCCGCTGGTGAACATGCGCCTCCTGGACATCGAGACCGGTGAGAAGCTCCCTCGTGACGGCCACTCCGTCGGCGAGCTGCAGGTCGCCGGTCCCTGGGTGGCGGGTGGCTACTTCCGTGTCGAGGCAGACGACAGCTTCACCGAGGACGGATGGTTGCGCACCGGCGATCTGGCCACCATCGATGCCGACGGCTACGTCCGGCTCGTGGACCGGATGAAGGATCTGATCAAGTCCGGAGGCGAATGGATCTCCTCGGTCGAGCTGGAGACGGCGATCGCCTCCCACCCCGACGTCGTCGAAGTCGCCGTGGTCGCCCGACCGGACCCGCGCTGGACCGAGAGGCCTGTCGCCTACGTCGCCCTGTGCGAGGGCAGCGCGACCAGCGCTGAGGACCTGCTGCACCACATCTCTCCCAAGGTGGCGAAGTGGTGGCTGCCCGACGAGTTCGTCTTCATGACCACCCTGCCGAAAACCGGCACAGGCAAGCTGTCGAAGACCGCCCTTCGAGCCTCGACCCGCATCGCATGAGCCGGACTCGTCCCGGAAAGGAGGCGCTATGAAAGACGAGCGGATCGTCATCCTCAACGGCGCACGCACACCCATCGGAAGTTTCGGCGGCGCCCTCAGCCCAGTCCCCGCCCACGAACTCGGCGCAACGGCTGCTCGCGAGGCGTTGCGGCGCAGCGGCGTCGATCCCGCCGAGGTCGACGAGGTCGTCATGGGCTGCGTCGGCCAGGTCGGCGCCGACACCTTCAACGCCCGCCGCGTCGCCATGGCCGCCGGCCTGCCCACCCACGTCCCGGCGTACACCGTCAACCGACTGTGCGGCTCGGGATTGCAGGCGGTGTGGTCGGCCGCGATGCAGCTGCGCTGCGGCGACGCCGAGATCGCGCTCGCGGGCGGGGACGAGTCGATGTCGCGCATGCCGTTCTACGACTTCGGCGCCCGCGGCGGCTACCGGCTCAGCCACCGCGAGCTCGCCGACGGCACGCTCATGATGCTGACCGACCCTTTTCACGACATCCCCATGGGAATCACCGCCGAGAACGTCGCCGAGAAGTACCACGTGTCCCGGCAGGAGCAGGACGAGTTCGCCGTCGAGTCGCAGCGTCGATGCGCCGCCGCCTCCGCGAACGGCATCTTCGCCGACGAGATCGTTCCGGTCGAGATCACAGGCCGCAGGACACAGATCGTCGACCAGGACGAGCACCCCAGGCCCGGAACGTCTCTGGAGACCCTGCGAACGCTCCGGCCTGCCTTCCGCGCCGGCGGCACGGTCACTGCGGGCAATTCCTCAGGCATCAACGACGGTGCCGCCGCGCTGGTCGTCGCCCGCGAGACCGCGGCGATCACACGCGGCCTACGTCCCCTGGTCGCACTGGAAGCCGTCGCGGCTGCGGCAATGGAGCCCGAGCTGATGGGCTACGCGCCGGTACTGGCGCTGCGCAAGCTGTTCGAGAAGACCGGCACAGCACCCTCCGACATCGACGTGTTCGAAGTCAACGAGGCCTTCGCAGCGCAAGCTGTCGCCTGCATCCGCGACGCGAAGCTCGACCCGGCACGCGTCAACCCCCACGGCGGCGCGATCGCGCTCGGCCATCCGGTCGGCGCCACCGGTGCGATCTTGACCTTGCGGATCGCCCAGGACCTGGTCCGCCGCGACCTCGAACTCGGCGTCGTCACCCTGTGCATCGGCGGCGGGCAAGCCCTTGCCGCCATGTTCCGCCGGTTGTGACAGGCATCGGCACCAGCCGTCCTGTCGATCCCTTCGCAACCACCCAGACCAGCAACTCCCGCACACCACACCAGGAGGTGGCCCCTCATGAATGCTTCGGCCGAACAGCGAAGGCCCAAGACGCCTGACCCTCCCACCACCGTCGAACACATCCTCATGCTGCTGCACACGCCTGAAGCCGTTCGATCGATGCGCCACCGCGCGCGCACGATCCTCGAAGCGGAGGCCCTGCCCGAGGACACCGTCCACGACGCGCTCCTGGTGATTTCCGAACTCACCACGAACGCTCTCCGCCACGCGCTGCCGCCCGCCTACCTCCGCTTGTCCGTGCCGGCCGCCGATGGGTGCCGCATGGTGCGGATCGAGGTCACCGACTCGGGCACGGCCTGTCACCCCCACCTGTCCCCGGGCCACAAGCACCCCGAGGAACACGGCCGCGGCCTGGGAATCGTCAGCGCCCTCTCCACGCGGTGCGGCAGCCGCGCCCACCGCAGTCGGAGCGTCCGGTGGGCCGAGCTGACGGCACCGCTGGACTCGCCCGCTTCAGAAGCCCCTTCCGGCCCGATCGCAGCGATGAGGCCACGGCTGTCGCTCCTGCCATCGTGGGGTGTCTGAGCACAGAGTGCGGAAGTGCGTGGCCCGGGCGTGGTGTCGATCCGGCCGGTGACGCGCGCGACGTTGCAGGCCATCGCGGCGAGGACACACTGGACGTGGGTGCGGGCCGGCTTGCGGTGGCGGAGCCGTCCCGAGGTGCCAGACGCAGAGCGTCTCAGCGGGACGGTCCTGACTGCGGCCGGCCTCCAACGCGCACATGATCGGGTACAGCCATCCGGGAACGGGAATGTGCTGGTCCTTGCCCCGGCCGCAGGTGTGGCACAGGATCCGGCGTCCGGCCACGGTCCGGCCGGCTTGTCCCGGCCGTCGATGTCACGTGCTTGCCCGCGGCAGCAGCAACGGGGCCAGGGCCCGCCGCAGCCGATCGACTTCGACCCTGGCACTTGAGTCGGCGGCGCAGAGCCCTCCGCGACCGCGGCGGTGTTCACCCCACCAGCGACACCTCCGCCATTGACCTCACCAGCCCGTCCGCGCACGAACCGCGTCGGCAAGCTCGAACGACGCATCCGAACGAGCGGTGCGGCAGGAGCAGAACTCGTCCCGGAAGCAGGGCAGTTCCGCCAGCGATTCGTGCTGGGTATCGTGATACCGCGGACCAAGCCAGTAGGGAACGCAACTGTCCGGCGATTCATCCGGCCTGGGCCAGGCGTCCGAGACGGGTGTCGACGCCGAAGCTGTAGGACCCCGATCCGACCTCGAACACGGCATTCCCGTGCTCCATCCGCAGGAACCGCACGCCCCTGGCGTCGCCGGCCGGACGGCCGCCTTCAGTGACCGCCCAACGGTTCCCGGCCGGGACGTGGACCTCCGCGACCGTGTTCACCGGAACCGTCACCCGCAGAGCGAAGCGGCCGTGGTCGGTGTCCCAACGCGACGACAGCAGGCCGTACACGGTCTTGAGGCTCCCGGAGCCCTCCGTCAGGTTCCCGCCGGGCGTCGGCGCGATCCGGGAACGCTTGTAGCCGGGCTCGATCGCGGAGAGACCGCCGATGTTCTGGAACATCCAGTCGCCCACGGCGCCGTAGGCGTAGTGGTTGAAGGAGTTCATCTCGACCGGGCCGAAGCTGCCGTCGGGCATGATCGAGTTCCAGCGCTCCCACATGGTGGTGGCGCCGTTGACGACCTCGTACCCCCACGAGGGGTAGTCCGTGTGCAGCAGCATCCTGTACGCCAGGTCGTCCCTGCCGATCCTGCTCAGCGCCGGCAGCAGCAACGGCGTACCGATGAACCCGGTGCGCAGGTGGTGGTCGGTGACCGCCAGCTTGGCCACGAACTTCCCGCCGACCTTCTCGACCAGCGCGGGGTCCGTGACGAGATCCATGGCGAGGGCCATCGCGTATCCGGTCTGCGAGTTGCCCTTCACGGTGCCGTCCTCTGCGACGTAGGCCTTGGTGAAGGCGGCGCGGATGTCGGCGGAGAGTTTGCGGTAGTCGGCGGCCGCCGCATCGTCACCCAGGGCCTTGGCGACCTCGGCCATCATGCGGGCGTCCTCGGCGAAATAGGCCGTGCCCAGGATGCCCTGCTCGGTCGGGTCGTCGAGGTTCAGCCAGTCATTGGTGAAGAAGGTGGTGCGCCCGGGTTCGAGCAGGTCCGGTCCGGCGCTGTCGCGCACGAACTGGAAGAACTTCCGCATGGCGGAGTAGTTCTCGCGCAGGATGCGGGTGTCGCCGTAGGAGTGCCACACGTGGTACGGCACGGTGATCATCACGTCGTCCCAGCCGACACCGCTGTCGCCGAACTGCCCCTGTGGCGTCGGCACGACCGCGGGCAGGTCACCGTTGGCGTACTGGGAGTTGCGCACGTCCGTCATCCAGTGGGACAGGAACGCGCGGGTGTCGACGAGGTAGTTGGCGGTCGGTGCGAACAGGCTGATGTCTCCCGTCCAGCCCAGGCGCTCGTCGCGGGCCGGGGTGTCGGTGGGAATGGACAGGAAGTTGCCTCGCTGGCTCCAGGAGATGTTGCTCACCAGTTGGTCGAGCATGCCGTCCGAGGTCTTGAGGGTGCCGGTACGGGCGAGATCGGATCCCCATACGACGCCCTTGACGTCGGAGAGCGCGGGAGGCTCGGTCACTCCGGTGATCTCGACGTAGCGGAAGCCGTGTTGGGTGAAGGTGGGCTCGTACGTCGACGTTCCGGTCTCGGCGAACGTGAAGCGGTCGGTGACCTTGGCCGTGCGGAAGTTGTCGGTGTAGAGGGTGCCGTTCTTGTTGAGCACTTCCGCGTAGCGGATTCTGACGGTCTGTCCGGCAGCACCGGTGAGAGTCAGCCTGGACACGCCGACCATGTTCTGGCCGAGGTCGTAGACGTAGGTGCCGGTGGCGGGTTCGGTCATCTTCCGGGCCTTGAGCACCTGGGTCTCACGCACCGGCTCGTCGGTCTGCGGGACCAGGAGTGCGGTGTGCGACTCGACGGTCACGGCGGGGACCCACCGTGTGTCGTCGAATCCCGGCCGGCTCCAGCCCGACGGCTGCAAGCGGGCGTCGTAGGTCTCGCCGTCCTGGAGGTCGGCCTTCACGTAGGGTCCCTCCGACGTCTTCCAGGAACCGTCCGTGCCGATCCACTGGACAGAACCGTCGGTGTAGGCGATGCGTACCTTGGCCACCAGAGCGGGGGCGTCTCCGTACTGACGGCTCCAGCCGAGCCCGACCTTGCCGGACCACCAGCCGTCTGCCAGGGAGGCGCCGATCGCGTTGTCGCCGTCGGCGAGCAGTTCGGTCACGTCGTAGGTCTGGGCCTGGATGCGCTGGTGGTAGTTCGTCCAGCCCGGGGCGAGCACCTGGTCACCGACCCGCTGTCCGTTGAGCTCCAGCTGGTAGATCCCCAGTGCCGAGGCGTAGACCCGTGCGGAGGCGACCTTCTTGCCGGTCTCGGTGGCGAAGTCCTTGCGCAGCAGCGGCAGCGGGCGGGACGGGGGTGCGTACAGTGCGTCGGTGGTGCCGGACACCACTAGGGCGGAGTCGACGATGTCACCGCCGGTGAACGGATTGCGCCCGGAGGCGAAGTCGGTGTTCAGCAGCGTGCTGCCGTCGGCGCCGGTGACCACGACGTCGTAGACCGTGCCCTTCTCGCTGCAGCACGCGTGCGTGCGGAAGCCGAGGTAGCCCTTCGGGAAGGTGGAGTCGGTGAAGGTGTTGACCGGTTTGCCGTCGAGGGTCGTGCTGATGGTGCTGCCCGTCACGTCGTAGCGGACGCTGTGCCGGCCGGTGAGGAGGCCCTCGTCGGTGAATCCGTAAGGGGCGAGATCCACCTCCTGGAGCAAGGAGTAGCCGCCGTTGACCTGCTTGTGCAGTCTCAGCATCGGGGTCGGCCCGGTGACGCTGAACTGCCACATGTAGCCGTTGCTCGTATCAGGGGCGCGCAGGAACATGCCGAAGGCGGCGCTGTCGAGCTTGAAGTCGACCGTGGCCGTGTAGTCGGTCCACTTGTCCAGCTCGCTCGGAGCCGCGGGACGCGTGATCCACCGGGTATCGTCCCAGTCGCCGGGGTGCAGCAGGCCGGTCTCGAAGTACGCGCCCGTGCTCCACCGGGTCGCTGCTCCCCTGTCGTCCCAGGCCCGGACGCGCCAGTAGTAGCGCGTGGCCGCCTTGAGGCCGGGACCGCCGTACCTGACGTCGACCTGGCGGTCGGAGGCCACCTTGCCCGACGACCACACATCGGCCGACCCCGGTGTACGCCCCACCTGGATCTGGTAGGCCCGCTGCGATGTGGCGCGTCGGGCCGACATCGACTGCCAGCCGAAGACCGGGTCCTCACCGCCGATGCCCAACGGGTTCACCCGGCCGTTGGTGGTCAATGCCTTCACGGCGAACGGCGCATCCGGCGCTGCCGCGGTCGCGGGGGACACCGAAGCCGGCAGGAGGGCCGCTCCTGCCGCCACCGTGAATATGACGAAGCCCCTGAGGAGTCCGGACAGGAACGCGCGTTTGCGGAGCACGGCATCTCCATTGCTTGAAACGTTTCAAAAGCACGGATTTCGGGGACCCTACTCAGGTTGTGCGGAACACGTCAAGCAAGAGGAAGCGAATGCCCGCGCCGGGGCCCATGTACTGAGCCCCGGCAAGACATCCGGCAGGGGGTGTGGCCCGCCGGGGCGCTCCCTTCCGTGAGGGCGCACCCAGGCGGGCGGGCCGCTACGGCAGCGGCGGGTAGGCGTTCTGCATCAACTGCTGGAACTGGGCGGGGAACCAGTGGCCGGCCACCGGCGCGTTCGGCAGGGCCCCGGTGGGGTTGTTGCCGTTGCGGGCGTTGCCGCCGTAGGTGGGATCGCACATGCGGTCGAAGCCCTTGCCCTCGTCGTTGGGCACGGCAGAGCTGGAGCCGTCGGACTCCCCCGGCGGCTTGACCCACACATAGGCGTCGATCCCGGTGGCCGGGGCCGCGGTGGGCCGCTCGCCGATCCCCGCGCCGCTCTGGTTGCACCAGTTGCCGGCGTGGATGCGCCGGTCGATGCGGCTGCCGTTGACGTAGTCGTCGACGGAGGTCGTCGGGCCCGCCTTGGTGGGCCGCGCGGTGCCGCCCCAGCCGTTGCGCGAGGTGTCGATCAGCATGCCGAGACCCGACTCGAACCCGGCCGCGACCAGCTTGTCCCGCAACGCCTGGGCGAAGGACTGCTCGTCCACGTACTGGTTCCAGTCCACCCACTTCGACTGGCGCACGGTCTGGCCGTTCACCATGTCGGTGACCTTGTAGTACGGCTCCTTGGTGGGGCTGGTGTTCGCGGTGTTGACGATGAAACCGGCCACGTCGCTCACGCTCGCGCCGTTGGTCGTGGCGACCTTGGCGAACTCCTGCACGGACGGGCCCAGGTTGCTGTCCCAGCCCAGCCAGCCATGGTGGCCGGCATCGATGTAGTTGTACACGTTGGCGAGGGCACCGAGCTTGTCGAGAGCGTAGGAGACGCCCTTCTCGTAGTTGCCGTTGCTCTTCATCGTCACGCACGCGTCGGTGGTGGTGTTGGTGCCACCGGCGTTGGTGACCAGGTTGGGCAGCGAGTCGGGCTCGATGACGGTGGCGATCCGCAGGCCCGCGTACTTCGCGTCGGAGAGGATCGACGTGATCGGGTCGATGTACTGGCTCTTGTACTTGTCGAGGTCGTTCGGTCCCAGTTCGCCGTTGGAGGCGAGGGCGGCGCAGTCACGGCCCGGCAGGTCGTAGATGACCAGCTGGACGACGAGTTCACCGCTGCCCTTCTGCGTCAGCGCCTCGTCCAGGTGGGCGCGCAGCCCCATGCCGCCGTTCACGCCGTTGATGGCGGCGATGCGGTCCAGCCACACGGCGGTGGGCTGGTTCGATATGCGGCTGCCGCCCGGTTCGGCGGCAGCCTTCGCCGACCACTCCGGGTTCACGTAGACCTTCGCGCCCACGTACGGGTTGGCGGCCTTCGGACCGCCCGGGCCCGGATCCGTCGGTCCCGGATCGGTGGGCCCCGGGTCCGTGGGTCCCGGGTCGGTCGGCCCGCCGCCGTCGACGTTGCAGGTCACGCCATCGAGGGTGAACGTGGCCGGAATCGCGTTGGTCCCGCTGTAGGACGCCTGGAAACCGAAGCCGACCGAACCTCCGGTGGCGAGCGTGCCGTTGTAGCTCTCGTTGGCGGTCGTCACAGAAGTGCCGCTCTGGCTGACCTTCGCGTTCCAGCCGTTGCTGATCCTCTGATTACCGGCGTACGACCACTTCAGCGACCAACTCGACTTGGCGGCGCTGTTGTTGGTGATCGTGACGGCGGCGGTGAAGCCGGTGTCCCACTGGTTCTGCACCTTGTAGTCCACCGTGCAGGGCGCGGCCGCCGCGACGGCGCCGGCGGGCGCCGAGACGAGTGCGGCCGCCGAGGTCCCGCTGAGCAGCGCGAGCGCTGCGAGCAATGAGGTTTTGGTGCGACTCATGATGACGGGTTCCTTCTGGTTGGAGGATTTCTCCGCTGATTGAGCACGCGCAGGTGATCGTGCACCGTGATGCGAACGGGTCGACGTGGCCTCGTGGCGAAGGTCAGGGACGGCTCAGAACAGCCGTCGGCTGACGGTCGGTGCTCTGGCCACGAGGCCCACGGGAGAACTCGTTTTGGGAGCGCTCCCCAATCGGAGTTCAACGGGTGGAGCGGGCGGCGCCCCCGAGTTCGAGCGTTGTCGGAGCGTCGAAGGCATCCACTCAGGCGGCAGGAGCGTCCGAGCCGACACTCGCGTCGGTCAAGACCAAGCCCGACCAGCTGTCGTTCGTGACGCATCGCCGGTGAAGGCCGGCGGCCGGTCGCCGACTGCCGGACGTGCGCAGGGCGTTGGGGTTCACCACCGATGCTTGGAAGCCGAGGTCCCGCTGATCGGCCACGGCGCGTCCGCCCTGCGGCGGTGCGTTGCTCCCGGAGGCCGGGTCATGGGGACCACCGCTGTGGCGACGAGCGTGTTCAGCGCGTGCGGTGACGTGGAGAAATGAACGTGGGGGGTGTCGCATGAGCGACTCCTCGCAGTGTGGCGCACCGTGTCCGGCGCGTCGACTGATGGGAACCGCTCCCACTGGTGCGAAGGAAGGTAGCGCCAAGTGGCGCGGTTGCCCAGAGGTACGGCTGAACTTCCTTTGAACTAAACCCTTTTGTGTGTTCGGTTCTTCAAGCTCCTTGACCGCTGCCGCCCTCATCCCCATGATGGGAGCGCTCCCACTGGCCAAGACTTGTGCTTCCCCGTGCTCATAGCCGCTTGGAGGAACCAGTTCATGGATCCCGGACGCAAACGCAGAACTCTTCGGCGGGCGTTGACCGCCACGGCAACCGCCCTGGCACTGCCCCTGTCGATGCTGGCCACGGGTGCGACGACCGCGCGTGCAGCGGGCGTGCAGTGCAGCGTGGACTACAAGACGAACGACTGGGGCTCGGGCTTCACCACGGACGTCACCATCACCAACCGCGGTACGGACGCCATCGACGGCTGGACGCTGACGTACGGCTACACGGGCAACCAGAAGTTGATGAACGGTTGGAACGGCACCTGGTCCCAGTCCGGCCAGAGCATCAGCGTGAAGGACGCCGGCTACAACGGCAAGATCGCCGCGGGCGCCGCCGTCACCACCGGGGCGCAGTTCACCTACAGCGGCACCAACGCGGCGCCCACGTCCTTCTCGGTCAACGGCACGGTCTGCAACGGGGCACACCAGCCACCGATCACCGTGCTGACCAGCCCCGCCGCGGGCGCGGTCTACACCCAGGGCGAGGCCGTACCGCTCGCGGCCACGGCCGCCGCGGCGGACAACGCGACGATCAGCAAGGTGGAGTTCTACGACGACACCAAACTGCTGGGGACGGACACGACCTCGCCGTACGCGCTTTCGGCCTCAGGCTTGACCGTGGGCAGTCATTCGCTGCTGGCGAAGGCGTATGACAGCGTGGGCGCGTCCGCGGAGTCCACGCCGGTCGGCATCACGGTCGCCTCAGGCCCGTCCGTCGTAGCCACGCCCTCCCAACTGGGCGTCCAGCAGGACAAGACGGGCACGTACGAGGTGAAGCTGTCGAAGCAGCCGACCGCGAACGTGACGGTGACGACGACTCGCGCGAGCGGCAACTCCGGGCTGTCGGTGACCGGTGGGGCTTCGCTCACCTTCACGCCGTCGAACTGGAACACCGCCCAGAAGGTGACCATCACCGCAGACTCCTCCGGCACGGGGGCGGCGACCTTCGAGTCGGGGGCCCCCGGGCACGCCAAGGCGTCGGTCACCGTCACCCAGCTCGGAGCGACGAAGGCATACGACGCCCGGTTCCTGGATCTGTACGGCAAGATCACCAATCCGGCGAACGGCTACTTCTCCCCCGAGGGCATCCCCTACCACTCGGTGGAGACACTGATCGTCGAGGCACCGGACCACGGCCACGAGACCACCTCGGAGGCGTACAGCTACCTGCTGTGGCTGCAGGCCATGTACGGCAAGGTGACGGGCGACTGGTCGAAGTTCAACGGCGCCTGGGAGATCATGGAGAAGTACATGATCCCCACCCACGCCGACCAGCCGACCAATTCCTTCTACAACGCCTCCAAGCCGGCCACCTACGCACCCGAGCTCGACACCCCCAACGAGTACCCGGCGAAGCTGGACTCGTCGGTCGCCTCCGGTTCCGACCCGATCGCCGGTGAGCTGAAGAGCGCGTACGGCACCGACGACATCTACGGCATGCACTGGCTCCAGGACGTCGACAACGTCTACGGTTTCGGCAACTCGCCCGGCAAGTGCGAGGCCGGCCCGACGGACACCGGGCCGTCCTACATCAACACCTTCCAGCGCGGCGCGCAGGAGTCGGTGTGGGAGACGGTGCCGCAGCCGACCTGCGACCAGTTCAAGTACGGTGGCAAGAACGGCTATCTGGACCTGTTCACCGGTGACGCCTCCTACGCCAAGCAGTGGAAGTTCACCAACGCCCCGGACGCCGACGCGCGGGCCGTGCAGGCCGCGTACTGGGCCGCCACCTGGGCCAAGGAACAGGGCAAGGGCTCCGACGTCTCGGCGACCGTGGGCAAGGCCGCCAAGATGGGCGACTACCTGCGCTACGCCATGTACGACAAGTACTTCAAGAAGATCGGCAACTGTGTCGGCCCCTCCACCTGCCCCGCCGGCACCGGCAAGGACGCCTCGATGTACCTGCTGTCCTGGTACTACGCCTGGGGCGGCGCCACCGACACCTCAGCAGGCTGGGCCTGGCGCATCGGCTCCAGCCACGCCCACGGCGGCTACCAGAACCCGCTTGCGGCCTACGCACTGAGCTCCTACGCCGACCTGAAGCCCAAGTCCGCCACCGGACAAGCCGACTGGGCCAAGTCCCTCACCCGCCAGCTGGAGTTCTACCGCTGGCTCCAGTCCGACGAAGGCGCCATCGCAGGCGGCGCGACCAACAGCTGGGCCGGCCGCTACGCACCGCCCCCGGCCGGCAAGTCGACCTTCTACGGCATGTACTACGACCAGCAGCCCGTCTACCACGACCCGCCCTCCAACCAGTGGTTCGGCTTCCAGGCATGGTCGATGGAACGGGTCGCGGAGCTGTACCAGCAGACCGGCAACGCACAGGCCAAGACGGTCCTGGACAAGTGGGTCAAGTGGGCACTGTCCAAGACCACGATCAACCCGGACGGCACCTACCAGATCCCCTCCACGTTGCAGTGGTCGGGCCAGCCCGACACCTGGAACGCCTCCAGCCCCGGCGCCAACAGCGGCCTGCACGTCACCGTCGCCGACTACACCAACGACGTCGGCGTGGCCGCCGCCTACGCCAAAACCCTGACCTACTACGCGGACCGCAGCGGCGACACCGCCGCCGCCACCACCGCCAAGGCCCTCCTGGACGGCATGTGGACCAACTACCAGGACAGCCTCGGCATCGCAGTACCGGAGAACCGGGCGGACTACAACCGCTTCGACGACCCGGTGTACATCCCCAGCGGCTGGACCGGAACCATGCCCAACGGCGACGCCATCAACTCCTCCTCCACCTTCGCCTCGATCCGGTCGTTCTACAAGAACGACCCGGCCTGGTCGAAGATCGAGGCCTACCTGAAGGGCGGCGCGGTGCCGTCATTCACCTACCACCGATTCTGGGCCCAGGCCGACATCGCCCTGGCCATGGGTTCGTACGCGGAACTCCTCGAGTAGCCCCCCGCTGAGACCGCGTGCGCGATCCCGTCACCCGACGACGGGGTCACCAGCCGGGCGGCCTCCGCCCCCTTGGGGGCCGCCCGGCATCCGGATCCACAGACTCTCGAACCTGAGCCGCCCTCCTTGTCAGGAACATGATCTTCTCTCACAATCCCAGCGAGCCCGCTTTTTGGGAGCGCTCCCAATCCCAGGTAGAAGCCCTCGCCCCCCACATCCCTCGCGGAGGACCCGCATGCACCCCTCACACCCCCAGGTCCGCAGGATGCGCGCGCTCTGCGGAGCGTTGCTGACCACGCTCGTCGCCCTGGCCGCGCTCCTGACCGGCGCTACGGCCTCCCAGGCCGACACGACGATCTGCGAGGCGTTCGGCAGCACCACGATCCAGGGCCGTTACGTCGTGCAGAACAACCGCTGGGGCACCAGTGCCACCCAGTGCATCTCCGTCACGGACTCGGGCTTCAGGGTCACCCAGGCAGACGGCTCGGTTCCGACGAACGGGGCCCCGAAGTCGTACCCGTCCGTGTACAACGGCTGCCACTACACCAACTGCTCCCCCGGGACGAACCTCCCGGCCCGGCTCAACTCCATATCGAGCGCGCCCACGGGTATCTCCTTCAGCTACGTGAGCGGTGCGGCCTACGATGCCGCCTACGACATCTGGCTGGACCCGACCCCGCGCACCGACGGCGTGAACCGGACCGAGATCATGATCTGGTTCAACCGTGTGGGGTCCGTGCAGCCGGTGGGTTCGCCCGTCGGTTCCGCCACGGTGGGCGGACGCCAGTGGCAGGTGTGGTCCGGCAACAACGGCGGCAACGACGTCCTGTCCTTCGTCGCGCCGTCGGCGATCGACAGCTGGAACTTCGACGTCATGGACTTCGTCCGGCAGACCGTCTCCCGCGGACTCGCCCAGGACGACTGGTATCTGACGAGCATTCAGGCAGGCTTCGAGCCGTGGCAGAACGGCACGGGCCTGGCCGTGAACTCGTTCTCCTCCAGCGTGAACCTCGGCGGGAGCACCCCTGGCGGCCCCGGCACCCCGAGCGGCCCCTCCGCCTGCAAGGTGACCTACGGCACCAGCGTGTGGCAGGACGGCTTCACCGCCGACGTCACCGTGACCAACACCGGCTCTTCCCAAGTCAGCGGCTGGAGCCTCGCGTTCACGCTGCCGTCGGGGCAACGGATCACCAACGCGTGGAACGCACGCGTCTCACCGTCGTCGGGAAGTGTGACGGCCACCGACGCGGGACACAACGCGTCCATCGCGCCGGGCAGCCAAGTCTCCTTCGGCTTCCAGGGCTCCTACAGCGGTAGCTTCGCCAAGCCGGCCGCCTTCAGCCTGAACGGAACATCCTGCACCACCGTCTGACAGCCGCGGGACAGCTCACCAGAGCGCCCCTTGTCAGTCCGTCCCATCCCAGGCCCGCCCTGTCGGCGACAGGGCGGGCCCTTGCCGTTGCTCCGGCAGGGTCCGCGAGCGTGAGCCCGTGGCAAGGCGCCGACGAGCCCGCCGATCCGCTCGCGCTCCGACCCGTACACCGACGAGGAGAAGACAGGCACGGCGACGGCGTCGAATCCCGCAACCTTTCGATCCTGGAGAGCCTGGACCTCGCCCCCCGCCTCGGGTCATGATTCGTGAACCATCGGAACCCGACACTCTGTTGGCCGACACCGCACGGTCATGCGCGAAGCCGTGTGCCGCGTTCGTCCGGCCCGTAAGATCAGTGATCTCTTGCGGGAGGTGATCATGGGCATGCGACGCCCCGGCACGCCGACGCTGGAAGAGGTGGCCGCGCACGCCGGGGTGGGGCGGGGCACCGTCTCCCGCGTCATCAACAACGCCGCCGGCGTGAAGGACTCGACGCGCCGCATCGTCCAGCAGTCCATCGAGGCACTGGGGTACGTGCCCAATCTCGCCGCCCGCTCCCTGGCCGCGCGGCGCACCGACGCCGTCACTCTCGTGCTGACGGAGCCCGACTGGCGCCAGTTCGCCGAGCCGTTCTTCTCGGAGATCGTCCGCTCGCTCGGGGACGCGCTCGCGGACACCGGCATGCAGCTGATGCTGACCCTGGTCCACTCGGACACCGAGCGCAAGCGCTTCCTGGAGTACGCCCGCGGCGGCCGCGTCGACGGTGTCCTGCTGATGTCCGTGCATGCGGGGGACCGGCTGCCGGACATGCTCGCCGAGGCCCGGTTGCCGACCGTGATGCTGGGACGCCGCTCGGGGGACGAGTACGTCAGTTACGTGGACGCGGACAACGTGGGCGGTGCACGCAGCGCCGTCTCCCACCTGCTGTCACGGGGCCGCAGAACGATCGCCACCATCACGGGGCCCCTGGACCTGTATGCCGCCCAGTGTCGGCTGCGCGGTTACCAGGACGCGCTGACGTCGGCGGGCCTGAGCAGCGTCGAGTCCCTGGTCGCCGAGAGCGACTTCACCGAGGACAGCGGGCGTCGCGCCATGGCGGAACTGCTGGAGCGGCACCCGGAGATCGACGGCGTCCTCGCCGCGTCGGACACCACGGCGGCAGGGGCTCTGCAAGCGCTGCGCGCGGCGGGGCGGCGTGTGCCGGAGGACGTCTCCGTCATCGGGTTCGACGACTTCGCGCTGGCTCAGCACACCGAGCCGCGGCTGACGACGGTGCGCCAGCCGCTGGAGGAGATGGGCCGGGCCATGATCCGCCTGCTCCTGGAGGACATGGAGGAGCCGTCGATGGCCTACCGCCACGTCATCCTCCGCACGCAGCTGGTGACACGCGACTCGGCCTGAGGGAGAAGAGTTCGGGTTCTCCCTCGTCGAGGCCGTGGAGCAGACCGGCCGGGTGCCGGCCGGCGCGTCGAAGTAACTCCTGCATGGGCTGGTTGGTGGCGTCGGTCGAGGTGAACAGCTTCGCGGTGGTGCATACGGCCTCGACGGCCCTGAGGAGACGCCCGCCCAAACCTCGTCGGCAGGCACTGGGGCGACCATCAGCATGGTGACGAAGCCCTGCTCGAAGACGCGGCACTCCCGCAAGCCTCCTGCCGCGACGGAACCCGTTTTCTCCCTCCGCGCCATCTCTGGTGCCCCCGCGAGGACTCCACCGGATCCGGTCGAGCGGTACGGGAAGCGAAAAGTGGCGGCAACCTTTTCGCGGTGGGCGGCCACTGACCAGTGCACCATCGGCTCGATCCCGAACGGACAGGTCATGACGACAACGAGGCAGATCGCACGGCAGCGCAGGCGCAGACGCAGAACCGTGCTGGGCGCCACCGTGGCGCTGACCACTGCGGGTGTTCTCACCTTCCTGGTCATCGCGTTGCTCCCCGGCCACAAGGGCGACGGCGGGCCGACCGCAGCCGCCACCCTCGTCACCACCCAGCCGAAGGCTGCCGGGACCGCTGGGACAGCGTCTGCGAGCCCGACAGCGACCCCGTCGGCAAGTCCGAGTGCGAGCGGTTCCGCCACGCCAAAGGTCTCGGTGACCCCCAAGCCGGCGAAGTCGTCACGGCAGAGCGCCCCGACGTCCTCGCGCGGGTCGACCACGTCCGTGTCGGCGGGGCGGATCCGGCCCGGCACCTCGTACCAGGGTGTCGCGACCGCCTATGAAGCCGGTGTCGGGGACGGGGCCTGTCTGTTCGGTCCCAGCCCGGACATGATGATCGCGGCGATGAACACCACCGACTACGAGACCTCTCGCGCCTGCGGCGCCTACGTGCTCGTCCGCGCGGCCAACGGCAAGTCCATCACCGTACGGATCACCAACGAATGCCCTCTGCCCTGCGCACCCGGGCAGATCGACCTCAGCCAACAGGCCTTCGCCAAGCTCGCCGACCTCAAGGTCGGCCGCCTGCCCATCACTTGGAGCCTGGTGAGCCCCAGCTCCATCGGCACGATGTCCATCCGGTACAAGACCGGATCCAGCGCCTACTGGTGCGGCATCCAGGTCATCGGGCACCGCAACCCGGTCGCACGCCTCGAGGTCAGCACCGGGAACGGCTGGCGCCAGTTGCCCCGCACCAGCTTCAACTACTTCATCGCCGCCGACGGCAACGGTTGCGGCAAGGCGATCAGAGTCACCGACATCTACGGCGAACAACTGACCGTCGGCGGACTGGCGGTGCGGGCGAACGTCGTCCAGCCCACACGGGTGCAGTTCGCCCAGCACTGATCCCAGCCGACCCCCGCACTGCCCATGTCCCGCAGCGGCGTCTTGCGCAGGTGGTCGCACAGACTTCTGTGCGACCACCGTGCCGGTGGCGAGGTCGAAACTCGGCAAGATGCTCGACGAGCGTCTCGGCGAGATGACGTTCTGGACGGTTGCCAGTAAGCCCAGCGGGGCTCTGAGGTTTCCGGTCAGCCCAGCGAGGCGCTCGCCGCACGCAACTCGTCCAGGGCCGCCAGGGTGTACCCGGCGAGCTCGTCCTTGCCGTCCCGGTCGCCCTCGGACCATTGGGCGTATCCCCGTTTGAAGGCGAGCACGCCCAGCTCCCCCGCCAGAGCCGCGGTCGGATCGGGTACGCCGCGGGCGATGAGAGCGGTCGTCATCGCGGCCGCGAGGCTGACGCTCTTGAGGGCGTCACGCTCCTGAAGCTCGGTGCTGGCGGCGACAGCCGCCTTCAGGCGAGGCGCGAGCTCGCGGCTCATGGGGCCCATCGCGCTCGACGCACGTTCCAGACCGGCGGCGACCGCCTCAAGCGGGCCGGCGTCAGCGGGCGCCTCGGCGATCCCCTCGACGAGCAGCCGGCTCAGCGTCTCCTGTCCAGCCACCAGCAGCTCACGCTTGTCCGGGAAGTGCCGGAAGAAGGTGCTCTTGGTGACTCCTGCGCGCTCGGCGATCTGCGCGACCGTCGTGGCGTCGTACCCCTGCTCGGTGAACAGGTCGACGGCAGCCATGACGAGACGTTCGCGTGCGCCCGGTTCCCATCTGCCCATGGTCGCCATTCTAGGTGACGGGACTCTTGTCCCGTCACTGCGCTAGAGTGATGGGACAAGAGTCCCATCACTTCTGGGGGAGTTTCCCATGCGCGTTTTCGTCACCGGCGGCACCGGCCTGATCGGTTCCGCCGTCGTCGCCGAACTGCTCGACCACGGCCACACCGTCCTGGCACTGACTCGCTCCGACGCATCCGCCCAGGCCATAGAGAAGGCCGGGGCCGAGCCCCTCCGCGGCGCCCTCGCAGACCTGGACACCTTGCGCGCCGGTGCCGCCCGGGCCGACGGGGTGATCCACCTGGCGTTCGCCAACGACTTCAGCAGCCCCGACGCCCTCGCCAAGTCGGTCGCGGAGGAGAGTGCCGCCCTCGCGGCCCTCGGCGAGGAACTCGTCGGCAGCGGCCGCCCCTTCGTCACCTGCTCCGGCACGCCGCACGTACCCGGCCGTGCCTCCACCGAGGCCGACCCGTTGATGACGGAGGGGCCGGTCGGCGGTCGTGGTCGTGCGGTCTCGTCGGTCCTGGGCCTCGCCTCGCGCGGGGTCCGCAGCAGCGCCGTACGCCTGCCGCGCACGGTGCACAACCAGGGCTCCGGCGGATTCGCCGGCCTGTTGACGGGCATCGCACGCCGAACCGGAGTCTCCGGCTACCCGGGCGACGGCACCCAGCGCTGGCCGGCCGTGCACGCCCTCGACGCGGCAGTTCTCTTCCGGCTCGCCCTGGAACACGCCGAAGCGGGCACCGCCTGGCACGCCGTGGCCGACGAGGGGGACCAGGTCCGCGACATCGCGGCAGTCATCGGCCGACGGCTGAACCTGCCGGTCGAGCCGGTACCGGCGGAGACCTTCGGCCCCCTCGGCCAGATCTTCGCGAGCGACCAGCCCTCCTCCAGCGCCCACACCCGGCAGGCGCTCGGCTGGGAGCCCAAGCACCCCAGCCTTCTTGAGGACCTGGAGAACATCGAGCCCTGACGGGCATCCGGGACGTTCGCCACGAGGGCCGGCGGTCGTTTCATGACGAGATGCGCCCCCAGGGAGCATCGACAGGGCGGCCCCGGGGGCCGGCAGGCCAGTCGCACGCACCGGCAAGGTCTCCCCCTCGGCTCGTGCTGAACCACAGCGCAATGCCTCGGGAGAGACGCCTCCCCGGGGCGACAGACGGTCAACACGGCGCGCGGGACGTGGCGATCCACGCGTCCGCCGCGTACGCGGCGTCCCCGCGACTGTGGGACGACAGGGTCGGCCTCTCCAGCGGTACCGGACAGGGCTGCCTCTCCAGTACGCGGAGGACTTCGCCCGCGAAGTCAATGAGTTTCCGGATCGCTGACCGGAGCGGCCGCACCTGGGCCCGTCAGGAGATTTCGTCCATGTGGTCTTCCACCCACCCACGCAGCTGCGCCAAGGGTTCCGCGACGCTGTGACCGAGGTCCGTCAGTTCGTACTCCACGTGCAGCGGCACTGCGGGGTAGATGGTCCGCTCCACGAAGCCCCGGTCCTCAAGACGGCGCAATGTTGCAGTGAGCACCTTCGGACTCACCCCCTCCAGGCGCTTTTGCAGGGCTCCGAAACGCTGCGGCCCGTCCTCCATCGCCCCGATGGCCAGAGCCGACCACTTGTTTGCCAGGAGATCCAGCACGTCCCGGCAAGGGCATTGGGCGGCGTACACGTCGTGATGGTCGTGCCTCTGAGACTCACAGAGGGTCACCATGGAGCCTCCCCTTTCTGTCTGCACCTTGCCCACCAGCACACTTCCCAAAGGATAGTAGTACTCCTTGCGGGTTACTACCTCCTGAGATCTACGTTGGGTTGCGCACGGAAGTCCGTCGCGCAACCCAACCGGAGGAACACTCATGAGCCAGCTTCCGCAGACCATGCCCGCCGTCGCCTACCTCAAGAACCTCCCGGTCGAGAACCCGGAGAGCCTCGTGGACACGACCCTGCCGGTACCGCAGCCAAAGACGCGCAAGCTGCTCGTGCGAGTCGAGGCGGTTGCGGTGAACCCGGTCGACTACAAGATCCGCCAGAGCAGTGATCCGGGCGGCGAGCCCAAGGTCCTGGGCTGGGACGCGGCCGGCACCGTTGTCGCCGTCGGTGAGGGGGTCGAGTCCTTCCAGGTGGGCGACGAGGTCTTCTACGCCGGAGCCGTCGACCGGCCGGGCGCCAACTCGCTCTTCCACGTGGTGGACGAGCGGATCGTCGGCCACAAGCCGACTTCCCTGTCCTTCGCCGAGGCGGCAGCGCTGCCCCTCACGTCGCTGACCGCCTGGGAAGGCCTGTTCGAGCACCTCGGCCTGCACAGCGACGCCCTCAAGCAGACGGGCACGCTGCTGGTCACCGCCGCCGCAGGAGGCGTCGGCGCGATGGTCTCCCAGCTGGCCCGCGCCCTGACCAGCCTGACGGTGATCGGAACCGCGTCCCGGCCCGAGACCGCCGAGTTCGCCCGGCTCTTCGGTGCCGCGCACACTGTCGACCACCGCGAGCCCCTCGTCCCGCAGGTACGCGAGGTCGCTCCGGACGGCGTCGACTTCGTCTTCAGCACAGCGGCCACCGATCGGAACCTGGCTGCCTACGCCGACCTCGTCAAGCCCTTCGGCCACATCGTCGCCATCGACGACTTCGATCAGCTCGAGATCGGTCTGCTGAAGTCCAAGAGCATCGCCTTCCACTGGGAGCTCATGTTCACTCGGTCCCTGCACCAGACCGCCGACCTCGCGGAACAGGGCCGCATCCTCGACCAGGTCGCCCGCCTGGTGGACGCCGGGATCCTGAACACCACGGCCACCACCGACCTCGGGAAGATCAACGCCAAGAACCTGCGCGAGGCCCACCGCATCCTGGAATCGGGCCGGGCCATCGGCAAGATCACGATGGCCGGCTTCTGACCCGCGTCCGCCCTGGGCATCACGGGAGGCGGGAAGGCCGCCACCAGCCTTCCCCTTCACATCACGGCAGCCGCCGTGGCAAGTGGAACGCTGCGTGCTCCGGCCGGCTGACGCCGCATCGCACCGCACCACACTCGCGGAGGAAGTCGAATCCGGTCTCGTGCGCGAGGAGAACTCCGCCGGTTCCCCGGCGAGTTGGCGGGTTGGCGGGTTGGCGGGTTGGCGGGTTGCACAATGCCGGCCGCAAGTCTGTTCGTAGGCGCCCGGGCGTCACGCAGCGCGGCTCGCGTGGTCACGCCGAGCTTCGGTAAAGCGCGGCACAGATGTGCGCCCGCAGTGCGTGCCGAGACCTTGACCTAGTGCCGATCTCCTAGTTGGACAGACCTTTCGCGGCGAGATCGGCGACACGGCGCTCCAGCGCACTCACCACACCCCCGTTCTCGGGGCCGGGCACTCCGACGCCCACCCCCGAGGCCCGCAACTCGTTACGCGCGCCGGGCCCACGACGGCGCCTTCATCCGCCGCTATACGGCGACTGCCATGCCGAGCCGAAGGCCGGCCGTCGGCACCAGCACGCCATCCGCGACCGCCGTACTGCCTCCGCCGGGTCTGCCAGAGCAGCCCCGCGCGGTCAGGGACGACCTGTCCTCACCCCGCACGGTGCGGGGTGAGGTGCCAAGTCATCGTCTTGGATGTTCAGTTGAAGGGGTCCAGCGTCAGGTACGCCTGCTGCGGGTTGCCGTCGTGGACGAGGGACTCCTGGTTGCCGACGTCGTCGAAAGCGAAGGCGTAGGCCTTGCCGTCCGCCATCTGCGCGTGGATTTTCTTCGCGTACTGGTTGGTCACCAAGTCTTGGTAGAAGTTCGCGGTTCCGGTGTCCGGCTGGTTCGGGTTGATCAGGAGGGTGGAACGGTTGAAGCCCGCGCACAGAGTGCGCGAAATGGGGCCGCGCACAAGGTCGTTGGGTGCGTCGAGGTTCTTATAGCAGCCGAAGATGCTGGCCGCGTCGGGTTTCTGGAAGCTGGTGACGACGGTGCCCGAACTGTTCGTGAAGTTCATGACGTTGCCCGACACCCGGCCGAAGTACTTGGTGTTCGGCTGGTCGGTGAAGGGAGTGACCGTCAGGTTCGTCGTCGCGTACTTCTGCCATACGCGGTTGATGTAGTCGTCCATCACGGACGCGGGCAGGGCTCCCGTCTCCAACCCGTAGGTGGGAGAGAGGGCACGGAGCACGGTGCCGTCGGACCGGGTCTGGATCAGGTTCGCCCAACCACCCGCCTGGCCCCGCAACGAGTTGTAGAACCCGTTGTAGCCGCCCGACTTGAGGTGGCCGGTGCTGAGCGTGCTCCCGTCCGCGCGCTGCACACCGACCGCGTAGGGCGCGGAGAACATGTCCACCTGGGTGCTGTTGATCCACAGGCCGGAGTCGTTGAGCGTGTACTCGGACCAGTTGAAGAGGATGTTGCGATTCGGGTCGGACGGGTTCTGGACCGCGGGCTGCACCAGTCCACCGGTGGCCAGTTTGAAGACGAGCTTCTGGCCGTAGGAGAAGTAGATCCGGCCGGAGAACTTCGGGATCCGAATGGTCTTCGTCTGCCCGTTCGCCGGTCCCGCGATGGAGGCGTCAGGCGCCGGCGTCGGAGGATTGCCGCCGGCCGGCCAGGCGTGGAAGGTGCCGTTCGCGTCCGCCCAGCCCTGTTGCCCCGTACTCAGCAGGGTGCCCAGGGTGTAGACGTAGACCGCGTCCCCGCGGCCGGAGTTGTTGGTGATCTTCAGGGGGATCGTGGCGGGCACCGCCGCGTCCGCGGAGGACGGTGCGAGGACCGTGAGGGCGGCGCCCAGCAGCGCGGCCGCCACCGTCGGTGCCATGAGTCGGCGAGTGAGCTTCTTGAGCACGCTCCACCTCCGTGTGGGGGCAGGGGGGAGATTGGTCCGTACCTGATTTGAGAGCGCTCTCAAAGTGACATCGCCATTGCGTACATGTCAACGGATGGAACATTTAAATGCGTACCAGCGCACGCGGATCCCCTCCGCGGGAGCCTGTCGCGGCGCCGGACGCCCATCTCGGCGCGCACGATGATCTCATGCGGGACCTGCGCGCCGATGCCGCTCTGCCGGCCGCGGAGAAACTGCGCGCCGGGATCACCGCGCTCATCGACATCGGCCGCTCCCAGCCGCACCTGTACAAGCTGATGTTCAACAATCCGTCCAGCGACCCCACCGCGCCGGCCCGCGCCGCCGAGCCCAGCCAGACCGAGTTCTCGCCATCGCGGCCGACCTGGTCGGCGAGCAGGACGCCCGGAAGTACGCCGCCCTGCTCATCAGCACCGCGAACGGAGTCGCCGGCATGGAGGTGAGCGGGCAGTTGCCGAACCAGAAGTGGGGCGAGGTCGGAGCTCCTGACCGGGCAGCCCAGTCAGACGCGTCAGGCGGGCCCGAGCGGTCGCTGACGGACGAGCGTTCACGTCCTGCTCTCTGGCCGTCCCCGTCGCGCGCGGGCGACAATCGCCCGCATGACCGAGTCCTCCGGTGGCCCGTCCACCTTCCGTGACCTGTCCGCCTTCGTCGCCTGCCCGCGCGTCAACTCCCTTGCCCTGTCAGTCGACGGCAGTCGTCTTGTCGCCGCCGTGCAGTCGTTGTCCGAGGACGGGACGCGGTTCGTGTCCGGTCTGTGGGAGATCGATCCGACCGGGGAGCGCGACGCGCTACGGCTGACCCGGTCCGACAAGGGTGAGTCGGGGCCGGTGTTCGGTCCGGACGGGACGCTGTACTTCCTGTCCGAACGGGCCGCCGCGGACGGCGATGAGGGCGCCGCGCTGTGGGCGTTGCCGCCGCGCGGGGAGGCCGTCGTCGTGGCCCGGCACCCCGGTGGGATCGCCGCGGTCACCGTGGCCCGCAACTCCGGCGCGCTGTGTCACACCGCGGGACTGCTCCCGGGGGCCGCTGACGCCGAGGCACACGGAAAACTGCGTGCGGCGCGAAGGGACGCGAAGGTCACCGCGATCTTGTACAAGGCCGGTCCGACCCGCGCCTGGGACCACGACCTCGGCCCGGCGGAGCCGCACACCTTCGTCCGCGCAGGTGTTGACGCGAAACCGGTCGTCGCCGGTGGGCAGGGGGTCGGTCTGGAGGATCCCGGGGACGCGGCGTTGTCCCCGGACGGCACTCGGGTCGCGTACCGGCGGTTCATGCCCGGGCGCGTCCCGGCCGAGCATCGCACCGCGGTGGTGGTGGCCGACTCGGCGAGCGGTGACGAGATCCACGTCGTCGGTGACCTGGAGCACCTCTACGAGGCGCCGAGGTTCACCCACGACGGCTCGGCCCTCGTGTGCTGCCGGATGCGCTACCCGACCTACGACGACCCCTGGGAGGCGACTCTCGTCCGGATCGACCTGGCCGACGGCACGGTCCAGGACCTGCTGCCGGGATTCGACAACTGGCCTGCCGGCGTGGCCTGTTCACCGGTGGACGACACGCTGTTCTTCACATGCGACGAGCAGGGGCACGCGCCCGTCTTCCGCCGCGACCCGGACGGCAGCGTCACCCGCCTCACCGTTTCCGGCGCGTACGGCTCGCTGACCGTGAGCCCCGACGGGCGGACGCTCTACGCCCTGCGTCACGCGGTCGACGCGCCGCCGACGCCCGTACGGATCGACGCCGGTGTCGCCGACCAGACTCCGGCCGAGCTGCCCGCCCCGGGCGGCGTCGGGGACCTGCCCGGCACCCTCACCGAGGTGCACGTGGAGGCGGACGACGGATTCGTGCTGCGCGGCTGGCTCGTGCTGCCCGAGGGCGCGTCCGCCGAGCAGCCCGCTCCCCTGCTCGTCGCCGTCCACGGCGGACCGCAGTCCAGCTGGAACGGCTGGACCTGGCGCTGGAACCCGTGGCCGTTCGCCGCGCGCGGCTACGCGGTTCTGCTGCCGGATCCGGCCCTGTCGACCGGGTACGGGCAGATCAACCACCGGCGCGGCTGGGGGCAGTGGGGCGGGCGACCCTACACCGATGTGATGGCGCTGACCGACGCGACCGAGGCCCGCCCCGACATCGATGCCTCACGTTCGGCGCTCGCCGGCGGCTCGTACGGCGGATACATGGCGAACCGGGTGGCCACCGGCACGGACCGCTTCAAGGCGATCGTCAGCCATGCGGGTCTGTGGGACCTGCGGGCGTTCCAGAGCGACACCGACGTGCCGTGGTACTTCCAGCAGATCTTCGGCGACCCGCTGACCCGCCCCGAGCGCTACGAGGCCGACTCGCCGCACCTGGACGTCGCGAAGATCCGCACTCCGATGCTGGTCATCCACGGCGCCAAGGACTACCGCGTGCCCGTCGGGCAGGGCGCCGCGCTCTTCCAGGAACTGCAACGGCACGAAGTGCCCGCGAAGTACCTCTACTTCCCGGACGAGAACCACTGGATCCTCAAGCCGAACCACGCGCGCCTCTGGTACGAGACGTTCCTCAACTTCCTCGACCACCACGTCCTCGGCACCGAATGGCAGCAGCCCGGCCTGCTGTGACCCAGCTGTCGACAAGGGCTCGTTCCTCGGCGCTGAGCCCGTTGAAGGGTTCGGGGCACGATGGTCAGATGCGAGCGGCTCGTGACGGGACCGGCTCCCGGTGAGGTGCCTTTATCGCCTCACTCCCCGTCCGCGCGCGGCAGCCCCGCCCCGACCCGCGCGGCCGTCTCGCGCAGCCAGATGTGGGCCGCGTCGTGGGTGTGGACCGGATGCCACCACAGTGCTTCGCGCAGCGGCACCGCCTCGTACGGCGGCTCCAGCACCCGCACGGCGGCGATCGGGGCCATCAGACGCGCCAGCCGTGCCTGAACCAGAGCGATGCGCCGGGTGTCGGCGATCATCAGGGGCAGGAGCTGGAAGCTGTCGACGGACACCTCGACGCGCGGTTCGATCCCGAGCATGCCGAGCTGCCGTACGGCGGGCGCGTCGTAGGTGCGCTGGTACGTCACCCAGGGCAGTTTCGCCAGGTCGTCACGGGTGAGCCGGTCCCCCACGCCGGGGTGGTCCCGTGCCACGAGGAACACCCACCGGTCGTCGTAGAGGTCGGTGGACGGGAAGTCGCTGATCACGCCGTGGGGCATGAGCAGGCCGTCGGTGGCGCTCAGCAGGGTCGCGGTGTTGTCGATGACGGTCGGCGGGGTCTGGGTGAAGCGCAGCCGGATACCGGGCGCCTCCTCGTGCACCAGGCGGGCGAGTTCGGTGCCGAAGACGGAGACAGCGTAGTCGGACGCGACCAGTTTGAACTCGCGAGTCTCCTTGGCCGGGTCGAAGTCCGCCTGGCTGGAGAAGAGGCGTTCCAGCAGGTCGTAGGCGGAGGCGGTGCGGTCGAGGAGGACCTGGCCGAGTGCGGTGAGCTCGTAGTGGCCGCCGACACGTGCGAGCAGGTCGTCACCGAAGTGCCGGCGCAGGCGGGCGAGGGCGGCGCTCATCGCGGGCTGGCTCAGGCCGACCCGCTGTCCCGCGCGGGTGACGTTCCGCTCCTCCAGCAGGGCGCGCAGGGCGACGACGAGATTGAGATCGAGACGGGCCAGGTTCACGGATCGGTCCCTTGCGGTGGAGCGGCCAACGAAGAAGATAAACGGGGTGGATGCAGATCATCCACAGAATCGATTTCCCTGATCACGTGGTGCGGGTCCAGATTAGTCCCACCGCAATCAGGAGGACATGTCCGTGAAACCCGAACCCGCGTCCGCGCTCTTCGCCGGACCGTTCGCGCTCGCCACCCTCTCGACCCCGGACGGGCCGGAATTCCCCGCGCTGGTCACCCCCGACGGTCAGGCCCTCGATCTGCGGGACGCCCTCAGCGACGACCGGCTGACGACGCTGGACGTGCTGGACAGCTGGGAGACCGCCCTGCCGCGGCTGCGGGCCCTCGCGTCCGACACCGGCCCGACGCGTACGGCCGTTGCGGATCTGCACGTGCACGCGCCGGTGGCGCCTCGCCAGGTGTTCCAGTCGGGCGCGAACTACCGGCAGCACGTGATCGACCTGCACGTCGCCCACCGCGCCCCGGGAGACGACCGGCCGGAGAGCGAACGGCGCGCGGAGGCCGCCGAGATCATGGACCGGCGGGCCACCGAGGACCTGCCGTACGTCTTCATCGGCCTGCCCACCTCGATCACCGGCCCGTACGACGACGTCGTCCTGCCCGGGTGGGCCGAGCAGCCCGACTGGGAACTGGAGCTGGCGGTCGTCATCGGCAAGCCGGCCTACCAGGTGCCGGTGGAGGACGCTCCCGATTACATCGCGGGCTACACGATCGCCAATGACCTGACCGACCGGGCCACCGTGTTCCGCCGGGACATGCCGCAGATCGGGACGGACTGGCTGCGCAGCAAGAACGCCCCCGGCTTCACCCCGCTCGGCCCCTGGCTGGTGCCGGCCGAGTCGATCGCCAACCCCGACGACCTGCGCGTCACGCTCAAGCTCAACGGCGACACCATGCAGGACGAGTCCACCAAGGACATGATCTTCAAGGTCGCGCGGATGGTGTCGTACGCCTCCCGGACCGCACGCCTGCTCCCCGGCGACCTGGTCCTGACCGGCAGCCCGGCCGGCAACGGCATGCACTGGGGACGGCTGCTGCGCGACGGCGACGTCATGGAGGGTTCGGTCACCGGACTCGGGCTCCAGCGCACCCGTTGTGTCGCGGAGGGCGCCGTATGAACCACCAGGACCCCGAGGGCTCGATCGCCGAAGCAGCCAAGTCGTACTCCAACTGGGGGCGTTGGGGCGAGGACGACCGGCTCGGCACTCTGAACTTCCTCGACGAGGACAAGCGCCGTGAGGGCGCGGCCCTGGTCCGGCGCGGCGTCAGCTTCTCGCTGTCGCAGTCCTTCGACATGAACGGCCCGCAGAAGGGCTGGCGGCGCCGCACCAACCCGGTGCACACCATGCTGGACACCGGCACCGACGCGGCCCTCGGCAACCAGGGCTTCCCGCACGGGATCGGCGGCGCCGACGACGTCATCGCGATGCCGCTCCAGTGCTCGACCCAATGGGACGGGCTCGGCCACATCTTCGACCACGGCAAGGCGTGGAACGGCCGCCCGGCCGAGAAGGTCGTCACCTCCGACGGCGACCTCGTCACCGGCATCGAGCACATGGCGCCCCACGTCGCGGGCCGCGGGGTGCTACTGGATGTCGGCCGGGTGATCGGCACCGACGGGGAACTGCCGGACGGGTTCGCGATCACCGAGGACCATCTGACGGCGACGGCCGAGGCGCACCAGGTGAGCGTCGGACGCGGTGACATCGTGCTGGTCCGCACCGGGCAGCTAGCCCGCGCACGCCGCGAGGGCTGGGGCGACTACGCGGGCGGCAGCGCGCCTGGCCTGTCGTTCACCACCGCCGGCTGGCTGCACTCCAGCGAGATCGCCGCGATCGCCACCGACACCTGGGGCTTCGAGGTCCGCCCCAACGAGTTCGACCACGCCTTCCAGCCCCTGCACCAAGTCGCCATCCCGAACATCGGTCTGCTGATCGGTGAGATGTGGGACCTGGACGCTCTCGCCGAGGACTGTGCCCGCGACGGCGCGTACGCGTTCTGGCTCACCGCCGCACCGCTGCCCATCACCGGGGCGGTCGGCTCACCCGTCAACCCGATCGCGGTCAAGTAGCCCACGGAACAAGGGAGTTCCCTCATGAGCAGCCCCCGCACAGTCCTGGTGATCGGTGGTGGCGCCGCAGGCAACGCCGCGACGGTCTTTCTGCGTCGCGCCGGCTTCACGGTGGACCTGATCGAGGCCAAGGCCGACTGGAACGCCACCGCCGGCTCCGGCATCACCCTCCAGGGCAACGCCCTGCGCGTCCTGCGTGAACTCGGCGTCTGGGACCAGGTCGAGGCGTCCGGCTTCGGTTTCGGCTCCGTCGGCATCACCGCTCCCGACGGCACCGTCCTGCACGTCGCCCGGGACCTGCGCACCGGCGGCGACGATCTGCCCGCCACGATCGGCATGCAGCGCCCCCAGCTCCAGCAGATCCTGATCGACGCCGTCCGGGCCAGTGGTGCCGGCGTGCGACTCGGCACGACCGCCGAGATCCTCGGCCAGGACGCGGACGGGGTCTCGATACGGTTCTCCGACGGCAGCGAGGCCTGTTACGACCTGGTCATCGCGGCCGACGGCCTCGCCTCCTCGACCCGCGCGGCGATCGGCATCCACGACAAGCCCGAGCCCACCGGCATGGCCATCTGGCGCATCGCCGCCCCGCGCCCGGCCGGAGTGAACCGCACCGACCTCGCCTACGGCGGCCCCGCCTACATCGCCGGCTACTGCCCGACAAGCGACACCACCCTGTACGCGTACGTCGTCGAGGCGAACCGCGACCGCGCCGCGATCCCGCCCGGGACGTACGCCGAGGAGATGCGGCGCCTGGCCTCCGCCTACGGGGGCCACTGGCCGGAGATCACCGAGCACATCACCGACCCGGCGAAGGTCAACTACACGTGGTTCGACCGGCTGTTGGTGGAGGGTTCCTGGCACCGCGGCCGGGTGGTGCTGGTCGGCGACGCCGCGCACTGCTGCCCGCCCACACTCGCGCAGGGAGCGGCCCTGTCCCTGGAGGACGCGTGGGTGCTCGCCCAGCTGCTGACCGCCTCGGAGACCTGGGACGACGCCCTTTTCCAGACCTACTACGAGCGGCGAACGGCCCGCGTCCGACCGGTTGTGGAGGCGTCCGTGCAGATCGGGCAGTGGCAGCTCGACGGTGTCCGTGACGCCGACGTCCCCGGCCTGATGGGCCGCACCATGACGATGCTGCGGGAGCTGCCGTGACCATGGCTCCGACCGTGGACGTCCACGCCCACGTCCTGCTGCCCGAAGTCGAGGCCCTGGTGGCCGACTTGCCGGGACTGGCGGAGGCGAGGGCGCTGGACGCACGGCGCAACGGTCCGGCGGCACTCGCCGTCAACGGGCCGATGGTGCGCGAACGCGTCCCGCGCATGACCGACCCCGCCGTGCGGCTGGCCGCGATGGACGCCCAGGGCGTGGACGTGCAACTGGTCAGTCCCTCACCGTCGCACTACCACTACTGGGCGGACGAGGAGACGGCGGAGAAGGTGTACCGGCTCGCCAACGAGGCGACGGCGGCGCACTGTTCCGCCGCTCCCGACCGCTTGCGCGGCCTGGGTCTCGTGCCGCTGCAACACCCGCGGCAGGCCGTGCGCGCCCTCGAACACGCAATGGACCAGGGCCTGTTGGGCGTCGAGATCTCCAGCCACGCACCGGGGCGGGAACTCTCCGACCCGGCGTACGAGCCCTTTTGGACCCGGGCCGAGGAGACGGATGCGATCGTCTTCCTGCACCCCTTCGGCTGCACGCTCGACGAACGGCTCGACCGCTGGTACCTGTCCAACACCGTCGGCCAGCCGGTGGAGAACGCCGTCGCGCTCTCCCACCTGATCTTCTCCGGAGTCCTGGACCGCCATCCGGGCCTCAAGCTGATCGCGGCACACGGGGGCGGCTATCTGCCCACGCACATCGGCCGCTCCGACCACGCGTGGCGGACCCGCTCCGACGCCGGAGCGGACTGCGCCCATCTGCCCAGCAGCTACCTCAGGCGCCTGTACTTCGACTCCCTCGTGCACGACCCGCACGTGCTGCGGGAGCTGGTCCGCGCCGCCGGGCCCGACCGGGTGCTGCTCGGCTCCGACTTCCCCTTCGACATGGGCACGGAAGACCCGCTGCGTGCCCTGCGCGCGGCGGGCCTGACCGACGCCGACTTCGACGCCGTACGGGGCGGCAACGCGGCCGCCCTCCTCCGGAAGGACTGACACCATGCGCCTGCTCACCCACCTGCGGCACGTCGACCTCGCCGTGCCGGACTACGACAAGCAGCTCGACTTCTACGCCGGCGTCTGGGGGCTGACCAAGGTCGCCGAGGACTCCGGCATCTCCTTCCTGGCCGCCGAGGGCTCCCCCGAGCAGTACGTCGTGCGGCTGCGCAAGGCCGACGAGAAGCGGCTGGACCTCGTCTCCTACGGAGCCGCGTCCGCCGCTGACGTCGACACGCTCGCCGAGCAACTCCTCGCTCAGGGAGTGCAGTTGATTACCCAGCCGGGCAAGGTCGACACTCCCGGAGGTGGTTACGGCTTCCGCTTCTTCGACGTCGACGGCCGCACCATCGAGGTCTCCGCCGACGTCGAGGTGCGGCAGCACCGCAAGATCGAGGAGAAGGAGGCGATCCCGGTCAAGCTGTCGCACGTCGTCCTCAACTCCCCCGACCTGGACCGCACTCGCCAGTGGTACGAGGAGCACCTGGGCTTCCGGCTCTCCGACACGCTCCACTCCCCGCACATGGGCGAGGTCATGCACTTCATGCGGATCAGCAACCAGCACCACTCCATGGCGCTGGCCAAGGGCCCGCACACCGCACTGCACCACGTCTCCTTCGAGATGCGCGGCCTCGACGAGTACATGCGCGGCTCCGGCCGGGTCATCCGTGCCGGTCACCGCAAGATCTGGGGCCCGGGCCGGCACATGGCGGGCGACAACACCTTCACCTACTTCCTCGACCCGCACGGCAACACCGTCGAGTACACCACCGAGCTGGAGCTCCTCGACGAGGACACCTGGCACCCGCACGTCTACGACTTCTCGCAGCCCGAGGTCACCGACCAGTGGGGCACGGCCAACCCCATGAACGAACTGATCGCCAAGGAGTCGTTCAACGACGTCGACCGCGGCGTCTTCGTCGCCCCGCCGGTCTGATCCCACCCCCGCTCCGGGGACGCGGTCGGCCGAGTCCCGCCGCGCCCCCGGACCCAGCCTGCCCGGAGCCGCATCATGCGTTTCGCCGCATACGAACACCAGCACCGCCGTCGCGTGGCCGTCGTGGAGGACGACGGCACCCTGCTGCCGCTGCCCGGCGTCACCTCGCTCACCACCCTGCTGTCGGAATGCGGCGGCCTCCCCGGCCTGCTCACCGCGGGCGCCACCGCCCTCGACGCGGCGCCCGGCCCGCACGTGTCGGAGGTACGGCTGCTGCCACCGCTCCAGCCCGTGTCCGTAAGGGACTTTGTCACCTTCGAGGAGCACGTCGAGGGCGTACGGCGCTCGGTGGACGGCGCCGCCGGCGTGCCCGAGCAGTGGTACGCCGCGCCGACGTTCTACTTCACCAACCCGCACGCGATCTACGGCCCGCACGACGACATCCCCGTCCCGCCCGGCTCGAGCGTGCTGGACTTCGAACTCGAGGTGGCCGCCGTCATCGGCCGCGAGGGCCGCGACCTGACCCCTGAGCGGGCCCGCGACCACATCGTCGGCTACACGGTCTTCAACGACTGGTCCGCGCGCGACCTGCAGTCCGCGGAGATGAAGGTCGGTCTCGGCCCCTGCAAGGGCAAGGACACCGCCACCACCCTCGGCCCCTGCCTGGTCACGGCAGACGAGCTGGAGCCGTACCGGGACGCCGACGGTTTCCTGCGACTCGCGCTCACAGCCGACATCAACGGCGAGGTCGTCGGCCGGGACTACCTGTCCAACATGAGCTGGACGTTCGAGGAGTTGGTCGCCTACGCCTCCCGCGGCACCCGCGTCATGCCCGGTGACGTCCTGGGTTCCGGCACCTGCGGCAACGGCGGCTGCCTCGCCGAACTGTGGGGTCTGCGCGGCGAACAGACCCCGCCGCCCCTCAAGCCCGGCGACACCGTCACCCTCACGGTGGAAGGGATCGGCACCGTGTCCAACACGGTCGTCCCCGGCACCGACCCGGTGCCGCTGCCCACCGGCCGACGCCGGTCCCGGGAGCGGCCGTGAGCGACCTGCACCCCAAGCGGCTGCTCGGCAAGGTCGTCGTGGTCACCGGTGCGGCCCGCGGCCAGGGCGCCGCGGAGGCGGAGGCGCTGACCCGCCAGGGCGCCCGGGTGATCGCCACCGACGTACGGCCGGAGGGCGGCTGCCGTCGCCTCGACGTGACCAGCGCAGAGGACTGGGCCGACCTCGCCGCCGAACTGAAGGAGTCGTACGGGCAGGTGCACGGGCTGGTCAACAACGCCGGCATCACCTGGCGCGCCCGCATCGGGGACGTCCGGGCCGAGGACTTCGACCGGGTCCACGCCGTCAACGTCACCGGCCCGCTCCTCGGCATCCAGCACCTCTCACCGCTCATGCCGGCCGGCTCGTCCGTCGTGAACGTCGGCTCCTCGGCGGCTCTCACCGCCCACTATCCCGTCGCGTACACCGCGAGCAAGTGGGGGCTGCGGGGACTGTCCAGGACGGCCGCGCTGGAACTCGGTCCGCGCGGCATCCGCGTCAACACGATCCACCCCGGCTACATCGAGACCGAGATGACCGCCTCGGCCGCCCCCGCGTTCCGCGAGGCCAACATCCGGGAGACCCCGCTCGGCCGCACCGGAACCGTCGACGAGGTCGCTCCGCTGGTCGTGTTCCTGCTGTCGGACGAGTCGTCGTTCATCACCGGTGCCGACATCCCCGTCGACGGCGGGATGACCGCGCACGGCGGGGTCAAGTCGGTCTCCGACGCGCTGCGCGAGGTGTCCTCGTGAAGCGGCTCGAAGGCAAGGTCGCGTTGATCTCCGGCACGGCCCGCGGGCAGGGCCGGGCCGCCGCCCTGCGGTTCGCCGCCGAGGGCGCACTCGTGGTCGGCGGCGACCTCCAGCACGAGGAAGCCGTCGAGACGCAACGGCTGATCGCCCGCGAGGGCGGCACCGCACTCACCCCCGGTCCCCTGGACGTCACCGATGAGGCGTCGGTGCGCTCCTGGGTGGCGGAGGCCGTCGACGCCTTCGGCGCCATCGACATCGTCTACGCCAACGCCGGCGCGGTCCGCTTCGGCGGCATCGCCGGTCAGCCGTACGAGGACTACGCCTTCACCATGCGCGCCGAACTCGATTCGGTATGGCTCACCGTCCGGGCCGCCTGGGCGCACCTGATCGGCAGCCGCGGCTGCGTCCTCACCGTCGGCTCCACCGCCGGCCTCACCGGTTCGCTCACCAACCAGCGCACCGCGCTCCCCCAGCTCTCGGCTGCGCTCGAGCCGGGAGGTGCCCCCATCGCCTCCAAGGGCGGCGTGATCGCCCTGACCCGGCAACTGGCCGCCGAGGGCGCCCCGTACGGCATCCGCGCCAACTGCGTCAGCCCCGGGATGATCGACACGGACGGCTCCCGCGCCAACCTCCTCGCCGCCGACCACCCGATGCGCTCCATCGCCCGGCACATCCCCCTCGGCCGCACCGGCACACCGGACGACGTGGTCAACGCGGCCGTGTTCCTGGCTTCCGCCGAGGCGTCGTACATCACGGGCGCCAACCTCGTCGTCAACGGCGGCTGGTCGACCGTCCTGCCCGGTGCCGTCCCCGACGCGACCTCCTGAAAGGAAACCCCGCACGTGAACAAGGTCCGCGGCAGCGCCGCAGACGCCGTCTGCGACATCACCGACGGCGCGTCACTCGCCGTAGGCGGCTTCGGTCTCAGCGGCGTACCGGAGGTCCTCATCCGCGCCCTGTACGAGCAAGGCGCGCAGGGTCTGGAGGTCGTCTCCAACAACTGTGGCGTGGACGGCCGGGGCCTGGGCGTCCTGCTGGCCGCCGGCCGTATCACCCGCGTGACGGGCTCCTACGTGGGCGAGAACAAGGAGTTCGCCCGCCAGTACCTGTCCGGCGAGCTGGAGGTCGAACTCACCCCGCAGGGCACCCTCGCCGAACGCCTGCGGGCCGGCGGCGCAGGCATCCCCGCCTTCTACACCCCGGCCGGTGTGGGCACCCAGGTCGCAGGCGGTGGTCTGCCCTGGCGCCATGCCCCGGACGGCTCCGTGGCGGTGGCCTCGCCGCCCAAGGAGACCCGCGACTTCGCCGGCCGCCCGCACGTCCTGGAGCACGGCATCACCACCGACTTCGCCCTCGTACGGGCCTGGCGCGGCGACCGCCACGGAAACCTCGTCTTCCGCAGGGCCGCTGCCAACTTCAACCCCCTGGCGGCCATGGCGGGCAAGGTGACCGTCGCCGAGGTCGAGGAACTGGTCGAACCGGGCGAACTGGCGCCCGACGCCTTTCACCTGCCCGGCATCTACGTCCAATGGGTCGTGGCGCTCAGCGCCGACGAGACCGCCGACAAGCAGATCGAGAAGAGGACGGTACGTTCCTGATGGCCTGGACCCGCGACCAGATGGCCGCCCGAGCGGCAGCCGAACTCACCGACGGCTCCTACGTCAACCTCGGCATCGGCCTGCCCACCCTGATCCCCGGCCATCTCGCGCCCGGCGTCCAGGTCGTCCTGCACTCCGAGAACGGCATCCTCGGCACCGGGCCCTACCCGACGGAGGACGAGGTCGACCCGGATCTCATCAACGCCGGCAAGGAGACGGTCACCGTGCTGCCGGGGGCGTCGTTCTTCGACTCGGCGCTGTCCTTCGGCATGATCCGCGGCGGCCACATCGACACCGCCGTCCTGGGCGCGATGCAGGTGTCGCGGAGCGGGGACCTGGCGAACTGGATGATCCCCGGCAAGATGGTCAAGGGCATGGGCGGGGCGATGGACCTGGTCCACGGCGCCCGCCGCGTCATCGTCCTGATGGAACACACCGCCAAGGACGGCAGCCCCAAGATCCTCAAGGAGTGCACCCTGCCGCTCACCGGCGAGCGCTGCGTCCACCGGATCATCACCGACCTCGCCGTCCTCGACGTCACACCGGCCGGACTCGCGCTCGTCGAGACGGCTCCCGGCGTCACCGTCGAGGACGTGGCGGAGCACACGGACGCACCCCTGGTCCTCGACAGCCGCACGGTGGACTGCTGACACGTTTCCGTCGCTGAACGAAACCGAATCCGACGTCAGCGCGTGGCCACGGCACCGGTAGTTCGTCACTTCGCCTGGGCGAGCCAGTGCGCGTCGGGACCGGCGGGGAAGCGCAGTTGGCCGGTCGTGTCGTGGACGGCTCGCCATACCGCCTCGGCGACATCGGTCTCCTCGGTGAACAGCTCCTGGGCGGTGAAGGAGTCCATGGCCTTCTTCGCCCACGCTGCGTACGGTTCGGGGACCATTTCGTCCGGTGCGGCGCCGTTCGTGGCGCGAACGGCGAAGTTCGTCGTCAGACAGGCTCCCGGTTGGACCGTCTTCGCCCGCACACCGAAGGGCGCGAGTTCGAGCGCGAGGGACGCGGTGAATCCCTCGACCGCCATCTTGCTCGCCTTGTAGACGGCTGAGAGCGGCATGTGACCGAGCACCACGCTGGAGGTCACGTTGACCACCACACCTGAGCCGCGTTCGCGGAAGCGGGGCAGCACCGCCTGCGTGGTCGCCATGACACCGAAGGTGTTGGCTTCGAACACTTCCCGAACCCGGGCCATGGGGGTGCCCTCGAAGACGCCGATCGAGGGCACCCCCGCGTTGTTGACCAGGACGTCAATGGGTCCCGCCGCCTCGAACGCGGCCGTGATGCTCGCGGGCTCGGTCACGTCGAGTTCGACGACGCGCAGCCGGTCCGACTCCGGCAGAACGCCTGCGCGCGGCGTGCGCATCGTGGCGATGACGTTCCACCCCTGCTCGTGGAAGTGGAGGGCGGTGGCCCGACCGTATCCGGACGACGTACCCGTGATCAGAACAGTGTTCATGGTGTGCCCCTCGGCGATGTGGTGGGATCAATCCCATTGGACCGCTCTGACCTGCGGGAACGGTAGAACGATCCTCGCGCCTCCTTGTCTGATCCTCCTTCGTGACCGCCGTGCCGCTCAGGGCAGGAGACCGCTGGGGGCGCGCACCGCATCACGCAGGCGCGCGGCATCCTGGCTGGGCGGCGCGCCGAACTGGCGGCGGTACTCCCGGCTGAACTGGGAGGGATTGTCGTAGCCGACGCGCTGGCCCACTCCGGTGACATCGCCCGGGTGGGTGGCGAGCAGCAGCCGGGCCTCCTGGAGGCGGATCTGCTTCTGGAACTGGATGGGGCTCATCGCGGTCACCGCCTGGAAGTTGCGGTAGAAGGCCGAGGCGCTCATGCCGGACATCCGGGCCACGTCCTCGACCCGGAAGGGCTGCGCGTAGTTCTCGCGGATCCAGCGCACGGCCCGGGAGACGTGGCTGAGGCTGCTGTCCGCGAGGCCCAGCTGACGTACCGTCGCGCCCTGCTCACTGGTGATCAGCCGCCACAGGATCTCGCGCTTGACGAGCGGCGCCAGTACGGCCCGGTCGCGGGGTTCGTCCAGCAGCCGCAGCAGCCGTACCACCGCGTCGAGCAACGCGGGCGGGGCATCGCTGACGGCGATCGCCGAGGGCGCGCCCGCACCGGTGCGCGGGGTGTCACCGGGGCCGGCCTGGAGGAGCAACTCGGCTACGGCGGACGGCTCCAGAGTGAGTCCGAAGCCGAGGGCCGGCTGTTCGGGATCGGCCTGGGTGAACTGTCCGGTGACGGGGAGGTCGACGGACGCGACCAGGAACTGCCCGGGACCGTACTCGTAGACCCGGTCGCCCAGAGCGAGTCGTTTGGCGCCCTGCGCGATGACCGCGAGCACCATGCCGGACATGGACAGCTCCGGCGGGTCCGAGCGGTCGACCTTGGAGACGAGCACGCCGTCGATGGCAGTGGTCCAGTCGGGCTTGGCGTGCCGGGCCAGCAGGGTGCGGAGCTCTTCGAGATGCATGGGGACATTGCACCACCGTGGCAGTCCGACGCTCCCGTGTTCGGGAGGATCGTGCAAGTACCCGCCAGCATCGTTCTAACGTTTCCGCAGGTCAGGCCGCTTGAATGGAAGTCGCTCCACTACACAGCCGACCGAGAGGACGACCATGATCGCCACGTATGGCTTCAGCGCCACCCTGACTGCCGAGCCCGGTGCGGGGGACCGGCTGATCGACCTGCTGCTGACCGGCATGGAGGAGGGCAGCCCCGGTGCGAGTGAGCACTGCCTCGTCTACCTGGTCTCCCGCTCCGCGTCCGACCCCGACGTCGTCCATGTCATCGAGGGCTGGACCAGTGAGGAGGACCATCACCGGGTCTTCGCCGGTGAGACCGCCCAGGCCATCGTGGCGCGGATCGGACCGCTGCTGGCCAAGGAGCCGGAGTACAGCGACCACGTCCCCGTCGGCGGCAAAGCCGTTCTCGGAAAGCCCTGAGCAAGCCCCCCCGCCCGCTCTCCCCTGACTGTCCGGCACCCCGCGAAAGGCAACGACCATGACCACGGCACGCCCCGCTCTGGACCCCGAACTGCGTGACCTCCTGGCCGACATGCCCCTCATGTCCGAGCTCACCCCGGAAATCCTCGCGCACCTGCGCCAACTGCCCTCGACACCCATCGAGTCCCTCCTCGCGCACCGACAGGTCGAGCGGCGCGAGATCACCGTGCCGGCCACAGACGGCACCCCGATCCCCCTGTCGGTCCTCAGCCCCGCGCACATCGGCGCCGACAACGACACCGCCGCTCCCTGCATCTACTGGATGCACGGCGGCGGGATGGTCATGGGTGACCGCCACTCCCAGATCGACATCCCACTGGAGTGGCTCGAACGGTTCGGCGCTGTCGTGGTCTCGGTGGACTACCGGCTCGCGCCGGAGGCCAACGGCTCCGTCCCGGTCGACGACTGCTACCGCGGACTGCTGTGGGTCGCCCAGCACGCCGCCGAGCTGCGCATCGACCCCGCCCGGATCGTCGTCGCGGGCGTCAGCGCGGGAGGCGGCCTCGCCGCCGGTGTCAGCCTGCTCGCCCGCGACCGGGGCGGTCCCGCGATCGCCGCGCAGATGCTGATCTGCCCCATGCTCGACCACCGCAACACCTCCACCTCCAGCCGCCAGTACTCCATGACCCCCGGCGTGTGGACCAGTGAGATGAACGCGTTCGGATGGCGCTCGCTCCTCGGAGACCTCCGCGACTCCGAGGTCTCCCCCTTCATGTCGCCGTCACTGGCCCAGGACCTCTCCGACCTGCCGACCACCTACATCGACACCGGCTCCGCAGAGGTCTTCCGCGACGAGGACACCGACTACGCCACCCGTATCTGGGCGGCGGGCGGTCAGGCCGAACTCCATGTGTGGGCGGGCGGTTTCCACGGGTTCGACGCCCTGTACCCGCAGGCGCACATCTCGACCACAGCCCGCCGCACCCGCATCGACTGGCTCGCACGCCTCTTGGGCTAGGTCCTGTTGCGACAGGGGCACGGTCGCCCGAAGAGCGGGCCAGGCGGTAGGCGCTGTTCCGTATCAGTCTCTGGAGGGTTGCTGTCCCCGGGAGCCGTCGGCCGCGAGTGGAAGACTGCGCAGCGACAGTGCGCTCGGCGCCGGCAGCACTCCGTGGGCCGCCTCGGCGCGGAACGACTGGAGCAAGTAGGCCACCAGACGCCGGGACGCCGCACGGTCACCCGGAAGTGCGGTGACCAGACCGCAGTGGGACAACAGGGCTACGGCAAGGTCGGAGGGGTGGAAGTCGGCCCGCAGCGCGCCCGCCGCCTGAGCCCTGCGGACCAGGGTCATGAAATCCCGCTCGGCCTGTTCCCGTACTCGCGCATGTTCTCGCGTGGTGTCTGGAAAGGCCGCGACGAACGCGGCCGGGAAGCCTCGTTCCTCCCGTTGCAGTTCGCAGACCGTCTCGACCAGCCGCTGGAAGCCCTGCCACGGATCGGGGTCGGCCAGCGCGTCGGTGAGCGCCTGAGCACAGGTGTCCATCTGGTGCGCGAACGTGGCCCGCACCAGGGCGTCCCGCGTCGGGAAACGCCGGTACAGCGTCGCCACGCCGACCCCCGCCCGTCGGGCCACGGTCGCCATGGGCGCGTCGATGCCGTGCTCGGCGAAAACTACGCGGGCAGCAGAGAGGATGCGCCTTCGGTTGCGCAGGGCGTCCGCCCGCAGACTGTCCTGCCCCCCGATCCGAGAGGATTCCCCCACCGCTGTCTCTCACCTCCGGTCAACTGGACGATCTCGTCCGTTTGCCAGCCTACGCTCGGCGCCACGATCCCCCGCAAGGCCACTGGTGGCGAAGGTGAGAACACAGGCGATGGACGACCGCACGATGAAAGCCGTACTGTTCGACCGCTTCGGCGGCCCCGAGGTGCTGTATGTGGGCCGGGTGCCACGTCCCGCACCGGCACCCGGCGAGGTTCTCGTGCGGGTGCGCGCGTTCAGCGTGAACGGCGGCGAACTGGCTGCCCGTTCCGGTCGGGTCCGCCTCATCACCGGCCGAAAGTTCCCGCAGCGCATCGGGCTGGACTTCACTGGCGAAATCGCCGCACTCGGCACCGGCGCGACGGGCGTAGCGGTCGGCGATCGGGTGTGGGGCGTCCTGGGCCGCAGCTCCGGATTCGGCAGCGCCGCCGAGTACGTGACGGTACGGCCCGAGCGGCTGGGCCGGGTCCCGGACGGGCTGGACCTCGTGGCCGCCGCCGCGCTGCCGGTGGCCACCACGGCCGTCACGGCTCTCCGCGACAAGGCGGCACTGGGCCCTGGCGAACGGCTGCTCGTACGGGGCGCGGCGGGCGGCGTCGGCAACGCCGCCGTCCAGCTCGGACAGGCGTACGGCGCCGAGGTCACGGCCCTGGCCCGCGCCGCCAACCTCGACTTCGTCCGTGGGCTCGGTGCCCACCACGCCGCCGACCACCGGACCGTGTCCCCTGCGGAACTGGGATCGTTCGACGTGGTCCTCGACACGGTGGGCACCGACCTGCGTACCGTACGGCGGTTGCTGAAGCCCGGCGGTCGCATGGTCACCATCGCCTTCGACCTGACGCGGCCCGCCGCCTCGCTGGGCTACATCGCGGTCAGCGCCGTCCACGGACGCGGCCGGGTGCGATTCTTCAGCGACAACCCCGAACGTGCGCTCTTCGACGATGTCGCCCGCGAGGTGACGGAGGGGAGGCTGCGGCCGGCGGTGGACACGGTCTTCCCGCTGGAAGAGACAGCATTGGCGCACCGGGCTCTTGAGGCGGGCGGGGTACGGGGCAAGTACGTGGTCAGGGTCCACTAGGGTTTGTTGGGAAGGTGATGGTTACAGCCGCTCGTTGAGGACTGCGACCAACACGGTCGCCTCGTAGCGGACGGCGAGCACGAACCGCCGGCAGCTCCAGCCGCCGACGATTCCGGATACCGCCCCTCAGCGCCGACGCTGAGCGGCCATCCACTGCCAGACATGCGTCCCGTCGATGCTGGGGTCGTTGTGCGCGACGTAGATCCACGAAAAGTGGCCGTTGAACTGGTGGCCGTTCCAGATGACGTGGTCGTAGAGCGTCATCAGCGAGCCGGGGATCACGTCGTGCGCGTGGACGGTGTTGGCCTGCACGTCCACTACGGGGTCGTCGGCGGAGGTGACGAGCCAGCTGGGGGTGCTGATCTGTGCCAGCTCGCTGTCGGGGATCAGCGGTGTGTCTCCGGACGGGAAAGGCGCGACGATCCCGCAGATCGGCACGGACGCGGCGAACAGGGTGGGATAGGCGGCGGTCATCTTCATGCTCATGTAGCCACCGTTACTGCAACCGGCCACGTAGATACGGTCGCGGTCGACGCGGTTCCTGCGCGCCACGTCGTTGACGATCTCGTGGATCAGGGGGGCGAAGCGGGGACCGTCTTCCATCCAGTACGAGGTGCTCTGTGGGGCGACGACGTAGGCGCCTTCGAAGATGCGCTGCGCCTGGGGGGTGGTGAAGCCCAGGGCGCCGCGGTTGGCTCGTAGCGGGGTCTCGTTGTCGTAGTAGTTGTTGGGCAGTGAGGCGCCCTCGCCTCCGCCGTGCAACCAGACGATCAGCGGGCGCTTCTTGTGCCGGGAGGAGTGTGACCCGGTGGGCGAGTACAGCCGGTACTTCATTCCCGAGCCGGAGATGTGTGAGCTGAACGCGTCCACCTCAGGGTCCGAGAGCCGAGGATTCTGCACGAACTTGTCGATGACGACGGATCGGTGGTTGCGCAGGACGATCGGGGCGTGCTGCGTGAGGGTGTAGACGAGGTCGAGCATCACGTTGCGACCCTCGGCCGGCAGGTAGCTGAGCGTGCTGCCTCCGATCAGGCCTTCGCCGTAGCTCAGTTCGAGCACGATGTTGCCGTTGTGGTCGAGCCGGACAGCGGTCACCGTGCGGTCGAGGTCGTAGTCGGTGACAACGCCGCCGTCGGGAGCGGTGGCAAACGGCCTGGTGCCCTTGGCGTGCACGCCGAAGGTGGCGGTGGTCAGACAGGCCGGGTCGATCGGGCCGAGCCGGGCGGTCTCCAGGGTGATCGAGGTGACCTGTTCACCGCCGTCGAGCACTTGGGCGTTCAGGGTGAATCTCACGCCGGCGGGCGCACGGTCGGCGGCGTGCGCGGTGACGCCTGGTAAGGACAGACCGGCGGCGCCCGCGCCTGCGGCCAGAAGGGTGCGACGGCTGATACGTGGTGCCATGTGGACTCCTTGTGGGGGTCGGAGGCTTCACCGTGGCCTGCGCGCTGAACTCAGTCGACCTCGCCTGCCGGGACTCGCACGAGCAGATCCTTGCCTCTTGTCGGTGGAGGTCGTCATGGAACGTGGAGCGGCTGACGCGGATACAGCTGGCAGGAGGTCAGGAGGAGAGTGAGGGAGGGAGGCCGGCTCGGCCAGGTGGGCGAGCCTCCGTCGGACAGGCAACAGCACTGCATTGTCTGCGAGTTCGGGGCGCCGCGGAAGTCAAGATGTGGCCTTGCGGGGCAGCCGTGAGCCGCAGGTTGTCGATCTCGCGGGGACTGAGGGCGGCGGGTTCCGCCGGGCCCGGAGCGGGCGCCGGCAGGGAGGCGGCGAGTCGGCTCCGCCACTTGAGGCTCGGTTGCGGACCCCACCGGATCCGCACACCTGGGCTGCCCCACCCGCCGGGCGGTGCGGGCCCGTCGGGCAGCGTCTGGTACTGCCTGCGCCCAGCGATGATCCGCGCAGTCACTCCGATGTGGCCGTGATCACCGCCGTTTCTTCCGCCGCCGCGACACATGCCGTGCCGTCGGCCGAGGCGAAGGGCTTCTGACCGGCCTGCCCTACGCCTACGCATGCGAGGGTGAGCGCGGCGGTGACGGCCAGGACGACGACGGCGGCTCCCGAGAGCAGGAAGGCGCTCCCCACTCCGGCGAGAGTGATGGCGGTGGAGGCCACAAAGGGGGAGATCGCCAGGGCTCCCGCCACCCCGGCTTCCCACAGCCCGAGTGCCTTCGCCAGGTGATGGCTCGGTATGCGCTGCTGCACCAGTGCGATCAACGGAATGTCCGTGAGGGCCGAGGCCAACCCTGTGGCGGTCAGGAATGCCGCCGCCACAACAGGGGAGGTGACCGTTCCCAGCGGAGCCCGGAAGATCCCGAGCAGGGCCCACGCCAGCACAGCGGCCAGGGCGAGTCTGCGGATGCGCAGGCCGGCCAGGAGCAGGGCGCCGACCACTTCGGCGACCCCGGCGACGCCGAGCAGCAGGCCGTACTGGCCGCCCTGTCCCACGACTGCGACCAGCCCGACGGTCAGGAATCCGTTGGTCAGGGCGAGGGCGAGCACGAACGTCACGATGACCACGAGTACGTCGGGAGCAGCCAGCACTGCCCGCAGCCCGGCGCTGAGATCGCACCACAGTCCCGCCTGAGCGCCGGTCGGAGCGGGGCGGGTCACGCGGATGGCGGCCACAGCGGCCGCCGAACCCAGGAAGGTGACTCCATTCACCACCAGCACCGATTGCAGTGAGCCGAAGGCCAGCAGCGGTGCCAGCATGAGCGGGCCGACGAAGAAGGCGGCTCGGAAGGCGACTTGCAGCAGTCCGTTGGCCTGTTGCAGTCGGTCGTCCGGCACGATCTGCGTGACGATGGCGTTGCGAGCCGGGGCGAACGGGGCGCCGATCAGCGCCAGCAGTGCCGTGGTCGTCACGAGCAGGGGCAGGTCCAGCAGGTCGAGGGCGAGCAGGAGGGAAGCCGCGGCCACCACGGCGACCCGGGCCAGGTCGGTGGCGATCATCAGCTTCCGACGGTCGCGACGGTCGGCGTACGAGGCGACGACGAACGTGGCCACGAACGCGGGCGCGAACGCGGAGACACTGACCACGGCGACGGCCGTGGGGTCCTTCGTCAGGGACCAGGCCAGCCAGGCGGTCGCGGCGGTGTACAGGCCGTCGCCGAAGCGTGAGATGCCCTGGCCGACGAAGAGAAGCAGGAAGTTGCGGTCCTTCAGCAGTGGCATGCGGCCACTGTCGGGTCCCATCCGGCCTCTGATCCACTTATTAGGCAGATGGCTAATCAGTCGTACTCGGACACCTCACCGGCGCCTTCGCCGTGCAGGAAGCTCTCCAGGCTGGGGGTCAGGCCCGCCACCTGTCCGGGCGCGAGCCGGTACAGGACGTAGTAGCCCTCGCGGCGGCGCTCCAGCAGGCCCGCGTTCGCCAGCACCCTCAGGTGCTTGGACAGGGCGGCCTCGCTGACACCGACGAGCGGGGCCAACTCCTGTGTGCTGCGCGGACGTTCGGCGAGAAGTCGCAGGGCGCGCAGCCGGGTGTCGTCGGCGAGCGCGCGGAGGGTGCCGACGAGCTGGGTGGGTGGAATCCTCGGGCGGGCTTCCCGGACGATCGAGGAGAGGGGGAAGACGAGGCCGAGGGGCCACGGGCCGTCGCAGTTGACGCGTACGTGTGGCCACACATAGGCACTGGGGGCGAGTACGAGTGTGTCGGCCGGGCCGATGGCGACCTCGTGGTCGTGCGGCCGCTCCAGCCAGAAGCGTTCGGCCTGCGGATCGCTGCGCACCTCCGGCCACAGGCCGCGCAGCATCCCGTACAGGCCGCGCTGCTCGATCTGGTGGCCGGCCTCGCTGACGCCGGCGGCGAGTTCGGGTTCGAGCCGTGCCCATTCCTCCTCGAACGCCTCCCGCCAGTAGCGCTCCAGCATGCTCAAAAACCGCTCCAGCAGCGCGCGGGGGTCGTCGAGGAGCATCGCGGCCATCGCTTCGTCGCTGTCCCGTGCAAGGCGCTCCCGCAGCAGCCGGCGTACCTCCGGTTCGTCCAGCACCTGCGGATCCCTGCCCTCGCCCCCGCCCGGCCAGGGCGTGAGCAGAGGGACGGCGAACTCAAAGCGGACCAGCTCCGGATCCGCCCCGCGCAATCCCGCCAGTTCCTCCTCGAAGCCCGCCAGACCGCCGGTCGGCATCGGAAACAGGAACTCGGGGAAGTACGAGCGCACCGCATAGGAGAACGCCTCGATCTCCCGCTTCAGCCCTGGGGACAGCTTGCGCATCGCACGCACCCAGCCGTGCTGGACGGGATGGTGCTTGGGCTCCACCAGCACATGGAGACTCAGTACGGCCTCCATCGTCGGCGAATAGGCGAACCCCACCCGCTCCGCACCGCCGGCAGGGACCCGGAACACGATCGTCATGACCCGTCATCATCCTTGCCGAACGGCCTCCGCGACGATAGCCGCGCCACCTGGTACACCGTTGGCCTGCGCCAAAGGGCTCAACTCCGTTCGCCGAGCGCCGTCTCAAGGGTGGCGATGTGGTGTGCCTCGGCTTGTTTGCGGATGGCGGCGAAACGGCGGTCGACCATAAGGACGGGGAGGCCCCAGAGGAAGCCCCAGGCGCTGAAGGTGTCGACGACTCCGGTCTGGCGCAACACCGTGTTGGTCAGGACGCACAGGATGCCGCTGAGGACCCAGACGGCCGTGCGATGCCGGCCCAGGAAGCGTACGGGGGCGTTCCACGGCCCGGACAGCGCCTTGACGGTAGCGGCGCGTACGACGGCCTCGCGGTCCTCGACGTTCATGTCCCCGGTCGCCGCTTCGTCGCCGTGCCGGAGATCCACGGCCAGGGCACGCGCCTGTGCCTCGGTGTCGCGGCCCGCGACCGCGGCGGCCGCCGCTCTCATCCGCAGGTCGTCCCAGTAGCCGCGCCGCGCCCAGCGTTCTGCTGCCGCGAGCCGGTCGGCTTCGGCGGACTGCGGTGCGAGCTGCTTGAGGCGCTTGGACAAAGTGACGGCTCGCGCGGCCCGGCCCGGGTAATCGAAGGAGTCGGCACGAAGGCACAGTTCGGCGTAACCGGCCAGCAGCCCCAGGTGGTCACCGTCGAGAGCGAGTCCGGCCCGGAAGGCTTCCTCCGCGCGGTCGTCGTGTTCGTCGTCGTCCTCGGCGGCGTGCCCGAGGGCCAGCCAGCAGTACAGATCGGGGTGGGGGCCGAGCTCGTCCAGAGCTGCCTGGGCGGTCCGCCTCACGGCCGCGTTTCCTCCGGCCATGAACAGCTGCTCGCAGCGCCGCTGGTACTCGTCGATCGTCGTCACCCGGGCTCCCCCAACCGTTGCCACCCCTTTCTCACAGGGGGTGCACATCTGCGGACCGATCTTCGCAGGTCGCGATCCCTGCGATGGACCCAGGGGTGTGTCATGTCACTGCCGACGACCCCGTTCACGCCGGCCGGGCCGTCGGGACGGAGAGTTCCGCCCCGGCGGCGCGACCGTCCTGATGCACGTTGGAGGTCTCCCCGGCATCCGTCACGTCGGGTAGCCGAGCCTCTGGAGGTTGGACTTCATGAGGCGGGTGGCTGCGGCTTTCTGCAGCGGGTTCATCTCCTGACGCCAGCGATTCGTCTTCGCCGCGTTGAAAGGCTGCCGGTACAGCTGCTGGGTGAAATAGGCTCCTTCCAGCACTACGCCGACTTCCTGCTCGGTGATGTTCTCCGGGTGCATCTGCCGTTCCTCCGTCTTCAGTCCGAGGAACTCGAAAAGACGGCGGACTTCGTCCTCGGGGCGGGTGACGAGGTCTTCGAAGACGACGTGGTGGACCCGTTCACGCAGGTCGGGCCGGGCCATCAGGTCGAAGTACGCCGAGATGCAGGCGTTCCAGTGCCGGCAGACGCTGAGGAGCGTGTCCCGCTCCGGGTTGCGCTCGCCACGGGCGCGGTAGCGGCGGTTGACGTCCAGGTGGGAGAGCACCACGTCGCGTCCGTCCCGGACCACGTTGACGAACACCGCGTCCGGCCACAGTTCGAGCAGGGTCTCGGCGGCGAGGATGTTGCTGGGTGTCTTCTCCGACAGGAACGCGGCGTCCGGGTCGCGTTCGGTCACCTGCGTGAAGAAGCCCTCGTAGAAGGCCCGGAAACCGTCGGCCAGTTGACCGGCCGTGTAGTAGAAGGCCTGGCGGTCCAGGCGCCAGGGCTCGGACATGCGCCGGTACAGGTCGATGATGGCGCCGGTGTGGTCGAACTCCGGTCCACCCGCGATGGCGGAGTGGCTCACCAGGAGCTTTTGAACCAGGGAAGTGCCGGAACGAGCCGACCCTCCGACGAAGATGAAGGGCATAGGGGTGGCCTCCAGGGCGTGCGGCAGGGAAGTGCCGGGGGGTGAAGTGGACCGGTGCCGGACTGTCGCGTCAGGAGGCGCGCTGCAGTGCGCCGCGGCGACCGCCCGGTCGTGCGGTCCGGACCGGAGTGGTGCCCCGCAGGGGTGCGGTGGCGTGGGAGGTCGTGCGGGTGGGGGCGGTGTCCGCCAGGATGGCGTCGTGCAACTCGCGCAGGGGACGCGACGGTTCGATGCCCAGGTCCTCGACCAGCAGCCGGTAGCCGCTGCGGTAGGTCGACAGTGCGGCCGAGCGGTCACCGGCTCTGCTGAGGGCCAGCATCAGCTGGTAGCGCAGCAGTTCCTGGCGGGGGTAGGCGGCCACCATCCGCCGCAGCTCGGGGATGGCCGCACGGTGGTGACCGGTCTCCAGCATCAGTCCGAAGTACTCTTCGCACGCCATCAGACGCATGTCTTCCAGCACTCCGACCTCGGCGTCCAGGGCGACCGTGCCGGCCAGCGTCTCCAGCGGCTTGCCGCGCCAGAGCTTCAATGCGTCCCCGAACAGCGCGACCGCCTGATCGAGGCGGCGGTCCCGGCGGGCACGCGAGGCGTCACGGACCAGCCGGCGGAACACTTCGGTGTCCACCCGTTCTGCGTCGACGTCGAGTTGATAGCCGCGGCCCACCGTGTGCAGGCGGCAGACCGATTCGACTCCGGCGAGCATGCGCCGGATGCGGCCCACGTACAGCTGGACGTTCTTCACCGCGGACGGCGGCGGGTCGTCCCACAGAGCCTCCAGCGAACTGCTCACCGAAACGGGTCGGTTCGCGTTGAGCAGGAAATGCGCCAGCAACGTCCGCTGCTTTCCCGGACCGAGAGGAATGCTTTTCTCCTGGTGGAGGACCGACAAAGGTCCGAGCAACAGGAATTGAGCGTCATTCCCGTCGGCCTCTGTGCACCCACGAAGTTCCGCAGGAGGCATCCACGTCATCTCGCATCTCCGTCGCCGGTCCCAGCGCAGGAGAATTGGTCTGCGCTCATTCCACCGTAGCGACATCGCCCCTGGAATTAAGTCACGAGAATCCGCCTCCTGTCGGCCTCGCCGCCTCACCTGCTCCGTCCCCGGTACCGGTGGGGGGACGGGTGTCCTTCGCCGCCACGAACCAGTGTCGGTTTGAGGCGACTTGGGAGGTTCATGCCCCGGAGGCGCTTGATGCAGGGCAACTTGGTGACGGGCTTCCCTCCCCGTTCCCGTATCCCTCACGGCCAACAATGAAGGCACACGTTCGCTCCGGTCACCGTGTGCGGGCGCCGGTGGTTGCGGTCTCCCTTGGTTCCCCTGCCACCGGGAGACGGCCAGAGAGGAAATGGGGAGCTTGTGAGCAGTCAGGTCACCATGAACGCGTCCGCGCTCAGCGCTCGAGAGATCGAGGTGCTCAAGAACCTGGTGCAGGGCAGGACCTATTCGGCGACCGCCCGGAGAATGCAGATCAGCCCGCACACCGTCGACACCTATCTGCGCCGGATCCGCCTCAAGACCGGTGTGAACAACCGCGCGCAGCTCCTGCTGCTGGCCCTGTCGGTGGCCGGTAGCGACATCGATGCATGACGCCTGACACGGGGCGGCACGTGCGCTGGTCGAGCCGGCAGCGCGCGTGCCGCCCGTGGCGTTCCCGCCGGTTCACACGACTCCGGCGAGACTGCTCACGGCTCGCGAGAGCACGACACGCCCTCCCGAGCGGGCGGCAAGCACGTCCGCGGCTTCACTGAACTCCAGCTGCTGTGGCGGGGCGGGCTGCCGCAGGGCGCGCGCGAGCAGGTCCAGGGCACGCCGCTCGACCGCTGCGCTCGCTTCGTCCACCGCGTTGGGCACGAGGCTCCCGGCCGGCAGGAACTGCTCCCAGAAGCGCGCCGCGTGGTGCAGGCAGCCCCGTACGTTCACACCGCGCAGGAAGGGCGCCACAAGCTCGTCGGTGAGCTGGCGGACATGCCGACGCGGGCCACGACTGCCCGGCCGCACCCCGCTGAGGGCGAGCAGGGCGAGGGTGCGGCAGCGGTCGTTGAGCACGCCCCCGTCCGCGACGCCGACCAGGTACAGGGGTGACAGCAGGTCGTGGTACGCCTCCTGCCCTCCGGCCGCCGCCCAGGCCATCCGCTCGAACGAGAAGCCGCAGTCTATGACCGAGAAGGCCGGGGCGGTCGGGCCGTCCACCTCGAAGTACCAGTTGATCTCGCCGAGTTCGATGCCGCCGCTGTTCACATCGGCTCGGATCCCCCGGTAGGGACCGTACGCGCACTCCTCGTCGGTGAGCGCGACGGTGATCTCACGGGCGTGCAGGCCGATGGCCGACAGCCCGTCCAGCCACAGGTCGAGGTGTGCGGGCACGCGGTCCACCAGGTCCCCCTCCCCTGTCTCCAGGGAGGAGAGGTTGACGAAGGACGAGGAGACGCCCTCTTCCCGGCCGGCGCCGGGAAGGTAACGCCACCGGACGCACGGCTGGGAAAGGATCTGGGTGCCCCGGGGCGGCGGGGCCCCGTCGTGGACGACGGGGTCGAGGTACTGCAGTGCGGAGACGATCAGGTCGGTGTCGCGGGCCACGCCGGTGGGGTCGATGGCGAAGGGCGTCAGGCCCCTGCCGCGGAAGACAGCGTGCATCCGCTGCCACTGGGCCGGGACCGGACGGGCCGGCGGGCGGGCGGCGTCCGCCCCGGGGACGGACGCCGTGCCCGGACACCACGGGCTGCCGCACGCCGCCGCCTTCTTGGCGAAGTACCGGCGTCCGCAGTGCGTACACCGGCTCTGCCGCCAGTTGCGTGGGCCCAGGTATTCCGCGAGGGCGCGGGCGAAGGCGGCTGCGGGCGGACGTGTCATGTCAGTGGACCTTCGGGCGCTGTTCCTGCACGGGACGGACGGTGATCACCTCGGTGCCGAGGTAGGGCACCAGGAGTTCGGGGACGCGGACGGAGCCGTCCTCCTGCTGGCAGTTCTCCAGGATGGCCAGGATGAGACGGTCGCAGAACCCGGTGGCGGAGATGGTGTGGGGGAAGCCCTTCTCCCCGCCGATCTTGAAGCGGATGCGTCCTCGACGGGCCTGGTAGTCACCCATGTTGGTGTTGGACGTCATCTCGCGGTACCGGCCCTGGGACGGCAGCCACGCCTCGGTGTCGTACTTGATCCGGCCGGGCGCGCCGAGGTCCTTGGAGCCGGTGAGCACGACCTGGTAGGGGATGCCGAGCTCCGTCATCAGCCATTCCTCGTTCTCGAGGCACAGCTGGTGGTAGTGCTCGCTGTCCTCCGGGCGGCAGTAGATGAACTGTTCGAGCTTGTAGAACTGGTGGACGCGCAGGATGCCGGCGGTGTCGCGGCCGTAGGAGCCGGCCTCGGTGCGGAAGCACATGGAGTCGCCCAGGTAGAGCAGCGGAAGCCGGTCGAGGGTCTCGCCGACGTGCATGCCCAGCAGCGCCTGCTCGCTCGTGCCGATCAGCGTCAGGTCGTCGTCGACGGCGAAGTTGTCCTTGCTCTGGAAGGGCAGGTAGCCGGAGGCGAAGAGGGTCTCCCGGCGGGCCAGGTAGGGCGGGGAGACCAGCTCGAACCCCTGTTGGCGGGCCCGCTTGACGAAGAGGTCGGTGAGCGCGTAGCGCATCTGCACGGCCTCGTTCATGAGCAGGTAGAAGCGGGAGCCGGCGACGTTGACCCCGTGCGGGATGTCGATCGTGGCGGTGAGCCGGCCGATCTCCTCGTGGGGGCGCGGCTCGAAGCCCAGGGCGGGCGGCTCGCCGACCTTGCGGACGATCTGGTTGTCCTCCTCCCCTCCGACGGGGACCCGCTCGTCGAGCATGTTCGGCAGCCAGGAGAGGACTTCGCGCAGTTCGGCTTCGGCCTTCTCCGCCTCGGCCTCGCGTCGGGACCGTTCTTCCTTCAGGGCGACGGCACGACGGCGGTGTTCGTCCTTGTCGGTGGCGTTCTTCCACTGCTGGCCGAGCACGGTGATCTCGTGCCGTGTCTCGTCGAGCCGTCCGATGGCGGCGCGGCGCTCGCGGTCGAGGCGGACGATGCGCTCGATGTCGATGTCGTAGCCCCGGTCGGCGCAGTTTCGGACGACCTCGTCCTGGTGCTGGAGCACGTAGTTCAGGTCAAGCACGGGAATTCCTCACATTGTTTCTCTGGCCGTGGGCTGAGGCACCATGCCTCGGAGCCAGCAAGGCCTGGTAGGCGGCGTACTCCGCATCAGCCACGGTGCTCCAAGAACAGTAACGGCTGGCGAAACGGAGGGCTTCTTCCGACCCTCTCAACTGCGCCTCGTCGGTAAGGAGTTGGTCAAGTCGTCGGGCCATGGCCCGGGCCGATCCGTAGCGCACCGTACTCACCGCGAGTGTGTCCCCGTACACCAGTCGGGCGAAGGGAACGTCGTAGCAGACCGCCGGAAGGCCGCAGCCGAGAGCTTCCAGCAGGCACAGCGAGAAGGTGTCGGCCGATCGCGAGGGGTAGCAGAAGGTCCGGGCCGAGCCCAGGAGCCGGTACTTCTCGTCACCGGTGAGCCAGCCGGCCAGGTGGATCGCGTCGCGCAGGCCGAGCCGGTCACGGGCGGCGAGGTAGGCGCGCTCGACGCGGCGGCTCTCGAAGGAGCCGATCACCACCATGCGCGCTCCGGGGCGGACCCTGCGCAGGTGCCGCATCACCCGGAGGGTGTCGAAAAGCCCTTTGCCCTTGGTGAGTTTGGCCATGAAGGCGACGTCGTAGCGGGTTTCGGCGGGTTGTGCGGCGGTGATCGCGGACAGGTCCACCGCGTAGCCCGGGATGGCCCGTGCGGTCGGGGCTCCGGGGAAGTAGCCCTCCAGGTAGTGGTCGACGGTCTCGTTGATGACGACCCGGGGCAGGGTGCGCATCAGGCCGACCTGGTGGACGTGGGTGAGCAGGTACCGCCAGGCGTGGCCGCGGCGCTCACCGGGCAGGCGGCGCACCAGGTCCCAGGTGAACGACCGGGTGGGCCGGGACACCGCGTCCAGGAACGGGACCGAGTGCGGCATGACCGCGAAGGGCACGCCGAGTCGGGCCAGGACCGGTGGCAGCGCGTGCATCAGGTCCCAGATCTCGCGGTAGAGGACCACCAGGTCGGGCCGGTCCTGCGCAACCGCTTCACGGATCCGGTCCACCAGCGCGGGCAGGTCCCTGACCCGCCAGCCGTCGAGGGCGAACGGCACCACGCGGGTGGACACCTCACTGTCCGCCAGGGCGCGGCCGCAGACGGCGTCGGCCGGGCCCAGCGCGATGAGCGAGACCTCGGCCCGCCGCGCGAGATGGGGCAGTACGTGGGCCAGGCGGGTCACGGGTCCACGGCCGCTCTCCACGTCCACGTCGCTGATCAGCATGATTCTCATGGGATGGGGTGCTCCAGTCGGCCGGCGCGGGCGGCGTCGGCCAGCAAGTGGGCGGCGCGGGTGGCCAGGGCCATGATCGTCAGGGTCGGGTTCTGCCAGCCGGGGGTGGTGAAGGCGGCCCCGTCCGCGACGAGCACGTTCGGGGCTTCCCACAGCCGGTTGGCGGCATCGGTCACGGAACGGTCGGGGGTGGTGCCCATGGCCGCGCCGCCCAGTTCGTGGACGGACGTGCCGGGCACGGCGGGCGTGTCCGTGACGTCGGTGACGTCCCAGCCCGCCGCCGCGGCCATCTCGGCCATCGTGGCGGCCTGTTCGGCGGCCAGTTCACGTTCCTCGGCGCCGTGGCGCAGGCGGATGTGGGCCTGGGGGATGCCCCAGGCGTCGGGGGCGTCGGCGAGCTGGACGCGGTTGTCCCGGCGGGCGGGGATCTCCCCGCAGGACCACAGGCGAAACGGTGTGGTGCCGGCCGCCGCGGACGCCGCCCAGTCGGCGCTGCGGGCGCTCAGGGGCAGGACTTCGGGGGCCAGGAGGGTGATGCCGTAGCCGGGCCGTTCCCGCTCGTCACCGAAGTGGGGCACGTGACTCACCGGCACGAACCCGGGGGCGGCCGACGGCTGCGGCGCGGTGCCGGCCCCCGGCAGCGTGCCGCTGACGGACGGGCCGCTGAGGTGGTCGCAGAAGTAGCGTCCCAGCAGGTCGTGCCGATTGCCCAGGCCGTCGGGGTGCTGTGGGGTGCGGGTGTTCAGCAGGATGCGCACGGACTCCACCGCGGAGGCGCACAGGAGGATCGCCCGGGCCCGCCGCCGGTGCCAGCGGCCGGTGAGCCGGTCGGCGAAGACGACCCCCCGCGCGCGTCCCCCGGCCGGGTCGAGTTCCAGGTGGGAGACGACGGCGTTGGTGCGCAGCGCGGTCCGTCCGGTGTCCAGGGCGGCCGTCAGCACCGCGTCGGCGTCCGCGCGGGCCACGCGCCCGGCCAGGACCTGTCGTTGCGGCCACCGGGCGGCGAGCGTGTCGGCGAGCAGCCGCTCCGCGTGCGAGGGCCGCCGGTCGTCGACGCTCCGGGGAGCCGGCGCGGCCGGGGAGTGCTCAGCCCCGCCCGTGACCCGCATGAAGGACTCGACCCGTTCGTAGAAGGGGGCCAGGTCCCGGTGTCCGAGAGGCCAGGCCCGTGGCGTGTCCCCGGGCGCGGGACGGGCGGTGAACTCACGGTCCGACATGCGCAGGCTCACGCCGGCCCACAGGTGAAGCCGGCCGCCGAGCTGCCGGCCCCTGAACCAGTGGAAGGGCGCGTCCTCGTCCGTCTGGTACGGGTGGTCGGCGTCGTCGACGAAGAGGTGGGCCGTCATGGGCTCGTAGGCCGAGCACAGTGACTGCACCGACTGACGGCGCGCGCTGTGCACGGCCCGGTCCACCCGGTGGTCGCCGGGCAGCAGCGGGCCGGCCTCCAGGACCAGCACGCGCGCGCCCCGTTCGGCGAGCGTGCGGGCGGCCCAACCGCCCGCGGCCCCCGAACCGACGACGATCGCGTCGTAGTCGTCCGTGTCGCTCATCGCCCGGCCGCCTCGGACACCGCCGCGAGACCGAGGCGCTCACCGGCGTCGCTCAGGAGGCGCGTCAGCTCGTCGTCGTCCAGGACGACCGGCTCCAGACAGGGGGCTTCCGGCAGGAAGGGCCGGGACAGACGCTCCCCGGGAGGCGCCGTCATCAGCCAGCGCACCACCGAACCCAGCAGGCCGTGGCCCACCACCAGACGGGGACCGGGCACCTCGAGACAGGCGGACAGGCCGCTCAGCATCCGCGCGACCGCCCCGCTCCAGGACTCGCCGGCGCCCGGCGGGGTGGCGTCCCGGCCCGCTTCGGCGAGCCAGTCCCCGTACCGGGTCCACGGGCCCCCTTCGAAGACGCCGTAGTCGATCTCGTCGAGCCGGTGGTCGCTGTGCAGGACGACGTGCCGGTCGCCGAGGAGTGCGTGCGCCGTCTGCCGGGTGCGGGTGAAGCCGCTGGTGACGCAGGTGGCGACGGTGTCCAGCCACGGGGCGGACAGGGCGTGGCAGGAGGCCGTGCCCGCCGCGTCGAGGGGCACGTCCACCTTCAGGGAACCGTTGACGACGTGACGGGCGCTGTACGCCGTCCGCGCGTGCCGGACGAGGTAGGTGGTGTGCCTGGCGGAGGTCATCGCGGTGTTCCTTCGTTCGTCAGCAGGGGTTCGTACTCGCTCAGTGGCCCGTCGCCGAGCCCCAGCAGTCCGGCGACCGCGGCGACGCAGCGGTCGGTGGCGCGCCCGTCACCGAACGGGCTGACCGCGGCCGCCATCCGTGCGTGCCGGTGGGGGTCGTCCCACAGGGCTTCCACGGCGGCGCGCACCTGGTGCGGTTCCGTGCCCACCAGCGCCACCCCGCCCGTGGCGGTGGCTTCCTGCCGCTCCGTCACCTCCCGCAGCACCAGCGCCGGCGTGTGCAGGCCGGTGCACTCCTCCTGCACTCCCCCGGAGTCCGTCACCACGATGTGCGCCCTGCGGATCAGGCGCAGGAAGGTGGAGTACGGCTGGGGCCCCACGGTCACGATGTTGGGCCGCCCGCGCAGTGCGGGCAGCAGCGCGTCGCGGACCCGCGGGTTGGGGTGTACGCAGGCGACGATCAGCATGTCGGGATGCCGGTCGGCGAGTTCGGCGAAGGTGCGGGCGATCCTGCTCATCGCGGTGCCCCACGACTCACGGCGGTGGACGGTCAGGAGCACCATGCGGCGGGGATCGCGGTCGAGGACGTCCAGCGCGGGATCGGCCCAGGCGTCGGCCGAGCCGAGCTGGAGGTGCATGGCGTCCAGCACGGTGTTGCCGGTGACCACCACGGTGGACGGGTCCACGCCCTCGCCGAGGAGGTTGTCGCGGGCCTGGGGGGTCGGAGCGAGGTGGAGGTTGGTCACCAGGGAGGTGACCCGGCGGTTGATCTCCTCCGGGTAGGGGGCCCAGCGGTTGCCCGAGCGCAGGCCGGCCTCGACGTGGACCAGGGGCACCATCCGGTAGAACGCCGCCAGGCTGGCGCCCAGGGTGGTGGTGGTGTCCCCGTGGGTGAGCAGTGCCTGCGGGCGGTACCGGGACAGCACCTCGTCGACGCCGGCGAGGACGGCGCCCGTGAGCTCGGCGAGGGTGTGCCGCTCGCGTCGCACGCCGAGGGTGATGTCGGCTTCGACACCGAACTCCGCCAGCGCCTGTTCGACCATGTCGGTGTGCTGTCCTGTGGTCACCACCAGCGCGCGGAACTCCTCGCGTGCGGCGAATCCCTTGATCAGGGGAGCCATCTTGATGGCCTCCGGCCGGGTGCCGAAGACGAGCGCGACGGTCCGCCGCTGCATGTGGGTCACTCCTTCGCGATGGGGCCGTGCGCCCGGGCGTCTTGCTCCGCCGGCTTCACACCAGCAGCCGGATCCACTCCCGGGGCAGGGGCTGCCCGCGGGCCACCCGGTCGTGGAAGGTCAGGGCCTGATGGGCGAACATCGCGCACCAGGTGTTGCCGTGGCCGGCCACCGCGGACGCACGGGACACGGCGGGCTCGGCGGGACCGGTGCCGCCGTCCTCGAACGGCAGTGCACCCAGGGGCGAGACCATCGCCGTCAGCCGCCGGGCGAGCAGGGGGAGCGTGTGCCTGCCCGCGGTGTCCAGCCGGTCCTGCGCGGCGAGTACGGATCCGACGCGCAGCATCTGGGCGATGACGTCGCTGCGTACCCGGCTGTCCGGCTGCCGGGCGTACTCGGGCAGGACGCCGTCGGTGACCTGTGCCAGCAGCAGGGCGTAGGACTCCTCCAACTGCCCCCGGTAGGCGTGGTGTCCGGCCAGCTCCGCCTGGAGGAGTCCTTCCAGTGCGTACAGCGCCGGGTGGCTCATCGCGGGCAGTCCCGCCACGAGGCCGGGCGCGTGGCGGTGCAGGGTGGCCGTCGCCGCCGCGGTGAGGGACGGCGTCCCGGTCCCGTGCGCCAGCGCCAGCACTCCCCCGGCGACCTTGAGCAGATGCGGGCCCGCGGTGGTCGACCAGCGCGGTGGCGGTGCCGGGGCCCCGGGGTGGGGCAGGCACGCCAGCCAGCTGCCGTCGCGGTCCCGCAGCCGGTCCAGCAACGCGGCGGTCCTGGCCAACGGCGCCCGGGCGTCCGACTGCTCGGCCCCGGCGCCCGCCGGAAGCGCGGCCGCGAGTCCCCGGTGCACCATGCCCAGGTCGAAGGCGAACAGGGCGTGGTTGCGCCACTCGTCGGCCGGTTCGGCCGCGGGGCGGAGGTAGCGGCGCGTGCGCGGGCCGTGCTCCGCGGCCAGTTCCCGTGCCAGCCAGCCGATCACCCCGGCCCGGACGGCGTCGGCCTGCGCGGCCTGCGGCGCGCCGGTGGCTTCGAGGAAGGACAGCCAGGTCAGGTAGTACCCGGCGATCTCCGGATAGACGTAGTCGTGGTCCGGGCCGCGGACGCTCCCCCGTACCCCGCCGGCGTGCGGGCCGGTGGTGACGCGGGGGCGGTCAAGGAGCCAGTCCGCCAGGGCCGTTGCCGTGGCGGGAGGCGTCACGGCCCTTGCGGATGCCGTATCGGTGCGCATCGTCAGTAGAGCCGGATCGAGGCGGAGAGGAGGTCGTCGGTGATGCTGGTGATGTTGGACAGGACCGACTTGACGGTGACCTCCACCAGGTTGGCGTCGACGGGACCCTCGTGGGCGACCACGACCTCCCAGGGGTCGTCGAGAGCACGCCCGGCCTGCCCGATGACCCAGACGCGGAATCCGGTGTCGAAGGCCGCGGCGAGTTCGTCCGCGATGCGCTGCGCGGCCACGGTGTAGATCTTGCCGGTGTGGTAGACCGGGTTCTTCCCGCAGACGCCTTCCATGGTGTACGGACGGGCGGTGGCGATCAGTCCGTTGGCGCGGTTGCCGCGGCCGACCAGCCCCTCGTCGCCGCTCTCGATGGAGGAGCCGGTGGCGGTGAGGTACAGCTCCGGGATGTCGTACTTGTCGCGGGTGTTGGTGAACAGCTCGACGGTGTGTCCGGGCAGCATCCGCGCGGCGAGGTCCGAGACGATGCCGCGGGCGGTCTCGATGTTCGCCGCGTACGCCTCGAGGTCCGGGACCTCGTCGGCGATCTGGGGCAGGCACATCGTCAGGTCGAGACTCGTGCCCCTGCGTACGGCGAGCACCTTGATGTCGGTGCCGAGCCACGGCAGTTCGTGTTCCTCGTGGAGTTCCTTCTCGACCTGGAGCACGAAGGTCTCCAGCGGGCTCAGCGGTGCGTAGGCGGTGCCGATCGACGTGTCGTTGCAGACCAGGTGCGTCAGTTCGCGCAGGTCGGACAGGTCGCGCGGCGCGAACCAGTGCCGGCGGTAGGACTCCTTGTCGGAGGAGGCGTCGACCTGGCCCGGGCTGCTGCCGCTGCTGAGGTTCCACAGGAAGGTCAGGTCCTGCTCCGGGTCGATCTTCGGCAGCCTTGCTCCGAGGAACTCCCGGGTGGCGCTGACGATGATGTCCTCGACGGGGATGTCCTCGTCACCGAAACGGTTGCTCGTCCGGCCGTTGACCAGGACGCGGATGGGCGAGGTCATGCGGCCGCGGCCGAAGTCCACCTCGCTGCGGCCGCCGAGGAGACCCACCTTGTCGAAGTTGTGGTGCAGGACCGCACCGAAGCGTTCCCGCGTGTAACGGGAATACGCGACAGAGAGTGCTTCCGCCAGTCCGTCGGAAAGCGAGTCCGGGTGGCCCGTCCCTTTCCGCTCGACGACCTCGATATCGGCGACGGGGCCGGCCTCGATGAGGTTGAACCGCATGACTGCTCTCCTATGGCAAGGCGAATGGGAGGGCGTCCGGGCCAAGTGGCCCCGAACACAGGCCAATTGTTGGCAGCGGCCCGAGGAGGGTGTCAAGCACGAGAGCGAGGGGCGGATTCTTTGTATTCCGCGAATATACCGGCGCCGCCTAGCGTGTTGACCATGATGGATCCAATGGCCGCTGACGTGCGACGACTTCGCCAGTCCGGGCTTCCGCGTCCCGTTCCGCGACGCATGAGCATGCAGATCACGAATCTGTGCAACTCCCGGTGCACCATGTGCTCGATCTGGGAGATATACCGGAAGGAAAAGGGGCTCTACAGCACCGAACTGACCGGCGAGGAATGGCTGCGGGTCACCGAATCCGCCCTCAGCCAGGGCGTCACGTCCATTGACGTGACCGGCGGCGAACCCTTCCTCAAGGAAGGCGTGGTGGAACTTCTGAGCATGGTTCTCCGAAGGACCGGTTTCGTCGCGGTCACCACCAACGGGCTCCAGCCGAAACGGATTCTGGGCATGGTGCGGAAGATCCTCACCGAGGCCCCGGAGGACTCGCTGTTCGTGGTGAGCGTCTCCCTGGACGGCTTCTCCGACACCTACGGCCGGATCCGCGGGGTCAGGAACGGTTACGACCGCGCCCGCGCCCTGCTGCGGGACCTCGCTGAACTGCGGCAGTCCTACCCGCAGTTGAGCCAGCAGATCAGCTTCACCATCATGGACGACAACGTCGACGAGCTGCCGGCCCTCATGGCCGACGCACTGCGCACCGGCCTTGTCAGGGAACCGGACGACTTCGCCTTCCGGCCCGTCGCCTCCGGTCACTACTACGCGAAGAACAACACCCTGGAGGGCAGGCAGAAGCTGATCCGCACGGTGGAGCAGCTGAACCGGGAGTACCGTTTCGAGCGGACGCTGCCCTTCGTCGAGCGCATCCCGCAGAGCGTCAACTCACCGAACGAGATGATCGTTCCGTGCTACGCCATGTTCGCGTCGCTGTGGATCGACCCCTACGGCGGCATCGCCCCCTGCGTCACCATGACCGAGGACGTCATCGGCAACGTGCGGGACACCGGCTACGACATCCTGCCCCTGTGGACGGGCAGCCTCGCCCAGCAGGCCAGGGACCGGATCAGGCGCAACGACTGCGCGATCTGCTGGACGGACTGCCAGGCCATGGAGAGCATCGAGTACGAGAGCGCCGGTGCGCGATGACCGTCCGCGACCAGGCCCTGCCGCCCGTCGTCACCCCCGCCAGCCGGCTCGACCCGTACCCGCTGTACCGCCTGCTCCGGGAGCGCAGCCCGGTGCACTGGGACGAGGAGACCCGATCCTGGTACGTCAGCCGCCGCGACGACACGGTCGAGCTGCTGCGCGATCCACGACTCGGGGCGCACACCTACCCGGACTGGGTGCACAGCCTTCCGCTGCCCGAGCGTCGCGACGTCGTACCGGTGGAGGACCACCTCGCCCGGTGGCCGGTCTTCTCCGACCGGCCGGCGCAGCAGCTGCTGCGCCGACGGCTGCAACCCGCCTTGTCCCGCACGGCCGTCGCCCCGATGGGTGACGCCATCAGGGAGGTCACCCGCTCGCTGGCCCGCGGGCTCGGCGCGGGGCCCGCCGATCTGCTGACCGGCTTCGCCCGGCCCGCGGCGACCTGGACACTGAGCCGTCTGCTCGGTACCTCCCCCGACGAGGACGGCCCCCGGCTCGTGCGGTGGTCGGACGCTCTGGTGCGCTATCTGGGCAGCACCGGGGTCGACGTACGGCTGGCCGGGGCCGCGCGCGTCGCGGTGGAGGAACTGACCGGCTACGTCGTCTCGCGCATGCTGGACGATCCCGTCACCCCGGTCGCCCAGGCTCTGGCGCGGGCCCTCGTTGAGGAGCAGACGGTCGAACTGGACGACGTGGTGGCGATGGTGGCGCAGTTGGTCACCGGCGGTGTCGAGCCCACCGCGACCGCCACCTGCGTCATGGCCCTGCGGCATGCGCAGTCCCGGGAGATGCCCGCGCCCGGTACGGACCACAGCGCCGGCGCCGCGTTTGCGGACCCGGAGGTGTGGGCGGACGCCCAGGTGGAGGAGGCGTTGCGTTTCGATCCTCCGTTCCACTTCGCGCCCCGGGAGGTGAAGGCGGACTTCGACTACCGCGGGCACCCCTTCGTCACCGGGCAGCGGGTGGTGCTGATCCTGGCCTCCGCCGGGCATGACACGGCAGGCGGCGAGGCGATGTCCCGCTGCCCGGTGACAGGCGCGGCGGGAGCGACGGCGGTGTCAGACAGCGCGGGCCGGCCGCCGGTGGCGACGGGCGAGCAAGCGGCGGGGCACCTGGCCTTCGGACGTGGCCGCCATTACTGCCTTGGCGCGTCGCTGGCCCGGCTCCATCTGCGCATGGCGTGGTCGGCCCTGGCGGAGGCGCGGGTGCTGGAGCGCGTCGACGCCGCAGCCGTGGAGCGCATCCCCGACTTCGGCATGACGTCGTTCCGCACCTGCCCTCTGCGACCGGTCTAGGAGCTGCCTCTCCGGTCGGCCTGTGGACGGCGCTCCTGGTGCTCGGGGTGTCGGCGTACGACTGCGCCGGCACCCCGAGCGCGTATGCGACCCCCTGCGTGACGTGGTCCTCCGGGGTTCATCGCCTGGTGGTCCCTGCGCGGTCGGCAGGTCACGTCGGGGCGACGGCAAGGTCAACGCCCCAGCAGACCCGCCTCATAGCGGCGTCGGGTCTCGTTGACGCGGACCTTGCCGCTGGTCGTCACCGGGAGCGTCCCCGGCGGGACCAGGACGACCTCCTTGACGAACAGGCCGAGCACTCCGGCCAGGCGCTGCCGCGCGGCGCGGGCGGTCTCGGTGCTGCGCTCCTCAGTGGGGGCGGCGTGGTCGCGCTCGGCCACCAGACACATGTGCGCGGCCGGCACGGCTTGCGGCCCGTAGGTGGCGCTCGACCGACCGCAGGGCTCGGACCGCGGAGGTCCGGCCGTCTGGAAGACCGCGGTGCGTCCGGGGCGCAGCCCGGGCAGATCGGCGAGGGCGTCCGCGATGTCCGCCGCGTAGTAGTTGCGCCCCTGGTGTACGACCGTGTCGTCCACGCGTCCGAGGACGAACAGGTGCCCTTCGTGGAGGAAGCCGCGGTCCCCGGTCTGATGCAGCCGCCGGATGTCGCGGGGGTGCGCTCTCCTCCCCCAGTAGCCTTCGAAGAGCTGGGGTCCGGCGATCCACACATCGCCGATGTGTCCGTCCGGCAAGCGCCGCCCGTCGCGGTCCCGCACCACCACCTCGGTGTCGTCCAGCGGCGTTCCGGAGGACAGCAGCGTGGTGACCTTCCCGCCCTCGGCGTCGTGCGGACCGGTGACCGGCCGGATGTTCCCGGCCTGCAGAGCGCCCCTGCGCACCGCCAGGCGCCGGGCCGGACGTCGTGGAGTGGCCGTGGTGACCGTGAGTGTCGCCTCCGCCATGCCGTAGGAAGGGCACAGGCAGTGTGCGCGGAAGCCGGCGGGAGCGAAGTGCGCGGTGAACCGGTCGAGTGTGTCCGCCCGGACGACCTCTCCGGCGTCGCGCGCGACGCGCCAGTGGCTCAGGTCGAGCGAGGCCGCCGCGGCGGCGGGAATCTTGCGGACGCAGTGGCCGTAGGCGAAGTCGGGTGCGCTGGAGAGCGTTCCGCGCAGCTCGGACAGCGCGGTCAGCCAGGACAGCGGTGAGCGGGCGAACTCGCGCGAAGCCAGCAGCACCGAGGCGTATCCGCTGTGCAGGGGCCGCAGCACGCCGGTGACCAGGCCCATGTCGTGGGAGAGCGGCACCCAGGTGACGGCTGTGTCCTCGCTCCTCTCCCGGTAGGCGCGGGCTGCCTGCGCGCACTGCGCGGCGACCGCCCGATGGGTGATCACGGCGCCTTTGGGCCGCCCGGTCGAGCCCGACGTGTACTGGAGGAAGGCCACCGTGTCCGCCGTCGGCCCGGGTGGGCGCCGGAGGGGCGGGCCACCGGGCGGCGCCGGAGCGGACAGGTCCTCCCAGGTGTGCACCGTCGCCGGCGGGACCTGTCCGGCCCCGAACGACGGCCCTGTCTCGCGGAGCACGCCCTCCGTCTGCTGCGCCCACGGCTGCGTGGTGACGACCCAGCGGGCCTCGCAGTCGGCGGCGATACCCCGCAGCCGGTGCACCGCGGCCGTGCCGGACCCGGCGAGCGGCGGGGCCGGCACGGCGATCAGCCCGGCGGCGAACGCGGCGAGCAGGGTCGCGGGGAAGGACAAGGCGTTGGGCAGCAGGAGGACGACCCGGTCACCGTGCCGTGCGCCCCGTTCGGTCAGGGCCGCGGCTGTTCGATCGGCGAGCGTCAGGAGTTCGGCGAACGTGACCGTGCGGACGACGGCGCCCTCCCGCCATTCGGTGACGGCCGCGGCCTGCGGGCGGGCGTGTGCGTGCTGTCGCAGCCAGTCGTACGCCGTCGCCTGCGGTCTGCGGATCGCGCCGCTCACGCCGTCGCTTCCCCCGTGGCCGCCCACCAGGTGTCAAGTCCGGCCCGCCGTATCTTCCCGCTGGGGGTCCTGGGCAGGGTGCCCTGGGTGACGATCCTGGTCGTGGGCCGGGGGAAGCCCAGCAGTTCCGCCGCCCTCACGACCTTCCGTGCGGTGCGCTCCTGTTGGCCCGGCAGGGTCTCCACGTAGCACACCGGAACGGGGTCGCCGGTGACCGCGACGTCGGCGACACCCGGCAGCATGCGGATCTGGTACTCGAGGTGTGCGGTGTCCAGGCTGTCCTGCTGCAAGCCCGTCTTGCGTCCGACGACGAACAGGTAGCCGTCGTCGTCGAGGAAGCCCAGGTCCCCGGTGTGCAGCAACTCCGGGTCGGCGCTGTCGCGGTCGGCCGTCCGCAGCCTCACGCAGATCTCACCGGGCTCGCCGGGTGGCAGGGGGCGGCCGTCCTCGGCGATCTCGATGCGGATGCCGGGCAGCGGCCGGCCGACGGAGCCCGGGTGCCGCAGCCATTCGGGGGTGGTGATCTGGGTGAGGGTGCTCTTGGAAGTGCCGTAGTACTCGTGCAGGACCGGGCCGAACAGGTCGATCGCGGATCGTTTCACGGCGGGTGGGCAGGCGGAACCGCCGTGGAAGAGGACGCGCAGCCGCCGGGCCGGGGACCGGTCCGCCACCACGGCGTCGACGAGCTGGTCGATGCCGAGGAACGCGCTGTCGGCGCCGTGCCGGTCCACGAGCTCAGCGAATCCGTCGGCGGACCAGGTGCGTTGCACGACGACCGTGCTGCCGGCCTGGAGGGCGTACAGGGCGGGGCCGAGGGTGCCGAGGTGGTAGGCGGGGTTGCCCATCACGTGCGCTCCGAAGACGAGGCCCGCCGCGTACCGGTGGTCGACGGCGACACCGCGGTAGGGACGCGGTGGGCGGGCGCGCGGCACGGCCTGCGGTTCGCCGGTGGTGCCGGAGGTGGCGTAGGCCAGGTGGCCGGCGCGGGCAGCCAACGGCAGCGGGCCGAGGTTGGCGGTGGACGCCAGTGCCTCGTCGGTCAGGGAGGGGACGGGCAGTGCTGCGGTGGCGGCAGCCGGGCCCAGGTCCGTGCCGCCGACGTGCAGGACGGCTCGGGCGTCGGTCATCAGCCGGGCAGCCGTTGAGGAGGCGAACAGGGAGGGGGCGACGGGCAGCAGGCCGTAGCCGTACCGCAGGGCGGCGAGGGCGAGGGCGAAGAAGCGGGGGCCGGTGGGCAGGTCCGTGGTGAGGACCGCGCCGTCCTGGACTCCGGCCGAGCGCAGCCCACGGCCGAGCGCGTCGGCGCGGGCGGTCAGCTCGGCGAACGTGCAGTGCTCCCCGTCGGCCACGACCGCCGTGCGGCTGGGCAGTTCGGCGGCGGTCTGCCAGGGGTCCCACAGGTAGGGCTTCACCGGTCCTCCCCCACGGCCGGGCCCCGGTCCGCGGTCGTAGCCGTCTCCCCGGCCGCCCGCAAGAGGTGGTGCGCGAGGTCGCCGATGCTGTCGGTGCTGAAGATCAGCCGGGAGTCGACGTCGAGGTCGAGCCGTTCTTCGAGGCTGGTGGCCAGTTCCACGGCCGCCACGGAGTCGCCGCCCAGGGCGAAGAAGTCGTCCGTGGCGACGACCTGGTGCCCGAACACCTCCCCGGCGGTGGCCAGGACCAGGGCGAGCAGTGCGTCGGCGTCCGGTGCGCTCGGGGGCGTGGGTTCGCTCATGATGACTTCCTCGGTGTGCGGACGTCCGTGCCGCAGTCGACGGTGAGGTCGGCCGTGAGGCATCCCAGGATGGCCTGGGCCAGTTGCCGGCCCACACGGTGTCCGTCGAACAGCAGGTTGATGAACAGGCGGTCGCGGTATTCGTCGCATCGCAGTTGCAGCGCGGACGCGTTGGCGAAGGTGACGCGCCGCAGCGGATAGGCGTCGGCCGTCACCCGCAGGTCGCCGTCGTGCCGGGTCTGCTGGTGGTCCCCTTCGAACCGGCGCAGGTTGATGTGGATGTCCCGCCCCAGCCACCCCTCGTCGGGAGCCAGCTCGCGCAGCATCGTGCGCAACTGCCGCCCGCTGAGCTGCTGGTAGCGCAGCGCCTCGAGGATCTGTCCGCTCACCTCGGCCCTGACGTCGGGGAGCGGGGCCGAGGCGTGCTCCACCTTGAGCGGGGCGACACCGGCGAACATCCCGACGACGTCCCGCTCGGCGGCGCGCCGGGAGTCCATGGACGTCCACAGGCTCAGCCGCCTGCGGCCGGTGCACTGGGCGATGGCGCGGGCGAAGGCCGCCACGACCCACTGCAACAGGGTGCAGTGCTCACGCTCGCAGGCCTGCCGCAACGCGGCCACCTGGGCGGCACCCAGTTCGGCGGGGACGGCGCCGTCCTCACTGGCCGCCGCGTGGTCGGGGCGGTGCCAGGGGTTGAGTCCGGCGAAGCCGGCCCGGTCGTACCAGCTGTCCCGCGCCCGTCGCAGGTGTCTCGGTCCGAAGGCGGTGCGCTGGCGCAGGGCCGCCGCGGCGAAGGAGGGGGCCGTGCCGGGGATCTCCTGGCGCCGGCGCAGCGCTTCGTAGTCGCGCCAGATCTCCTGCGCGAACAGGTGGTGGGCACGGCCGTCGAAGACGAGGTTCTGGAAGGTCGCCAGGAAGGCGTGGTGTTCGCTCGAATACCTCAACAGGCGCAGGGCGTACGGGCGGTGGCCCGTGGTCCACGGTTGCAGGAAGTCGCGTGTCAGCACGGCCGCGGCGTAGACGCCGAACTGCTCGGCGGAGGCCGCCTTGACCTCCTGGTGGTGCACGACGCGCTCGTCCGGCCCCAGGGGGCGGACCCGCTGCGCAGCCATCGGGGTGCGCTCGTTCAGCGGCAGGACCTCCATGCGCACGGCGTCGTGGCGAGCGACGAAACGGTGCACGGCCTGCTCGAACAGGTTCCGGTCCAGCCGACCGAGGATCTCGTACGACAGGCGTACGTTCCTGTGGACATAGGTCTGCCGGACGTTGGCGTCGTACCACTCCTGTTCGTAGGTGAACGGCACGGCCTCCGCCGTCTGCGGGCCGGGCGTCGCGGAGTTCAGGCCAGGCACAGGAACTCGCCTCCCGCCGCCCTGAGCGAAGCCGGGGAGCCCGACTCCACGATCCTGCCGTCACGGACCACGAACACCTGGTCGGCCCGGTCCAGCACGGTGAGCCGGTGCGCGATGGCGATCACCGTGATGCCCGCCCGCAGCAGTCCGTCGAAGATCTCTTCCTCCAGGGCGGGGTCGAGGGCGCTGGTGGCCTCGTCGAGGATGAGCAGGTTGGGTTTGCGGGCCAGCGCCCGTGCCAGGACGATCCGTTGGCGCTGGCCGCCCGACAGTCCGTGCCCGCCCGGGTTCACCAGGGTTTCGTAGCCCATGGGGAGCGCGGTGATCTCCTCGTGGATCCGGGCGAGCCGGACCGCCTCCACCAGGTCGTCGTGGTCGAGGTCGTCGGCGCCGAAGGCGATGTTGTCGCGGATGGAGGCGCCGAAGAGGTGGGCGTTCTGGTTGACGTAGCCGATCTGGCGCCGGTAGGCGGAACGGTCCACTGCGGCGAGGTCGCGTCCGTCGACGCGGATCGTGCCGGAGCCTGGCTCGTACAGCCCGGCCAGCAGCATGCCGAGCGTGGACTTGCCCGAGCCGGACCGGCCCAGCACGGCGACGAACTGCCCGGGCTGTACCTGGAGTCGGGCGTCGGACAGGGCCGGCCGGGAGGCGCCCCGGTAGGTGAAGGACACGTTCTCGACGGAGACGGCGGCCGGCTGTCCGGGCGTCGACGGGGCGCCGAGTGTGCCCCGGGGTTCGGGCTCGGCCCGCAGGACGTCGTCGAGGCGGGCCAGTGCGGGGCGGACGGCGGCGAGCTGGGCGGCCGTGTCGAAGACGCTCTCCAGCGGGGCGAACAGCGCGGTGGTCAGCGCCATGAAGGCCAGGGTTCCGCCGAGCGATCCGTGTTCCGACAGCACGCGCCAGATGCCGATCACCACCACGGCGAGCGGCGCGGCGAACTGCAGGGTGCGGCTGAGGGCGGTGGACACGGACAGCGAACGGCGGGCGTCCTGCCGCTTGTTGATCTCGTGGATCAGGGCGTGTGACCAGCGTTCCGCGGCCGCGCCCTCCGCTCCGGCCGCCTTGAGGGAGGTCATGCTCTCCAGCAGCTGCACCAGTTCGTTCTGGGTACGGGTCTGGCGTTCCAGTACTTCGTGGCTCAGCCGGACCTGCCGTCGCCAGGCCGTCACCATGACACCGATCTGGACGGTGATCAGAGCCACGACGACCGAGGCGAGGACCGGGTCGACGATCAGGACCGCCACCAGGTAACCCGCGATGAGGAGGCTGTCGAAGACGGCCGACAGCGCGGACAGGCTCAGCACCTGGGTGAGGGTGCTGCTGGTGCGTGCCCGCATCGCCAGGTCACCGGAGTTGTGCAGGGTGAAGAAGTCGTAGGGCAGGGACGTCAGATGGGCTACGACACCCCATGTCATACGTTTCTCGACCAGCGACTGCCGTCGGGTCAGGACGAAGGCACGGGTCAGCTGTGCCGTCAGGAACACCATGGTCACCAGGGCCAGCACCAGGGCGGTGAGCGACAGCATGTGCTGCCGTCCGCCGGTCATGACGTGCCCGACGAGGAAGCTGAGCGCTGCCGGCAGGGCGGCTTCCAGGCCCATGAGAACGACGGACAGCGCTCCGATGCGACCGAACTCCCTGGCGCTGGGCAGGAAATGCCGCATCCGGTGCCAGGGACCGGCCGAGCCGAACCCGCCGGACAGCGGGCGCCTTGTCTCGCCAAGGGGGGCCGTGAACTCCAGCGCCACGCCGGTGAACGCGGTGGAGACCGCGTCATGGCTGAGCCGACGCCGGCCGAACGCGGGATCGACGATGTCCGTGAACGCCTCGGTGGCCCGTTCGAGCACGACGAAGTGGTTGAAGTTCCAGAACAGGATGCTCCCCGGCGGCAGCTTCCGCAGCCCCTCGACATCGGTGCGCACTCCCCGCCCGTCGAGACCGTGGCTGCGGGCCAGGTCGAGCAGCGTGCGGGCGGAGGCGCCGTTGCGTCCGGAGTTCACCTGGTCACGGACCTCGTCCAGATGCACGTCGATCCCGTGGTGGCGGAGCGTCATGACCAGACAGGCCGGCCCGCAGTCGCTGACCTGGGTCTGGAAGCAGACCGGGACGTTCCGCCTGCGGCGCAGGTCTCGCAGGGCCGCGCCCAGGGCCCGGACGCGTGCGGCGGGGCTCCGGTCGGGCTGCCACGTCTGCGGTTCGTGACCGAACACGGGGCCGAGACCGTCCCGTCCGTGGTGGTGCTCGAGAGCCTGGGTGCGGAAGCGTTGTTCACTCATCGTTCAGCTCTGTCCTTGGGAGCCGCGGCGGTGGGCCGGGGAACGGTCCCCGGCCCACTCTCGGTACTGCGGGGGAAACGTGGCGCTTCCATGCCCGGGCGGTCCCTTGGCCGGCGAACCGGCCGACGGGACCGCCCGGAGCGGCGGCCGTCAGATGCAGTTGGCCGGAACCGCGAGCGCACCGCCGACGATGTCGTCGAGCTCCTCGTCGGTCAGGGCGGTGATGTCGACCTGGTTGTTCTCCATGTCATTTCCCTTCTTGTCTTCCCGAACGCACCGGAAACCAGGGCGGAGACCGGCTGCCGAACGGGTCCGATTCGGCATCCGCATTCCGCGGCGTGCCGTTGAGAAGAACGCTAGCCCGCCTTTCCCGCCCTGATCAACAGCTCACTTATCCATCTTGCAAATCAGCGAGAATAACTGCTGACATACCGGGCAAAAATTCATAGCAATCCAGACATATAGGCCTCCCCTCCCCCTCTTTTCCGTCTCGCCGGCGAGACAAAAAGGCGCCGAAATGCGCGCGAAAACCACAGTTGGTTTTCGCGCGCATTTCGGCGCCTGAAAAGAGATTCCGCGCTGGAGAACGTCTACGCTGACACGTCCCGCATCTGATCGGGTCGGCTCGGGTCAGCTCTTGTTAGCGGCAGCCATGTCGGACAGGGAGATCACATGTCGCGGTGCGGGCATTCTGGCCCGCTGGGAGGCCCGTGCGAGGTCCACCAGCTGCTCAGGGGTCAGCTCGGCAAGCCTGCCGCGGGCTCGCTCGATCAGTTCGGCCGCAGCGTCGGTGATCGACCGGTCGTCCAAGGGACGGGGGGCCATCTTCAGTCCCTCGAAGGCCGTGCGCTGGAGCGTACGGAACAGCTCGACCACGCCCACCTCCCGGATCGTCAGGGACAGGTGCGCCGACAGACCGCCGTCTCCCACCGCCTGGTGGGCGAACCCCCGCGGTATGTACAGGACTTCACCGGCCCGCACCGTCGCGCGCAACACCTCGGCGGGCTCGGCCCCCGTGCAGGGGCCCGGTTTCCAGTCCCCGTCGGCCGGGCCTTCGTGGACGGACCACTGCTTGCTTCCCTCGATCTGTACGACGAGTACGTCGGCATCGTCGCGGTGAAGGGGCAGGCCCTGCCGTCCGGCCGGAGTGACGAAGCAGAAGGCCTCGACGGCCAGACCCAGTTCACCCGACAGCGCGGCGACCGTCTCACCGGTGGGCGCGTGCCACTGGTCGATGCATCGCAGGAGCAGGGTGGCACCGTCCGCCAGCGCCTTGCCGATCTTCGCCTCGTCGGCGAATCCCTCGTGGGAGGAGAAGTGGACGGTGCGTGCCGTCGTATAGGCCTCACTGCCCAGGGGATCCTCCGCGCGCGCCATCTCGACGTAGGGCGTGCGCAGGAACCCACTGGCGAGCGCGCCGTCGGCGTCGGCCAGCCCGAACGGGCTGGGTGCGCCTCCCGGTGGCCGGAAGACAGCCGGCTTCCTGCGCCAGTACGACGTCATGAAGCGGTCGGTGTCACCGACCCACCGAGCGAGAGTCGGACGGTTCACATGCATCCTCCTGGCCGGGACAGGCTTGTCCCCTCAAGGCTCTCCCGGTCATCACCGGGCGAACAGTCACAGGTTCTCGGGACCGGCACCTCGCCTTCGCACCTGACCGCGGTGCGCAGGCAGGCCGGTGGTGTCGGCCGGGGCGTGGCGTCACAGGCGTGACCGCCGACGCGGTCGGCCGGGACAGTGCCACCGGCCGGGGCACGGCGCCACAGGCGTGACCGCCGACGCGGTCCGCCGGGACAGTGCCACCGGCCGGGGCGCGGCGCCACAGGCGTGACCCCCGACGCGGTCGGCCCGCCGCCCCGCGTGCGCGTGCGCGTCGGACGACTCTCCGGACCGGTGGGACGGCGGCGTTCTGGCGACGGTGACGGAACGCCGGCGGTGGAACGCTTCAGCGGCTCGCGTCCGCCGCCCGGTCCGCCAACCGGCGCAGCCATGCCGCGACGTCACCGTCCTCCGCGGCGGCCGCACGCTGCCACCTGCCCCAGCGCTCGCCGTCCACGTCCAGCAGCAGGCGCGTGGAGGGTCTGGGGCGGGAAGAGGTGCTTCCGTTCACCGCACGCAGACGGTGCCGGAGTTCGGCCTTCGACCAGCCGTGCTCGGCGGCCTGGCCCAGCCAGTGGTCCTGGTCGTCGGGTGCCAGGGCGGCCACTTCCTGATGGTGCTGGAAGCTCAGTTCGGCCCGGCGGCGGCCGACTTCGACCTTGCGTGCCACCCAGGCGTAGTTGCGCAGCGTCTGGTAGTCGAGTGCTGTCGCCTCGGCCGCCTGCCGGTAGCGGTCGGGGAACGCCGTGCTGCCGTACACCAGCCAGTCCCCCGCCCACCAGGCGGCGGAGTCCGCGAGGCGGTGCAGCCGGTGGCCGAGCTGCGACCACGCCGAGAAGGACAGGCCGTCGGGCAGAAGCAGCGCGGTGCGCCGTGTCTGGCCGATGCCGAGCCCCGCGCCGGCAGCCGATGCCCCGACGGGCCTGGTGCCGGGTTGCCGGGGTTCGCGGTGGTGTCCTGCGTGGGCCGGCGCCTCCGGACGGGCGCGTCGGCGAGCCGTCGGCGGTGCAGCCGTCTGCGGTTGGAGCGGGCCTGCGCCGGAACCATGGGGCATGGGGCGTGTCCTTCGCTTCACGGGTACGTGCCGGTGTAGAGGCCACCCGCCTGGCCGGTCCGGTGGGGGACACGGGCCCCGGCCGTACGCCGTGGGCCCGTGGTGTGCGGGACGAAGCCCCGCAGTTGATCACCCGGCCGGAGACCAGAGGCAGGTCCCTGGATCAGCCGCCCCAGCCCGAGTCGTCGTTGCCGCCGGCGCCGCCGTTGCCGCCGCCCGCCAGCGTGGCCACGTGCTGCGCGTCCTGTGGACCTGCCTCGCCGAACGGGGTGGCACCCGTCACTTGACCGAGCAACCCGAGGGCTGCGGCGACCATCATCACGGTGGCGAGCGCGTGACGCATTACTGACTCCTGTACTTGTTCGTGCCGAGAGGCGACCGTTGTCGTGCCACCAGATTGCCGTGCCGACAGCGGCCGCTCCAACGACCAGAGCTGTCACCAAGTTGCCACGCAACAAGGCGTCGCGGAGAAAAATCCGGCTACGGCCCAGGAAAGGGACATAGAGCTCGAATCCTGGGACCGCGGGGACATCGCCCGGCAGGACACGTGTCCGGTACCGGGAACACGTGACTCGTGTGTGCCCGGCCTCTCGACGACCATGGGGCGGCTCCCATCTGCCGGACGCGGCTGCGTACTTCGAGCCCCGAGCGACGATCGGTGCTTCCGTCACATACCCACCTCGACGGCCAAGGATTGCTGCGACGATGCCCGCTCCCGGCGAGAACGAAGACGAGGACATGTTCTTCCGCGACATGGCCGAGTGTGTGGCCACCCATCAAGAGGTGGGTCCGGCCCTGGTCTGGCCGCGCAACGCCGACGGAGTGCTCAGGCGGCTGAGGACGGAGCATGAGCGCGCCCTCGCGGCCGGCACCGCACCGGACCGGCCCGCCGACCGGCACACGAACGAAGACACCCGGCCCTTGGTGCGCCTGGTGGCCGAACGGCTACGGACACTGGTCGGAGCCTCGGCCGTGCGAGTCGCCTTCCAGGACCTGGCCGCCGGGGAGACCCGGGAGGGCCTGCTGGCGGACGCCGACACCCTGCTGATCACGATCCGGGGCGGGCTGGAGTGCTCGGTGCGGTCCGCCTCGGCGGCCCCGCCGAGGCGCCATCTGCCGTTGACGCTGCGCATGCGCGTGGGTGAGGTCCTGTACGTGCCTCGCAGTTACCCGTTCTCCCTCACCGGCGGGCGATCGCCCTCGACGGTGCTGCAACTGGGCCTGGTCCCCGCCGCTCCGCGGACGACTCTGTGACCGGTCGTCCCTCGTCCGTGGATGACGCCCGAGGGCGAGACTCGAAGGGTTGATGTACGACACGCCTCCGCCAAAGTTTGTTAAAGGCGCAACCACTTGTCGATCTTCTGTGGACAGGTGGGGGAAGCTGGGTGGCGTTGCCGTGTGTGCCCCGACGAGTTGGTCGGCGCTGTGAGAAAGGCCTTGGTGGTGCAGATCTCTTCGGGTGGCGGAGCCCTGGGCGTGACGGGGATCACTCGCCCGTCGAAAGCCGAGGCGAGTGTGTACGGCTGGGTCGCGGTGCATGAGCGAATGGATGTCGACGCCGCCTCCGCCGAACTGGACTTAACGCCTCAGGAGGTCAAGGAGGCGCTGGAGGCGCTGCTGGAGCGGCGGTTGGTGCACCGGTCGGGCGAGGATCCCGTCCTGTTGCGAGCGGTGGATCCTGATCTGCTGGCCGCGGTGGCGACCAGCTCGATCGAAGAGAAGATCAGGAACCAGAAGAGGCTGCTGGAAGAAGTGCGCGAGCGCTTCGCCGGTCTGCGCGAGCACTACGTCAATGGTCTGAGCCGACGGAACGCGCTCCTCGAGCTGATCCCGCGGGTCGACGAGGTGCGGGTTGCGCTCAACCGCGCCTCCGCGCAGTGCCGGCGGGAGCTGCTGACCAGCCAGCCGGGCGGCAGCCGCGACCCGGAAGCGCTGGCCGACGCGCTGGCCCGCGACACGGCACTGCTGCGCCGGGGCGTGCAGATGCGCACGCTCTACCACCACACCGCACGGTTCAACGGACCGAGCCAGTCCTACGTCGCCGCCGTGTCGGCGCTGGGCGCGCAGTACCGCACCGCGCACGAACTCTTCGGACGACTGATCGTCTACGACCGCGAGGTCGCCTTCATCCCCGACGCCTCCCACGCCTGGGGAGCCGTGCTGATCAGGGAACCCTCGATCGTCCGGTACCTGTGCGACATCTTCGAGCAGACCTGGAGCCTGGCGCAGCCCTTCTCCGAGGCCGCGATCGACGGACTCGAAGCGGTCTCCAAGGACATAGACCGCACCATCGTCAAACTCATGGGCGCCGGCCTCAAGGACGAGACCATCGCCCGCCGCCTCGGCATGTCCCTGCGCAGCGTCCGCCGCCACATCGCCGACATGATGGAGTCCACCGGAGCGGAGAGCCGGTTCCAACTCGGAGTCCTCCTCACCCAGCAAGGCCTCCTCAACCCCGACGTCCCCTGACGCGCCAGCACACCCGGGCAGCCGGAGTGAAGTCGGAGAGGGCCTCGGGCCGCCCTGCGGGGGATGTCCCGTTCGATGTCGAGCCCTGCGCCCGCCGGCCCGAGTTGCGTCGGGAGCGTGGTGGAACGTTCGGTCTTGCTCTCGACGTGATCAAGCCGGCCGGAGCCGCCCACCTCGTGCTCTCGGCGTGCGGGCGCTGAGTCGGTTTGGAGGGACCGGGCGGTCACCAGGACCGCCGTCCTGCCCCAGTTCGTCGGCCCGGAAGCTGGTGGTGGCCCGTCCAGCCACAGCACGCTCTACCTGGGCACCGGCCGTGCTGCGCCCCGGACGACGAGGATTAGCCGCAGCGCTGCCCCTGCGCACGCACCTAACCCACACTCCTTTTCGGACACCCCATGTTTGACACGGTTGTTGGAGGGTTGGATTCGGTGTTCATGGGCAGGGAGCGGGAATTCTTGTCGCGGGGGTAGACACCGGCCACACCGGTACCCACTAATCCATCCCATGTATCGGTGGAGTGGATCAATGGAGTCGGAACCAGCCGCAGTACTGGTATCGCGTCCGTCTGCGATCGTTCGTCAACCACGGGACCGTCAGCGTCGGTTGAAGCACTCCACCACTCCTGTCGCACGGTAGGTCTTCCAGCGTTCCGCCCTTTCGTCTGCGCGAAACTTCGACCATTGTCCGATATCACGAACAAGCGCACTCAGGAAAGAGGACTCCATGCTCAGACGCACATTCGGCCGCCCACACCTCTCGGCGGTGCTCGCGGTACTCGTCGCGCTGGCCGCACTGCTCGTCGCGGACCCCGCGCAGGCGGCCTCCACCGGTGCCGTACGCGGCGTCGGTTCCGGTCGGTGCCTCGATGTCTCGGGGGCCGGCCAGACCGACGGCACGAACGTGCAGATCTGGGACTGCACGAGCGGGGCCAACCAGCAGTGGACGCTCACGGACAACAACCAGCTGACCGTGTACGGCAACAAGTGCCTCGACGTTCCGGGCCACGCCACCACCGCCGGCACCCGGCCGGTGATCTGGTCATGCAACGGCGGCACCAACCAGCAGTGGCGAGTGAACTCCGACGGGACGATCGTCGCCGTGGAGTCCGGGCTGTGCCTGGACGTCAGCGGCGGAGCCACGGCCAACGGCACGGCGGTACAGCTCTGGAACTGTGTCGGCAGCAACAACCAGAAGTGGACGGGCCCGTCCGGCACGTCCAACTCGTGCGCTCTTCCGTCGACGTACCGATGGAGCTCGACCGGTGCGCTGGCTCAGCCGGCGAACGGGTGGGCCTCGCTGAAGGACTTCACCACCGTGACGTACAACGGCAAGCACCTCGTCTACGCGACCGCCTCTGACGGGTCGTCGTGGAAGTCGATGGCGTTCAGTCCCTTCTCGAACTGGTCGGACATGGCCTCGGCGGGCCAGACCGGGATGAGCCAGGGCGCGGTGGCTCCCACGCTGCTCTACTTCGCGCCCAAGAACATCTGGGTGCTGACCTCGAACGGGTGGGGGACCCAATGGCCCTTCGTCTACCGCACGTCCAGCGACCCCACCAACCCCAACGGCTGGTCCGCGGCGCAACCGCTGTTCACCGGCAGCGTCCCCGACGGCAGCGCGATCGACCCGACCGTCATCGCCGACAGCCAGAACATGTACCTGTTCTTCGCCGGTGACAACGGCAAGATCTACAAGTCGACCATGCCGCTCGGGAACTTCCCGGCCAGCTTCGGCTCCTCGTACACGACGATCATGAGCGACACGGTGAAGAACCTGTTCGAGGCACCTCAGGTGTACAAGGTCCAGGGCCAGAACCAGTACCTCATGATCGTCGAGGCCCGGGGTGCGACGGAGCAGCGCTTCTTCCGTTCGTTCACCGCCTCCAGCCTGAACGGCCCGTGGACCCCGCAGGCCGCCACCGAGAGCAACCCCTTCGCCGGCAAGGCCAACAGCGGTGCCACATGGACCAACGACATCAGCCACGGTGACCTGGTCCGCAACAACCCCGACCAGACCATGACCATAGACCCCTGCAACCTGCAACTGCTCTACCAGGGCCTCGCCCCCAACACGCCGTCGGGCACGCCCTACATCCAACTGCCGTACCGCCCCGGCCTGCTCACCCTGCAGCGCTGACACACCCGGCCGACACCCACGGCCCCCCGCAGCCCAGCCGCACGCCGGCTGGGCTCCAGGGTGTTCCGGCGGCAGGGTGCGCGGGCCGTCCGGTGGGGTGGGCAAATCCCGGTCGGCCGGACCGTGTCCGCCGTCAGGGCCCTTCTTCCGGCCGACCGGGCGCTCCGGCGCGGAGCGCGTCCATGACGAGGTCCAGGAGGCGGGTCGCCCGGGACTGCCAGTCGCCGTGCGGGTCGAGCGTCCACAGGCCTCCGATGGCGAGAAACAGGTCGTCGACCGTGATCCCGGGGCGGATGACGCCGGCCTGCTCAGCGGCGCGGAGCAGGCACTCGGCCGCCTCGGTCACCGGGGCGTGGCCCGGCTTCTGTACGCCTGGCGCGCCGGTCGCCTGCCGGATCGCGTCGGCCAGCCCCGCCTTGGTCATGGCGAACCGGGCGAGCCCGTCCATCCACTCGCGCAGCGCCACGTCGGGTTCCCGGCTGCACAGCAGTCGCGCCGCGGTGTCGGCGACCTGCTGCATCTCGTGGCGGTAGATCTCCAGGACCAGGGCCTCACGGGTGGGGAAGTGGCGGTAGAACGTGCCCTGCCCGACCCCGGCCTTCTTGGCGATGGTGCTCAGCGGGGTGTCGGCCGAGCGGGTCAGTTCGGCCAGTGCCACCTCCAGGATGCGCGCGCGGTTGCGCTGCGCGTCCGAGCGCAGGGGCACGTCCCTGTTCTGGCCCATGGGCCCTCCTCGCGGTGATGGCCGAAACCCGGTCCTTGTTGAGCGGACAGTTGTCCGTTACGTTTCCGGGTAACGGACAACTGTCCGCTTGTCCCATCGTATCGGCGTGCCGTCCGTGCGGGACAGCCCGGGGCGGCCAGAAGCTGCCCGCCTGCCCCGCATCCTGCACGGTCGCGCACCGGCGGCGCCAGACGCTGCGCCGCTTGCCCGACACCGACCGCCTCACCACGTGAGAGAGAAGGCTTCCATGGCCTCATCGACGTCCAGCGACCTCACCCTGTCCGTCAACGGCGAGAAGTACACGCTGACCGTCGACCACCGCACCACCCTGCTCGACGCCCTGCGGGAACGGCTCGACCTGACCGGCACCAAGAAGGGCTGCGACCAGGGGCAGTGCGGCGCCTGCACCGTTCTGATCGACGGCCGCCGCGGACTGGCCTGCCTGCAACTGGCGGTAGCGGCAGAAGGACGCGAGATCACCACCGTCGAGGGCGTGGCCGACGGCGACCGGTTGCACCCGGTGCAGCAGGCGTTCCTCGAACTCGACGGCTTCCAGTGCGGCTACTGCACGCCCGGACAGATCTGTTCGGCCATCGCCGTCATCGAGGAGCACGCCGCGGGCTGGCCGAGCGCGGCCACCGCCGACCTGCGGCCCGAGGCGGGACCACCGCCCCTGACCCCCGAGGAGATCCGCGAGCGGATGAGCGGAAACCTGTGCCGCTGCGGCGCGTACGTGTCCATCGTCCAGGCCATGGCCCGCGCCGCCGAGGCGAACGGAGCTGCGGCATGAGGGAGTTCGGCTACAGCCGCGCCTACGACGTCCCCGGCGCCGTCGCACTGCTCGACGGTGACCCGGACGCCCGCTTCCTGGGCGGCGGCACCAACCTGGTCGACCTGATGAAGACCGGTGTCGAACGGCCGGGCCGCCTCGTCGACGTACGCGAACTGCCCCTGGACGGGATCGAGTCGACGCCCGACGGCGGACTGCGCATCGGTGCGACCGTCACCAACAGCGACCTGGCCGCCCACCCCGAGGTCCGGCGGCGCTACCCGGCCCTGGCCCAGGCGGTACTGGCCGGCGCCTCCGGGCAGCTGCGCAACATGGCCACCGTCGGCGGCAACCTGCTCCAGCGCACCCGCTGCGGCTACTTCACCGACGTCAACTCGCCCTGCAACAAGCGCGATCCGGGCAGCGGCTGCCCCGCCCTCACCGGCGAGCACCACAATCACGCCATCCTCGGCGCCTCCGGTCACTGCGTCGCCACCCACCCCTCCGACATGGGCGTGGCCCTCACCGCGTTCGACACCCGCGTGTCCTACGAAACGGCCGACGGCCCCGGTGAACTGCCGCTCACCGACCTCTACCTGCCCGTAGGGGAGACACCGCACCGGGAGACCGCCCTGCCGCACGGCGCCCTCATCACGGCCGTCACCCTGCCGCCCAGTGCCACGGCGGTCAACTCCCGCTACCGCAAGGTGCGCGAGCGGGCCTCGTACGCCTTCGCCATCGGCTCGGTCGCCGCCGCCCTCGACCTCAGGGACGGTGTCGTGCACGACGCGCGGCTGGCCTTCGGTGCCGTCGCCTCCCGGCCCTGGCGGGCCCGGGCGGCCGAACGTGTGCTGATGGGCGCCCCGGCCGGCGCCGAGACCTTCGCGGCCGCCGCGGACGCCGAACTGGCGGCCGCCCGGCCCCTGCCCCGCAACGGATACAAGGTGACCTTGATGCGCAACCTCGTCGTGGCCGTGCTCAGCGAACTCGCCGAGGAGGCCACCCGATGACCACCGCCACCACCGGCCGGTCCGCCACCGGACGCGCGACCGGCACCGCCCACACCCGGGTGGAGGGATACGACAAGGTCACCGGCGCCGCCCGGTACGCGGGCGAGATACCTTTCGCCGAACTCGCCCACGGCTGGCTGGTGCTGTCCACCGTCGCCCGCGGCCGTATCCGCGCCCTGGACACCGAGGCCGTCCTCGCGATGCCCGGCGTGCTCACCGTGCTCACGCACCACAACGCCCCGCGCGTCGACACCGACTTCGTCGGCATGATGGGCGTCCCGCCGGACCCGAGCACCGCCCTCTTCCAGCACGACCGGGTGCCCCACCTGGGCTGGCCGGTGGCCCTGGTCGTCGCCGAGACGTCCGAACAGGCCCGCGAGGCCGCCGAGACGCTCGTCGTGCACTACGAGGAGGAGCCGCACGACGTGGCGTTCTCGGCCGGGCGCGAAGCCGAGGCGTACCCGGTCGACGGACACCTGCCGGCCGCGGTGGAGAAGGGTGACCTGGACCGGCAACTCGCGGCGTCAGCCGTGGTGGTGGACGCGCGGTACACCACCCCGGAGGAGCACCACAACCCGATGGAGCCGCACGCGGCGACCGCCCGGTGGGAGGGCGGCCGGCTGGAGGTCGTCGACTCCAACCAGGGCACCGGCTGGGTCGCGGCAGAGCTGGCGAACCTGTTCTCCCTGGACCCGGGCTCCGTGCGCGTGCGCTCCGAGCACGTCGGCGGCGGCTTCGGCAGCAAGGGCGTACGGGCCCACCAGGTGGCCGCCGTGATGGCGGCGACCGTGCTGCACCGGCCCGTGCGGGTCGTCATGACCCGCCGGCAGATGTTCTCGCTCGCCGGCTACCGCAGTCCCACCGCGCAGCGGGTCCGTCTCGGCGCCGATCCGGACGGGCGGCTGCGCGTCCTGGAGCACCGCTCCCTGAACCAGACCTCGACCGTGCACGAGTTCGTCGAGGCGAGCGCCGCGGCCGGGCGGTCCATGTACGCCGCCGACGCCCACCACACGGTCAGCCGGCTGGTACGGCTCGACGTGCCCACCCCGACGTGGATGCGCGCCCCGGGCGAGGCGCCGGGCTCGTTCGCGCTGGAGTCCGCGCTCGACGAACTCGCCGAGAAGTGCGGGATCGACCCGATCGACCTGCGTCTGCGCAACGAACCCGCGGTGGGCCCGGTCTCCGGGCTGCCGTTCGCCGGGCGGAGCCTCATCGCCTGCTTCCGGGAAGGCGCCCGCAGGTTCGGCTGGGCCCGGCGGGACCCGCGCCCGGGCGTGCGCCGCGAAGGGCGCTGGCTGCTGGGCACGGGCACCGCGGCCGCGTCCTTCCCGGCGATGGCCATGCCCTCCACGGCCTCCGTGACGGCTCAGGCGGACGGCACCTTCACGGTCCGTGTCAACGCCGCCGACATCGGCACCGGAGCCCGCACCGCACTCACGATGGTGGCCGCCGACGCCCTGGAGGTGTCCACCGACCGCGTCCGTGTGCGGATCGGTGACAGCGACCTCGGTCCCGCGATGATCGCCGGCGGCTCCGCGGGCACCCGCTCCTGGGCCTGGGCCGTCACGGCCGCCGCGGAGGAACTGCGCCGCGGCCTCGCCCCCGGCGCGGACATCCCGCCGCAGGGCATCACCGCACGGTCGGACACCACCGAGGCCGTCGGCGCGCTCGCACAGAAGGAACGGCACTCCTTCGGGGCCCAGTTCGCCGAGGTCGCCGTCGACCCGGCCACCGGTGAGATCAGGGTGCGCCGCATGCTGGGCGTCTTCGCCGCCGGCCGGATCGTCAATCCGCTCACCGCCCGCAACCAGCTCGTCGGCGGCATGATCTGGGGCCTGTCCATGGCCCTGCACGAGGAAGCCGTCCGGGACCCGGCGAGCGGCGGTGTCCACGGCGCCGACCTGTCCGGCTACCACGTCGCCGCGCACGCCGACGTCCCGCACGTCGAGGCCGTCTGGGTGGACGACCCCGACCCCGACGACCCGGTCGGCATCAAGGGCATCGGCGAGGTCGGCATCGTGGGCGCGGCCGCCGCGATCGCGAACGCCGTCTGGCACGCCACCGGCGTACGCCACCGCGACCTGCCGATCCGCCCGGACCGCGTCCTGTCGGCGGCCGGCGATGCTTGATCTCGCGGCGGCCCTGCACGGGTGGGCCGAGGAGGGCCGGGACTTCGCCGTCGCCACGGTCGTCGGCGTCGGCGGCAGCGCCCCGCGCCCGCCCGGAGCGGCGCTGGCCGTCGACGCCGACGGCACGGTGATCGGCTCGGTCTCCGGCGGCTGCGTCGAGGGTGCCGTGTACGACCTGTGCCAGCAGGCCCTGCGGGACGGCGAGGCGCTGACCGAGCGATTCGGCTACAGCGACGAGGACGCCTTCGCGGTGGGACTGACCTGCGGCGGCACGATCGACGTGCTGGTCGTTCCGTACTCCGCCGGGCGGTCGGTGCACGACGCGGCGCTCTCCGCGGCGGCACGCGGTGAGCCGGTGGCCCTGGCCAGGGTCGCGCGAGGCCCCGACGGGCTGCTCGGCCGGTCCCTGCTGGTCCGCCCCGACGGCTCGTACGAGGGACACCTCGGCGGCGGCGCGGAGCTGGACCGCACCGCGCGCCCCGAGGCCCTCGCCCTGCTGGAGGCGGGCCGGACCGGCACGGTGGAACTCTCCGAGGACGGCACCCACTGCCCCGGCGGCGTCACCCTGCTCGTGGAGTCGGCCGTGCCGCCGCCCCGCATGGTCGTCTTCGGTGCGATCGACTTCGCGGCGGCGCTCGTGCGGACGGGACGGTTCCTCGGGTACCACGTCACGGTGTGCGACGCCCGGCCGGTCTTCGCCACCCGTGCCCGGTTCCCGGACGCCGACGAGATCGTCGTCGACTGGCCCGACCGGTATCTCCGGCGCACGGTCACCGACGACCGGACCGTGCTGTGCGTCCTGACCCACGACGCGAAGTTCGACGTGCCCCTGCTGCGGGAGGCGCTGCGCCGGCCCGCCGCGTACATCGGGGCGATGGGTTCGCGCCGCACCCACGAGGACCGCGAGCGGCGGTTGCGGGAGGCGGGCGTCGGCGAGCGCGAGCTGGCCCGGCTGAGGTCACCGATCGGGCTGGACCTGGGCGCCCGTACGCCCGAGGAGACCGCCGTGTCCATCGCGGCGGAGATCATCGCGCAGCGGCACGGCGGCACGGGCTCCCCGCTCACGGGCACGGCCGCCCCGATCCACCGACGTCACGGACAACCGCAGATGGCTTGAGCGGTAATTGGGAGCCGCAGCACGTCCGCGGACACGCGGAGGGGCCTGGCCGTCGTCGGCTTCGGCGGCCCCTCCGAGGTGCTGGGTGGGGACGGGGTCAGGCGAACCTCCGGGTAATGGCAGGGTCGCCGGCAGGCGGGTCATCGGTGCCTGTGCCGTGCCGGCCCTGCGGCTTCCATCCCGGCGGCGGGGCGGGGCCGGGCCGCGCCTTCGGCGCAAGTCATCGGCGGTTCGGTAGACGCTATGCCGGGCTGGTTCCATACGCCACCCGGCGGCGTTCTCCGTCAGCGTTTCCGTCCGACAGTCCTACGCGATCGCAGCAGTAGACAGCTCCGGTTCCGGCGGTGGCGGGTGGCTCCTTGCCGTGGACAGGGTCAGCACCAGGGTGAGGCCGCCGCCCGGTGTGTCCTCGGCGTGCAGGGTGCCGCCGATGGCCTCCGTGAAGCCGCGGGCGACGGCGAGTCCGAGGCCGACGCCGTTGCCGCGCGGGGAGTCGCCGTAGCGCTGGAAGGGTTCGAAGATGCGGTCCTTGGCCTCGTCCGGGACGCCCGGGCCGCGGTCCACAACCCGAACCTCGACCCGGTCGGCGATGGCGCTCGCCTTCACCAGCACCCGGGTGTCCGCAGGGCTGTACTTGACGGCGTTCTCGACCACGTTGGCCACGGCCCGCTCCAGGAGGCCCCGGTCGACGTCGACCATCGGCAGGGTCTCCGGCACGTCCATGTCGACACTGTCCTCGGGGACGCCGCCGAGCGCCATCGGGATCACTTCGTCGAGGTCCGTCTCGCGGATGAGAGGGGTGACGGTGCCGGTCTGGAGGCGGGACATGTCGAGGAGGTTGCCGACGAGGTGGTCGAGGCGGTCGGCGCCCTCCTCGATGGCCTCCAGCAGGTCCGCCTGGTCCTGCTCCGACCACTCGACGTCGTCCGAGCGCAGGGACGTCACCGCAGCCTTGATCCCGGCGAGCGGGGTACGCAGGTCATGGCTGACGGCGGCCAGCAGCGCGGTGCGGATGCGGTTGCCCTCGGCCAGCGCCCGCGCCTGGTCCGCCTCCTCCTGCAACCTTCGGCGGTCCAGGACGACGACGGCCTGGGCGGCGAAGGCCGCGAGGACGCGCCGGTCCTCGGCCGGCAGCACCCGTCCCGTCAGGGCCAGCGCCATGTGGTCGCCGACCGGTACGTCGACGTCCGCGTCGTCGGGGACGGCACAGGGCCGCGGGCCCACGCTCCCGGCGCAGGTCCACGGCGCGACGTCGCTCTCGCGCTCCAGCAGCGCCACCGACTCCATGGCGAAGGTCTCGCGGACGCGTTCGAGGAGCGCCTCCAGGGTGGTCTCGCCGCGCAGGACGTTGCCGGCGAGGAAGGAGAGGATCTCCGACTCGGCGCGCAGACGCGCCGCCTGGTGGGTGCGGCGGGCGGCCAGGTCCACGACCGAGGCGACGGACACCGCGACTCGGACGAAGATGGCGATGGCGACGATGTTCTTCGGGTCGGCGATGGTCAGGGTGTGGACGGGTGGGGTGAAGTACCAGTTCAGCAGGAGGGAACCGGCCGCCGCCGAGGCCAGGGCGGGGAAGAGGCCGCCCAGCAGGGCCGCCGCCACCGTCATGGCCAAAAACAGCAGCATGTCGTTGGCGAGCCCGACCTCCGGGAACACGCTGCTCAGCAGCCAGGTCAGCAGGACGGGTCCGCCCAGGCCGGCGAGCCAGCCCCAGATCAGGCGGGACCGGCCCAGGCGGGCGCTCCGGGCGACCGGGAGTCCCCGCCCCTTGCCGGCCTCGTCGTGGGTGATGAGGTGGACGTCGAGGTCGGGCCCGGAGCCGCGGGCGACCGTGGCGCCGACGCCGGGGCCGAAGACGTACTGCCAGCCCTTGCGGCGGGAGACACCCAGCACGATCTGGGTGGCGTTGACCCCGCGCGAGAAGTCGAGCAGCGCGACCGGTATGTCGTCGCCGACGACGTGGTGGAAGGTGCCGCCGAGGTCCTCGACGAGGGTGCGTTGGACGGCCAGTTCCTTTGGGGACGCGGCGGTCAGGCCGTCGCTGCGGGATATGTAGACGGCGAGGACCTCGCCGCCGGCGCCCTTCTCTGCCAGCCGGGCCGCACGGCGGATGAGGGTCCGGCCCTCGGGGCCGCCGGTGAGCCCGACCACGATCCGCTCGCGCGAGCCCCAGATCGTGGAGACGCGGTGTTCGCTGCGGTACTCGGTCAGGTAGGCGTCGACCCGGTCGGCCACCCACAGCAGCGCCAGCTCCCGCAGCGCGGTGAGGTTGCCGGGCCTGAAGTAGTTGGACAGGGCCGCGTCGACTTTGTCCGGCTTGTAGATGTTGCCGTGCGCCATACGGCGGCGCAGCGCCTGCGGGGACATGTCGACCAGCTCGATCTGGTCGGCCCGGCGCACGACCTCGTCCGGCACGGTCTCCCGCTGCCGTACGCCCGTGATCGACTCCACGACGTCACCCAGCGACTCCAGGTGCTGGATGTTCACCGTGGAGACGACGTCGATCCCCGCGGCCAGCAGTTCCTCCACGTCCTGCCAGCGTTTCTCGTTGCGTGAGCCGGGGATGTTGGTGTGGGCGAGTTCGTCCACCAGCGCCACGTCGGGGCGGCGCGCGAGGACCGCGTCCACGTCCATCTCCGTGAAGATGCTGTCCCGGTAGGCCAGTTCCCTGCGCGAAATCTGCTCCAGGCCGTGCAGCATCACCTCGGTGCGCGGCCGGTGGTGGTGCTCGACGAAGGCGACCACGCAGTCGGTGCCCCGCTCCACACGGCGGTGCGCCTCGGACAGCATGGCGTAGGTCTTGCCGACGCCGGGGGCCGCGCCGAGGTAGATCCGGAGCTTGCCGCGTGCCATGTTCATCCTTCGAAGCGGTAGCCCATGCCGGGCTCGGTGATGAGATAGCGGGGGTGAGCGGGGTCTGTTTCCAGTTTGCGCCGCAGCTGGGCCATGTAGACGCGCAGGTAGTTGGTCTTGTTGGTCTGGGAGACGCCCCAGACCTCCTGGAGCAGGTGCTTCTGCGTGATCAGCCGCCCCGGGCTGGTGACCAGGATCTCCAGCAGGTGCCACTCGGTAGGTGTGAGCCGTACGTCGTGATCGCCCCGTATGGCCTTCTTGGCGAGCAGGTCGATGGTGAAGTCAGCCGTCTCGACCAGGGTCGCCCCCGGTGCGAGCGGTACTTCCTCGGTGCGGCGGACGGCGGCCCGCAGCCGGGCGAGGAGTTCGTTCATGCTGAACGGCTTGGTGACGTAGTCGTCGGCGCCGGCGTCCAGCGCGGCGACCTTCTCGTCGGACGCCTGCCGCGCGGACAGGACGAGGATCGGCACCCTGGTCCAGGCCCGCAGCCCCTTGATGACGTCGACGCCGTCCATGTCGGGCAGCCCGAGGTCGAGGAGGACCACGTCGGGCTGACGGGCGGTCGCGAGCCGGAGCGCGGTGGTGCCGTCGGGTGCCGCGTCGACCCCGTACTGGCGTGCCTGGAGATTGATGATGAGGGCCCGTACGAGCTGCGGGTCGTCCTCCACCACAAGCACCCGTGTCATGGGCGTGCGCCTTTCCTGTCATACGTCGGGCTGTAAGTGCCGGAGATATTGCGGGCGACCTTGTGAGTGCGGGAGTTGGCGGAACCCGGTTCTCCCTGGATCCGCCAACTCCCCTGTGGGGTCGCGTAACGCCCTCAGCTCTTCGCCGCGAGTTCCTTGAGCGCGATGTTGAGTTCGAGGACGTTCACCCGCGGCTCGCCGATGAAGCCGAGGGTGCGGCTCTCGGTGTGGTCGTCGACCAGCTTCTGGACCTGGGCCACGGACAGGCCGTTCTTCTCGGCGATCCGGTGGACCTGGATGTCCGCGTACTGCGGGGAGATGTCCGGATCCAGGCCGGAACCGGAGGAGGTCACCGCGTCGGCGGGCACCTCGGACGGCTTGACCGTGTAGCCGTTCACGGAGTTGTCCTCGATGACGGCCTTCTTGGCGGCGCTCACCCAGTCGATCAGGTCCTTGTTGTCGGCGGACCGGTTGGTCGCGCCGGAGAGGATCAGCTTGTACTGGGTGTTGACGCTGTTGCTGCCGAGGCCGTTCTGCGGGCGCCCCTGGAACCACTTCAGATCGGGTTCCGGGGTCTCCTGGCCTGTCTTCTGCGGCAGGCTGTACGACTGCCCGATCAGGGACGAGCCGACGACCTCGCCGTCCGATGTGATCTCGGAGCCGTTGGCCTGGTCGCGGAACAGCCCCTGGGCGATACCGGTCACCACCAGCGGGTAGATGACACCGGTCACCAGGGTCAGCACGAGCAGGGCGCGCAGGCCGGCCCAGAGCAACCGGGCGGTGTTCATAACCGAGTTGTTCATGAGGATCAGCCGATTCCGGGGATGAGGGAGATGAGCAGGTCGATGAGCTTGATGCCGATGAAGGGGGCGATCAGGCCGCCGATGCCGTAGATCGTGAGGTTGCGGCGGAGCATCTTGTCAGCGCTGACCGGCCGGTACTGCACACCCCGCAGGGACAGCGGGACCAGCGCGATGATGATCAAAGCATTGAAGATGACGGCGGACAGGATCGCGGAGTCCGGCGAGGACAGGCCCATGATGTTGAGCCTGTCCAGGCCCGGGTAGACCGCCGCGAACAGCGCCGGGATGATCGCGAAGTACTTCGCCACGTCGTTGGCTATGGAGAACGTCGTCAACGCGCCCCGGGTGATGAGGAGCTGCTTGCCGATCTCGACGATCTCGATGAGCTTGGTCGGATTCGAGTCGAGGTCGACCATGTTGCCGGCCTCCTTCGCGGCCGACGTGCCCGTGTTCATCGCCACGCCCACGTCCGCCTGCGCAAGGGCCGGGGCGTCGTTGGTGCCGTCCCCGGTCATCGCGACGAGCTTGCCGCCCGCCTGCTCCCGCTTGATCAGGGCCATCTTGTCCTCGGGGGTGGCCTCCGCGAGGAAGTCGTCGACACCGGCCTCCTCGGCGATCGCCTTCGCCGTCAGCGGATTGTCACCGGTGATCATGACGGTCTTGATGCCCATGCGGCGCAGCTCGTCGAACCGCTCCCGCATGCCCTCCTTGACGACGTCCTTGAGGTGGATGACGCCCAGGACGCGGGCACCCTCGGTGTCCTCGACCGCGACCAGCAGGGGAGTGCCGCCCGCCTCGGAGATCCGGTCGGTGAGCGCGGCAGCGTCCTCGGACACCGCACCGCCCTGCTCCCGGACCCAGGCGACAACCGAGCCGGCCGCACCCTTGCGGATCTTCCGACCGTCGACGTCCACGCCGGACATCCGGGTCTGTGCGGTGAACGCGATCCACTCCGCGCCGGTCACCTCGCCCTGGTGGCGCTCGCGCAGGCCGTACGCCTCCTTCGCCAGGACGACGATGGAGCGGCCCTCGGGCGTCTCGTCGGCCAGCGAGGACAGCTGGGCGGCGTCGGCCAGTTCGGCCTCCGTGGTCCCGCTCACCGGAACGAACTCGGACGCCTGACGGTTGCCGAGCGTGATGGTGCCGGTCTTGTCGAGCAGCAGGGTGGAGACGTCACCGGCGGCCTCGACCGCACGGCCGGACATGGCCAGCACGTTGCGCTGCACCAGCCGGTCCATGCCCGCGATGCCGATCGCGGACAGCAGCGCCCCGATCGTCGTCGGGATGAGGCAGACCAGCAGGGCGACCAGCACGACCATCGTCAGATGGGTGCCCGCGTAGTCCGCGAACGGCGGCAGGGTCGCCACTGCCAGCAGGAACACGATCGTCAGCGAGGCGAGCAGGATGTTCAGGGCGATCTCGTTCGGCGTCTTCTGCCGGGCCGCGCCCTCGACCAGGTTGATCATCCGGTCGATGAAGGTCTCACCGGGCTTCGTCGTGATCTTGACGACGATGCGGTCGGAGAGGACCTTCGTGCCACCGGTCACCGCGGACCGGTCACCGCCGGACTCCCGGATGACCGGCGCCGACTCCCCGGTGATCGCCGACTCGTCCACGGATGCCACGCCCTCAACGACGTCCCCGTCGCCGGGGATGATGTCGCCGGCCTCGCAGACGACCAGGTCACCGATCTTCAGCTCGGTGCCGGGCACCTGCTCCTCGGACTCCCCCACGAGGCGCCGGGCGACCGTGTCGGTCTTGGCCTTGCGCAGGGTGTCGGCCTGGGCCTTGCCGCGGCCCTCGGCGACCGCCTCCGCCAGGTTGGCGAAGACGACGGTCAGCCACAGCCAGGCACTGATGGTCCAGCCGAACCAGTCGCCCGGGTCCTTGAAGGAGAAGACGGTGGTCAGCACCGAGCCGATCCACACCACGAACATCACGGGCGACTTGACCATCACCCGCGGGTCGAGCTTGCGGCAGGAGTCCGGCAGCGACTTCAGCAGCTGCTTGGGGTCGAAGAGGCCCGCGCCGACACGGCTCTCCTTGTGACCGGTGGGGACGTCCTGGTGGGGTGCCCGGGTCGGGGTGGCTGTGGACATCGAGTCCTCTTGCGTGTGCGTGTCGGTCGTCATGACGCCAGCCCCTCGGCGAGCGGGCCCAGCGCGAGGGCCGGGAAGTAGGTCAGACCGGTGATGATCAGGATCGCGCCCACCAGCAGGCCGGTGAACAGCGGCTTCTCGGTGCGCAGGGTGCCCGCGGTGGCCGGCACCGGCTTCTGCTCGGCGAGCGAACCGGCCAGCGCCAGTACGAACACCATCGGCAGGAAACGGCCCAGCACCATGGCCAGCCCCAGCGTGCTGTTGAACCACTGGGTGTCGGCGTTCAGACCGGCGAAGGCGGAGCCGTTGTTGTTCGCGGCCGAGCTGTAGGCGTACAGGATCTCGGAGAATCCGTGCGCGCCGCTGTTGGTCATCGAGTGGCCCGGGGTGGGCAGGGCCATCGCGGCGGCGGTGAAGATGAGCACCAGCGCCGGGGTGATGAGGATGTAGCAGGCCGCGAACTTGATCTCGCGGGTGCCGATCTTCTTTCCCAGGTACTCGGGGGTGCGGCCCACCATCAGCCCGGCGATGAACACCGCGATGATCGCCATGACCAGCATGCCGTAGAGACCGGAACCGGTGCCGCCGGGCGCGATCTCGCCCAACTGCATGCCCAGCATGGTGATCCCGCCGCCCAGGCCGGTGAACGAGGAGTGGAAGGAGTCCACCGCTCCGGTCGAGGTGAGCGTGGTCGACACGGCGAAGATCGACGAGGCGCCGACTCCGATGCGCTGCTCCTTGCCTTCCATTGCCCCGCCCGCGATCTGGAGCGCCGGACCGTGGTGGGCGAACTCGGTCCACATCATGAGCGCGATGAAGCCGACCCAGATGGTGGCCATGGTGGCCAGGATCGCGTAGCCCTGTTTGAGGGAGCCGACCATGATGCCGAAGGTGCGGGTCAGCGCGACCGGGATGACCAGCAGCAGGAAGATCTCGAAGAGGTTCGTGAACGGGGTCGGGTTCTCGAAGGGGTGAGCGGAGTTGGCGTTGAAGTAGCCGCCGCCGTTCGTGCCCAGCTCCTTGATGGCCTCCTGGGAGGCGACCGCGCCGCCGTTCCACTGCTGGTGGCCGCCCATGAACTGGCCGACCTCGTGGATGCCGGAGAAGTTCTGGATGGCGCCGCAGGCGACCAGGACGATCGCGGCGACGACGGAGAGCGGCAGCAGGATGCGGGTCACACCGCGCACCAGGTCCGACCAGAAGTTGCCCAGTTCCCCGGTGCGGGAGCGGGCGAATCCGCGCACCAACGCTACGGCCACGGTGATACCGACTGCGGCCGATACGAAGTTCTGCACCGCGAGCCCGGCGGTCTGCACGACGTGGCCCATGGCCTGCTCACCGTAGTACGACTGCCAGTTGGTGTTGGTGACGAAGGACGCAGCGGTGTTGAACGCCTGGTCCGGGTCGATCGCCTTGAAGCCGAGCGAGCCGGGCAGATGGCCCTGGAGCCGCTGGAGCAGGTAGAGGAAGACGACGCTCACGGCCGAGAAGGCGAGGACGCCGCGCAGGTAGGCAGGCCAGCGCATCTCGGTGTTCGGATCAGCACCGATGCCCTTGTAGATCCACTTCTCGACGCGCCAGTGCTTGTCGGAGGAGTAGACCCTGGCCATGTAGTTGCCGAGGGGGACGTAGGCGAGAGCCAGCGCCGCTATGAGCGCGAGCAGCTGGAGCACGCCGGCGAGTACGGGACCCATGCTGTGTCTCAGAACCTCTCCGGGAAGATCAGGGCGAGGACGAGATAGCCCAGCAGGGCGACAGCCACGATCAGGCCGACGACGTTTTCGGCGGTCACAGCTTCGTCACCCCCTTGGCGACGAGGGCCACCAGCGCGAACACCGCGACTGTGGTGACGACGAAGGCCAGATCGGCCATCGCGAACTCCTGTAGTGAGGTTCGGGTGGAACGGACGATTAGAGGAAACCGCCCTTCTGGCCGGATTCCGCAGGCGTTGACGCCTCTCTTACGGCGGCCCCCGCACCTTTGACGGGACCCTGACGCCGTAGGAGGCGCGGGTCACAGCAGCCGGAAACGCAGCCGCAGATCACGGTGTCCATCTCTCTGCGCACCGCGTGGGCGACGACTGCGCCACAGGACGGCGACCTGGGTGGCCGTGTTCCGGTGTGGCGACCTCGCGCACGTACGCGGCGACGGGACGGCCCAGGCTGTGGCTCTCGCAGGTCAGCCGGACCAGCAGATCGCCGCCAGCCGACCGGGCGGCGATCCGGGAGCCCCGCCGGACCAGCGTGTCGCCCTCCGGTCGGCCGGTCGGCGCGACGACGACCCGCTTTCGCGTCTCTCCCCCCTCCGCACACACCGCCAATGCCGTGCTGCGAGCGATAGTCCCGGAGGGCCGGTTGACCCGTCCCGAGGGCGTCTTGGCTGATCCCCCGAGGCCTTCCTGTGACTGGACCCGCATGTACGACGTTGCCCCCAAGGCTCCGTCGTTCTTGGAGTGTGCCCGGGTTTGGTGAGGGCTCGGGCAGCTCGAGCTGCCGACGGTTGAGTATGTGGGATGAGGCGGAGGCCGGCACGGCTTCGGGGCCGGGTCAGCCCAGCTTCCCGTGAGCGGCGTTGAGGAAGACGTTCATGGGACCGCGCAGGTGGTCCCACGCTGCGTCGGGTCCGCCGAGGTCCTCCCACAAGACGTGGTTCACCGCGCTCGCGTAGTTCCAGGCGAGCTGGTGGAGCTCCGGGCCGGTGAGGACCAGGATCATCCGCTCGCAGATCCAGAGGCGTTCGATGAGGGCCCGCGCGGCAGTGAGCCACTCCGGTGTGCCGCCGGAGGACCAGCCCGATGCCTCGTAACGGTCCTCGGCGAGACGTATGCCTTGCTGAGTGAGCCGGATGAATTCCCTTATGACATCGAGTCGTTCGGCACGACGGGCCTCGGCCAGTTGCGTGGCCTGGCGCTTGTCCTCGGTGCGGGCAGCCTGGCGTGCGGTGGTGAACTGGGCCAGGTAGGACATGCTCCCGCCGAGTACGACACCGATCAACGACGCCCAGAGCTGATTCACCCGCTCAAGTCAGCCTCAGGACTGCGTCGTTCTCCACAGCGAGCCGGTGATCACGTGATGCCTATTGGAGCGCGAACTGTGTTTGGTGTGCGCCATGGCTGCGTCGAGACGGCCGCGGGTTCGCTCGACCACCGCCAGGGGTCGGTGGCCTTCATGACGGCGCCGTTCGAGGTTCGATGCCTCTGCTGCGCAGGTGCAGGACGACGAGCCCGTTGGTCCGCATGGCGCGAGCCAACTTGGGTGGTTCACCTGTTCCCGCAGCGTCTCGGTGTGGGCCCTGAGCACCCTCAGTGACCGACTTGACCACCGCTCCGAGTCTCGATTTCTGGAGTGAGGTTCCGCTGATACACGACCGAGCCCTTGTCGAGGTGTGCCTGGTACGCGGATGACGCCGACCGGAAGAGTGCTCGGCCGAAGATCGAGGCCGGACGGGGGCGGCCCGGTGCTGCCACTCCGTGCAGGCCCGTCGGCGCGGTAACCGGCGGCAAATGAAGGGAGTTGCACGCGTGCTCAAGTGCATCGGTGTGAGGGCGGCTGCCGCCCTGGCGACGGGGGTCGCGCTGACCGCGGCCCTGATGGCTGCCCCGTCGGCGCAGGCCATCGTGGGTGGCACCGAGTCAACCCGGGCGTACTCGTTCATGGGCTCGTTCCAGCCTGCCTACCCGGCGCCGCCGCGTCCGGACGGGCACGGGTGCGGAGTGATGGTCCTCGCACCGCAATGGGTACTGACCGCCAGCCACTGTGCCGGTAAGAACCCGACCAACGCGAAGGTGGGCGTTCCACGCGGCTGGAAGGTTCGGGTCGGGTCCCTGGACACCGCGTCCGGAGGTGAGGTCGCCGCGGTCGATCATTACTACCGGCTCGCGACCAGCCGCGATGAAGGAGGCTTCTGGGGCAGGGACGCGGCGTTGATGCACCTACGGAGTCCGGTTCGGGCCAAGCCGGTGCCGATCGCGTCGGCCACACCGCCGGCCGGCACACCCGTACGCATCATGGGGTGGGGTATGACCTGCGAGGACAGCGGCAACGTGGCGTGTTTCCCCACCCGGTTGCGAGAGGCTGACACCGTGGTGCAGCCGATCTCGGCGTGTCCGTCAGCCGCGTCCGTCGGAGAGTTGTGCGTCGGCAGCGCCGACGGCCGTGTCGCCGCGTCGAACATGGACTCCGGAGGACCGGCGCTGGTCCGCCAAGGGGGCCGGTGGGCGGTGGCCGGCGTGGTCAGCGGTCCCGACGAGAGCGGCAAGACGCTCTACACCGATGTCACCCGGCACACCGACTGGATCAACGGCATCATCAGCGGCACCGACGTGCCCCCTGACGACCAGATCCCGAACGTGGAAGGTGCCACGGATCTGGGCAACTGCGTGGGTTCAGTGATCACTACGGCGGTGTCCCGGCCGCAGGACCGGGCGTTGCTGCTGACCAACGGTCACTGCGTGCAGGGACAACTGCCCGCACCTGGTGGCGCGTTGGTGGACCAGCCCGCCGACCGTGAGGTGCCGATCGCCGATCCTCAGGGTTATCCCCGGACCATCGCCCGTGCCGATCGGTTGGTGTACGCGACGATGACCGGAACCGACATCGCCCTCTACCGCCTGGACAAGACCTACGCACAGCTGAAGGCCGAGCGTGCGAAGGTCTTCCGGCTCACCTCAACCGCCGTACGCGCAGGTGATCCGCTGACCTTGGCCTACAGCGGCGGTCGGCTCGACTGCACCGCCGAAGCCGTGGTGGCGCACCTGCGCGAGGGCGGCTACCAGCAGGAACACTCGATCCGTTATGCCACCGGCGAGGGCTGCGCCCCCTGGCACGGCACCTCAGGTTCGGCGCTGCTCGCCCCTGATGGCAGCACGGTCGTGGGCATCCACAACACCCATAACGAGTCCGGTGAGCAGTGCACCGACAACAACCCCTGTGAGGTGGATCAGGGTGGAGCCGTAACATCCGTGCAGGGCCGTAGTTACGGCCAGCAGGTTCATATGCTCGGCGACTGCCTTACGGCGGGGTCACAACTGGACCTGTCCCGGCCGGGTTGCACCCTCACCGGCGCGCCCTCCCGCCCTGCTCACCACGGCAGCACCTTTGGTGGTCGCGAGCGTTGAGTGCTCGTGCGCGCGGTTCGGTGTCGTGCCGCCGGACCTGGCAGCCTGGTGTGCGGTGTGCGGCCGTGAGAGGCGGCCGCACACCCCGCGACGCGGACTTCCAGGCTTCCAGTGCCGTCAGTGGTTGATGAGTTCAGTGGAGGCGTGGTCCCTGGCACACGGTATGGCGTCCCTTGAGGCCTCGCCGGCCGCGCGGGACCACGTCTTCACGATGCCGGTGCGATCTGACGCGTGGTCAGGCGACCTTGGTCCGGTCCCAGGTCCAGGATCCGGTGCCGGAGTCCCAGACCTTGACGGGTGCGTTGATGCCGGTGCCGGTGGAGGTGAAGGTCCACAAGGCCGAGTGACCGCGTCCGTCGGAGGTGTTGGCGTACTTGTAGAAGGCGCCGACGTCGGACTTGCCGTCACCATTGAAGTCACCCGCGATCAAGGCGGAATTGTCCCAGGTCCACGAACCGTCGCCAGAGTCCCACTTCCTCACCGGCGCACTCACGCCAGAACCGGTCGAGGTGAACGTCCACAGCGCGGTGTGACCACGTCCGTCGGAGGTGTTGGCGTACTTGTAGAGGACACCAACATCGCCGAGACCGTCACCGTTGAAGTCACCCGCCACCGGAGCGGAACTGTCCCAAGTCCACGAACCATCACCGGAATCCCACTTCCTCACCGGTGCACTCATGCCAGAACCAGTGGAAGTGAAGGTCCACAGCGCGGTGTGACCGCGCCCGTCAGAAGTGCTCGCGTACTTATAGAGCACACCAACGTCACCGAGACCGTCACCGTTGAAGTCACCCGCCACCGGAGCGGAACTGTCCCAAGTCCACGAACCGTCACCAGAATCCCACTTCCTCACCGGCGCACTCATGCCAGAACCGGTCGAGGTGAACGTCCACAACGCAGTGTGCCCCCGCCCGTCAGAAGTGCTCGCGTACTTATAGAGCACACCAACATCGCCGAGACCATCACCGTTGAAGTCACCCGCCACCGGAGCGGAACTGTCCCAAGTCCACGAACCGTCACCGGAATCCCACACCTTGACCGGTGCTTTGAATCCGCTGCTGGTGGAAGTGAAGGTCCAGAGCGCGGTGTGTCCGCGCCCGTCGGAGGTGTTGGCGTACTTGTAGAGCACGCCGACGTCGGCGAGACCGTCTCCGTTGAAATCGCCGGACACCGTCTTGCTGCGGTTCCAGTCCCAGGAACCAGTGCCGGAATCCCATGACTTCGCCGGCGCGTTGAAGCCGCTGCCGGTGGAGGTCTGCAACCACAAGGCCGTGTGGTTGGTGCCGTCGGCGTTGGCCCCGGAGTTGTACAGGTACGCGACGTCGGACTTGCCGTCGCCGGTGTGGTCAGTGACGTGGGGGACGGCGACGGTGGAGGCCACCCAGTTGCTCAGGTCGTCGACGCGGGTGTCGACGGCACCGGTACGGGTCTCGGCTGGGTCGATGCCGAGGCATCCGCCCTGCCAGGAGCGGGAGTTGACGGCGACGAGCTCGGTGGTGCCGTTGACGGTGCGCAGGGCGGGGCCGCCGGCGTCGCCCTTGCAGACGGTCGCGGTGTCAGAGCCGTTGAGGTCCACCGTCGTGGCCGCGGTCGCGGCGACGGTGAACGTGCCGGTGTGCAGCTTGTCCGGCACCCACTCGGTCTTCGTACGCCCGAACCCGGCCTGCACCAACTCCTCCCCCGCGACAGCCGGCGTCGTCGCCAGCCGCACGGGCTTGACCGCGGGATCGGTGACCCGGGCGGCCAGCCTGACCAGGACCAGGTCACGGTCGGCGTGCGGAACAAGCCAAAGAGCCTGCTGAACACTCCCACCGGTCTGCGCCAGGTCGGTGCGACCGACCGTGACCGTGGTGGCGACAGCGGGCCTACCCGCGGAAAGCTTGCCGTCCGCGGCAAAGCAACTGGCCGCCGTCAGAACCCACTGCGGGTCGACGAGAGTGCCAGTACAAGCAGACTGCTCACCCACATTGACCTTCGCAACAAAGGTCAGCTCCGCCGGAGCATCGACCCCACCCAACGCCGAGGCCGTGGTGGTGGTCGCCAAGGTGGCGAGGACGACCGCGGTACTGGTCGCCCACATCAATCGGGAACGTTTTACGGTCATGGGGGTCCCTGGGGTGAAGTGTCGTGTGACGTCGGCTGGTTGTGACTGCGATGAGCGCGACCGCCCTCCGAACCGGAACGCCGATGTGGGGCGAACCGGCGTCGAGCGTCGGTTCCGGTGCAGAGGGCGGTGAGGCGGTGGGGCGGAGCAGGGTCAGCTGCGGCCGTGGCCGGTTTCTCCGGCGTGGCGCCAGAGGAATCGCTCTTGTCAGAGGGTGATCATCACGGTTCCGCCGTCGAAGTAGGTGCCCATGTTCTTGCGGACGGCGACTTTGCCGTCCCCGATCGTGTGGACGAACAGGTCGGCCTTGCCGTCACCGGTGGCATCGCCGAAGCGGAGGCGGCCCATGTCGGTACCGGTGACGAATCGGCCCCAACCTGCGCTCCAGTGCGTGCCGCCATCAAAATACGTGCCCATGTTCTTACGGACCGAGACATTGCCATCAGTGCCATGAACGATGAGATCGGCCTTGCCATCGCCCGTGATGTCAGCGAAGTACAGACGCCCCATGTCCGTACCGGTGACGAAACGACCCCAACCTGCGCTCCAGTGCGTGCCACCATCAAAATACGTGCCCATGTTCTTACGAACGGCGATATTGCCATCAGTGCCATGAACGATGAGGTCAGCCTTGCCATCGCCCGTGATGTCAGCGAAGTACAGACGACCCATGTCCGTACCGGTGACGAAACGACCCCAACCTGCGCTCCAGTGCGTGCCACCATCAAAATACGTGCCCATGTTCTTACGAACGGCGATATTGCCATCAGTGCCATGAACGATGAGGTCAGCCTTGCCATCGCCCGTGATGTCAGCGAAGTACAGACGACCCATGTCCGTACCGGTGAGGAAACGGCTCCATCCGGCGGACATGACGGTGCCGGCACCGAAGCTGCTGCCGAGGTTGCGGTGGACGACGACGGAACCGTCGATGCGCTGCAGGACCAGGTCGTCCTTGGCGTCACCGTCGATGTCCGCCGGTGTGATCTTCTCTCGGCTGAAGACTTCCTTGACCCAGGTGCCCAGGTCGTCGACGCGGGTGTCTACGGCGCCGGTACGGGTCTCGGCGGGGTCGATGCCGAGACATCCGCCCTGCGAGGAGCGGGAGTTGACGGCGACGAGCTCCGTAATGCCGTTGACCGTGCGCAGGGCCGGGCCGCCGGCGTCGCCCTTGCAGACGGTCGCGGTGTCGGAGCCGTTGAGGTCCACCGTCGTGCTCGTGGTGGCGGCGACGGTGAAGGTGCCGGTGTGCAGCTTGTCGGGCACCCACTCGGTCTTCGTACGCCCGAACCCGGCCTGCACCAACTCCTCCCCCGCGACAGTCGGCGTCGTCGCCAGCCGCACGGGCTTGACGGCGGGATCGGTGACCCGGGCGGCCAGCCTGACCAGGACCAGGTCACGGTCGGCGTGCGGAACAAGCCAAAGAGCCTGCTGAACACTCCCACCGGTCTGCGCCAGGTCGGTGCGGCCGACCGTGACCGTGGTAGCGACAGCGGGCTTACCCGCGGAAAGCTTGCCATCCGCGGCAAAGCAACTGGCCGCCGTCAGAACCCACTGCGGGTCGACGAGAGTGCCCGTACAGGCAGACTGCTCACCCACATTGACCTTCGCAACAAAGGTCAGCTCCGCCGGAGCATCGACCCCACCCAACGCCGAAGCCGAGCCGGTAGCGACCGGTACGGCACCCAGCACGAGGGGGGCTGCGAGAAGGGCAGCGGCGAACGTGGAGAGACGGTGACGTCTGAAGAGGTGCATGAGTGTTGATTCCTAGACACGAGGGCCACGCGGCCCGTGGGCATCGGGCTGCGCTGCGGTGAGCATGACAATGTTGGCTGCGTTTACTTGGAGGACCTGATCTCGACGAGCATGTGATCTCGGCCCTCCGGGTCCGCGGCCTCGCCCACCGGCGTCCAGGAGTTCTTGAGGACGTCGAACGACTTCTCCTCGGTGCCCACGGTCATGTCGACCGCCGTCGTGTAGTCGTTGCCCTTGATCGCGTAGACCGCGGGGATCTCCAGGGTCAGCCAGCCGGAGCTGCCCACCACCTTGAAGCAGATCTTGTCCGCTTTGTCACGGGCCATGATCTCCAGCAGACCGGTCCCGCTCGCACAGTCAGCCAGGGTGATGTGCCCGTCCCCGCGCTTGAGGAGGATCTTCTTCTCGGCCAGGATCTTGTCCGCCAGCGGGTAGTTGAAGTCCTCCACCGCGTAACCGGGGGTCTCCCCCGCGACCAGTGCGGCGGGGCCCGCCTCCTGCGAGGACCCGCCGGGAATGCCCGTGGTCGCCGTGATCCATGCCAGGGCGCCGACCGCGGCCGCACCCAGTGCGCGCAGCACAATCCTCCCGCGCTGCGACCGCGCGGGCATTCTGCCGTATTTCTTCACTGCAATCCCCCAATTCGTCATTGAAGACCGGACGGTCGTCACCGGTCTCGCCTTTTCGGGGGCACAGGAACGCCTTATCGGCATCGCTCTGACGCGCGCGTTCCAACTCCCCCGTGAAGTGGCTTACTTACGCCCAGAGCGAGAAGCCCTCACCCCGGCGATCACCATCCTCTTCATCATGCAAACACGAAGCCAGCCCTAGGTCGAGCACGGAAAGCCACGCATAGCGTGGCAATTCGCACACCCCACTCATGACCTCCATCACACTTCGTCAAGGTTGCATCAGGATTTGTGAAGCTCCTGTAAAGAACCTTATGACGATCCATCAGGGCGCTTGCTTTAAACACCGATTGAAAGACGCGAATAGTTAATTGGCTGGCCTCACTCCGACGGTTGCCGTGGTCCGGGGCACAAGTGCTCGCAAGAACACGTCACTTCAGGCCAACGGGTGGTGTCCACCGGTGCGTGCGTCCCAGCGTGGTGCTGACACCGAAGTCTTGCTTCAGCTGTTCGGGGATGGCGTAGTGCATGACGCGTCCCCGGGTGAGAGAGGACAACTCGAAGATGCTGGTGAGGTGGCCGAGGCGGTCCAGCGCCCAGGCCCCGAGGGGAGAGCGGTCCTCGATGGTCTCCAGCACGCCGAGCAGGTGGGGCACCGTCTTGACGACGGTGTCCCATGAGGTGCGGGGGACCTGAAGCCAGTCGGCGCAGGTGTCGCCGATCAGGTAGCGGATCAGGGCGGAGACGAGGGGGTCGAAAAGGGTGCCGGGCACGACCTCCTCGTAGAGGTCGATGAGTTGCCGGGTCAGGCGGGCGCCTTCGTCGGAGGGCCCCATGTGCCGGACCATGTACAGATCGAGGAACTGCCGGGCCTCTTCCAGGGTCTTGGGGACGGCGTCCTGGTCGATCCCCAGGATCGCGCCGACCACACGCCAGGCGTAGAAGTACGCTTCGGCTCCCTCGACGCTCATGTGGATGCCGAGTCGGTGCAAGCCGTCCAGGACCAGGAGCGAGAAGAACATCTGCCCGCCGATCATGTCCTCCTGACAGATCGGCGTCCCCATCGCCGCGGTGTCCCAGCGGTTCTCCCGCTTCAGGTGGTGGCGGATGGAGGCGTGCAGCAGACGCACCTTCTGTGCAGCGGGGATGAACCGGCTGCCTGCCTCGAAGGCGTCGGGCTGCATGAGGTACACGGTGAACTGGCCGGTCTCCGCCATGCGCTTGGACGGGTAGCTCAGCCCGTGGGTGGCTGACAGCAGTTTCGCGACGTGTGGGACGACGTAGCAGGCGGGCATGGAGGCGAAGGACAGCGCGGTGGAGATGTGCACGTTGTTGTCGATGAAGAACAGCCGGGCCTTCTCCATCTCGTTCCAGTCCACCCAGGCCGGTGGCACGCTGGTGACCTGGAGGTACTCGCGTGCGACGTCGGGCAGGCCGTCAGGCAGGGGGGCTCCGGCGGTGGAGACGTAGCGCATCAGGGTGTTGAACTTGCCCACTTCCCCGCGCTCGAACAGCTCGGCGACGACGGCATCGGCGAGGTCGTCACCCACCTGCCGCAGGGCGTCCATCGAGGCCTCGGTGCAGCTCATGGCGGAACTCCTTGTATAGGTGAGGTGTTGCGAGGCGGGGCGGTGGCCACCACGGAGCACGCACAGCCGGCCGCAGTGCGGGAGCTCAGGACCAGCGGACCGTCGCAGTGTGCGCCAGTGCGGACAGGGCGGCGGCAGCGTGCGCGGGGACGTCGAGCTCGTGCAGAGCGTCCAGGGCTGTCTCGACCCGCGCGGTGATCATGTCCTCGACGCGGTCGGGTGCCTTCAGTCGGCGCATCAGATCCCGGACCGTGTCCAAGCCGGCGCTGTCCAGGTCACGTCGGCCGAACAGGGCCCGCATCTGCTCCCGCTCGTCCTTGTCGGCGATACGCCAGGTCTCCGACAGCAGGGCTGTGGGTCGATGGGCGCACACGTCGTCGGCGTTGGCCTTGCCGGTCTGTCCCGGATCGCCGAACAGGCCGAGCAGGTCGTCCCGCAGTTGGAAGGCCTCGCCCAGTGGCAGCCCGTAGGCGGAGTAGCCCTCGCGCAGCCGCTCACCGGCCCCGCCCAGCAAGCCGCCGATCAACAGAGGCTGTTCGACCGTGTACTTGGCGGTCTTGTAGCGGATCACCTTCAGCGATCTCGCGGTGTCCGGATCGGCTCCGGTGTGCAGGATCTCCAGGCACTCGCCCGCGACCAGTTCGCGGGCCAGCGCCGACCACAAGGGCCGAGCCCGGGCCAGGTACGCGGCGGGCAGACCGCTGGTGGCGAACAACTGCCCTGCCAGAGACATCAACAGGTCCCCGACCAGCATCGCCAGTGACCTCGCAGCCGAGACGGCACGCGGGCGACGACGAACCGCCCCGCGCAGCGCGACATGCGCCGTGGGCCGGCCGTGCCGCAACGGACTGTCGTCGATGAGATCGTCGTGCACCATCGCAGCGGCGTGCACCAGCTCCATGGAGGTTGCCGCCCGCAGCAGCGCGTCACTGTCCGGTTGCCCTGCCGCCCGCCAGCCCCAGTAGCAGAACGCCGCCCGCAGGCGCTTGCCCTCGGCGACCGCCGCCTCCAGTTGTCCGGCCACCGGCGCCAGAGCAGGGTCGATCCCCGTCAGCTGGTCGGCTTCCCGCGCGACGAAATCCCGCAGTATCTCGTCCACGCGCCTCTTGAACGCGGCCGACTCCCACTGCTCAGACATCGCCGGAGACCCGCCGGGACAGGGCATGCCGGGCGAGGATCTCCAAGTGAGCCGGAGGAACGGTGGCGCACCGATCCAGCGCGATGCGGCCGCGCGCCCTCAGGTCCTGCTCGGCCTCCGCGGCAAGATCCGCGACGTCGGAGCGGCGCAGCAGTCCCTGCATCGTCCCCAGAGCCGACCCCAGCGTGCTCACCGCCAGATCGGCCACTCCGGCCACCAGCAGCAGCACCTGCTCGTCCAGGCCCTCACGGCCGCCCGCTCCCTGCGTCATGCCCGTCGTTCTCCCGTCAACGTCCGAGCGGCGTCGGTCACACGCCGTCCGGCCCAGAATCGCGCCGCACCCACGGCACGCAGGGAAGAACTCACGATCGAGTGATCACATCGCACGCCCGCACGAAATCTGCTGGTGAGCCGCGGGGGAGGCAGAAACCGGCGCGCGGGCCGCCGTGTGGGAGGTCGCCCCGGCTCGAGCTGTCGCGCGTACGAGAGCCGGGGCCCGATTCCTGGGTTGATCCCGCCGCCCGAAATCCCTCGGCGTACAGCGAACAGGGGCAGCCGTCGGCGCGAGAGTCCAGCGCCCCCGTGACGCGGGTCTTTCGCGTGTGGAGGTGCCCTGCCGCGACAGCCAGCGGCATGGAGTGCGGTCGCCGGCTCACGAGGCCGTTCCGTGTTCGCCCGACGTGGTGCGATCACGCCCTTCGGCCCCGACCGCGACGCCTGTGAGAGGTCGTGCGGCCGGGGCAGGGCCGTCGGCGTCAACCGTCAACCGCCCGTGGGACGGTCAGCGGGTCAGGACGACGGGGTGCCGTACTGGAGGCCGCGGCCGTTGGTGCCGACATACACCCGGCCGAAGGTGTCGGGGTCACCGGTGATGACACCGACCCCGCCGATGGCCCCCCACTGGTGGGCCTTGTCGTTGACGCGGATCCAGGTCGCGCCCTTGTCGGTGGAGCGGAAGACTCCGGTGACGTTCCTGACCGTGCCGATCATGTACAGGGCCTGGTAGTTGGTGCCTGGCCTGGCCTTGCCGAAGCCGAGGGCGGAGGCGGATGTCACCGACCTCAGGGTGGTGAAGGTGCGGCCGCCGTCGGTGGAGTGCAGCAGGCCCGTGTCGCCGCCGGAGATCCACAGGTCCCCGGCGACACCGGGGACGGCCGTGAGTCGGCCGTTGGGCAGGCCCGTGGCGCGGGCGGTGAAGGTCGCGCCGCCGTCGGTGCTGCCGTAGAGCGTTCCACCGGACAGCGAGTAGAAGGTCTTCGCCGCAGAACGGTCGGCGACCACCACGGCTTCGGTTCCCAGACCAGCGACCCGCGACCAGCTCGCCCCCTTGTCGGTCGAGCGATAAGGGGCCTGGCCGGCCTCGGTCCACACCATGACGGAGCCGTCCGCGGCGAGCGCTATGCGGCCGCTGTCAGCGCCGGCCACCGGCTCCGCCCTGAAACCGTGCCAGGTGAGCCCGCCGTCGGAGGAGTAGGCACCGTCCTGTGCACCGCCCTTGCCGACGCGGACCATCATCGACGGCTTGGACTGGGCGAAGTCGATGTCGGTGCTGTTGGTCATCAGCGGGTTCTTCAGCCGCCCGGCGGGCACCTTGGTCAGGTCGTCGTGACGGAAGCCGCCCTGGTCGCCCATGGCGGTGATGACGGTGGCGCCGCCAGGCGGGGCGATCGCGTCCATCAGCGCGGTCTCCTCCAGACCCCGGGCGCCCATGCTCCAGTGGCTGGTGCCTCCGCTGTCGGAGGCGTTCGCGTCCTTGCTGCGCAGGATGCCGTTGCCGGTGCCGTACAGCACATGCCCGGAGTCGAAGGGATCGATGGCCAAGGCGGTCATCCAGTGCCCCGTGTGGGTGCCGACGTAGGGGGCGGCGGAGGCGTTCCGCAATGACTTGTCGGCCAGTGCCTTCCAGGTCGCACCGCCGTCGGTGGTCCGGTAGATCTCGTCCTGCGGCCACCAGCGGCCGAGGGTGGTGACCATCACCGTGGACGGCTTGCGCGGGTCGACGGTCAGACCGGAGAACCCGTAACTGCCCTGGGACGGCGAGACGTTCCTCCACGCACCGCCCGCCGGCGTGTACTTCCACACCGAACCCCCGGTCACGCCGTTGGGTCCGAGGTTGTTCGTGTACGTCAGGTACAACGAGCCGTCACCGGAGATCACACCGTGCTGCGGCAGTTCGCCGGTGGGCTGCCCGGGGACGGCCTGCCAAGTGCTGCCGCCGTCGGTGGAGCGGTACAGGGAGGTGGACTTGTCGCCGACACCGACGTAGACCGTCTTGCTTCCGGCCGGGCCGTACGTCACGAAGGAGATGCCGCCGCCGCTGCCCGCCCCGTCCTTGACAGGGAAGGACGAGACCTGACGCCACGTCATCCCGTAGTCACTGCTGCGCCACAGGCCGTTCTTGCGGGTGCCGAGCAGCAGCGTGCGGTGGTCCGCCGGGTCGACCACGAGCCGTTCACCGGCCCCGCGGCCGTCCTCGTTGCCGCCCAGCTTGAAGGGCAGATCAGTGCGTTGGAAGGTGCGGCCCCGGTCGGTGGAGCGCAGGATCGCGCCGTTGCCGGCCCAGTCGTTGGTGTAGGTGCCCGCCCCCAGGTAGAGCCGCTTGGGGTCGACAGGGTCGGTGGCCAGCGAGTCGATTCCCAGCAGGTTCCAGTCCTTCTCGCCGATCCAGTCGGTCAGCGGGATCCACTGCTGCGCCCCGGTGTCCCAGCGATAGGCGCCACCCATGTCGGTGCGTGCGTACAGCAGCCCCTTCTCCCGAGGGTTGAACACCAGCCCTGTGACATAACCCCCGCCCACCACCTGGGCGTTCTTCCACACGTACGATGCGCCCGCAGCCGCCGTCCGTTCCCCGGTGGCCCCAACCCCGGCGACCTTCACCAGCTTCCACTTCTGCCCGGCACCACCCGTGCCGGGAGACTGGACGACCGCCGCGCCCTCGACCGCAGAGTCACCCGCGACGCTCAGAACCTGGGCGCTCCTGCGGGAGGTGAGGGTCACGGCACCCGAGGCGCCCACCTGATCGATCCGCCACTCCTGCGAGGTGGCCGAACGATCAGTCTGCTGCTCGGCGGCTGCCGACTTCGCCGTCGAACCGCCCGCGATGCCCAGCACCTTGCCGCTGTTTCGGTTCACCAGCTCGTAGTAGCCGCCCCCGGCAGGCTTGAGCCGCCACTGCTGGTTGGCGGTGTTCTGGTCCGTCCACTGCTGGATCCGGGTGCCGTCAGCCGTGGAGTACCCGTCGACGTCCAGCACCTTGCCACTGCGCACCGACACCAGCCGGTAGTAGGCGTCGCCGTCGACCGTCGCCGCCTGCGAGTCCTCCTGCGCGAACAGCAGATACGGCACCAGGATGGCCGGCACACCGAGCACCAGACCGGTCGCGGTCCATCGCCGACGGTGCCGCCCGCCGTTCGTGGGGTTTCTCATGGGGGGTGTTCTCCTTGCAGCCGTTCATCAGACAGAGCCGGCTCGATCACCGCGGTGATCGAATCCACCTCCTTGTGGCCACAGGAACCGCACGGGGTTGCCGCGAGATCCAAAAGAGTTTCGGCACGCCGCCTTGAGGTCGTTTTCCGCCGCGGTGCGTCACCTTCGCACAGCGGGTGCCCGGCCTCGGTTCACGTGGCTACGCGCAGAGTTCTGTGTCGATCAGATGGTTCTCGGCCCGCTGGGTGGAGGAGTCCGACGAGCCGTCCCCGGTGGCGTTCAGGACCACCGCCCGGCGGCCGTCCGCGCTGATGCCGTTGCGGGTCGTGTAGCCGGGCACATCGCCCCCGTGGCCGAAGTAGGAGCCGCCGCAGGACAGGGGGACCTCCATCAGGCCGAGACCGTAGCGCACGCCGGGCCAGCCGGGGTCCAACTCCGGGGCCCGCACGGTCGTCTTCATGGCCGTGAGCTGTGCCGGACGCAGCAGCCGGCCTGCGAGGAGCGCCTGGTAGAAGCGGGAGAGGTCAGCCGTCGTGCTGATCATGGCGCCCGCCGCGCCCCCGGCGGAAGGGTTGAACTCGGTGACGTCGGCCTCCGGTACGGCCTCGCCGAAGGCCGAGTAGGCCCGCAGGTGGCGGCCGGGTATCCGCGGGTAGGTGCTCGGGACGAGAGTGTCGCGCAGGCCCAGCGGGCGGATGAGGCGTGTGGTGACCTCGTGCTCCCAACTGTGCCCGGTGACCTTCTCAACAATCATCCCAGCGAGGATGTAGTTGGTATTGGAGTAGCTCCAGCCGGTGCCAGGCCGGAAGTTCGGTGCGTGCCGCATCGCGATGGCGACCAGTTCTTCCGGAGTCCAGGTGGTGTAGCGGCCGGCCTGATAGCCGGCCAGGGATGCGAACTCGGGGAAGTCCGCGGTGTAGTCGAACAGGCCGCTGGTGTGTTGCAGCAGTTGCCGTACGGTGATCGCGCTGCCGTCGTTGCCGTGCCCGAACACGGCTCCGGGCAGCCACCGCTCCACGGTGTCCTCCAGCGACAGGCGCCCCTCGCCGACGAGTTGCAGCATCACCGTCGCCACGAACGTCTTGGTGGTGCTGGCGATGCGGAACCGGTCGCCGGGGCGTGCCAGGTCGCCCGACGCCCGGTCGGCGACTCCTCCGGTCGCGTACCGGGAACCTCGCGGGCCCGTCGACCGGGCCACGACCCCGACGGTCCCGGTCTTCATGATCGCGTCCACCTGGGCCTGCAGATCCCGGCTGTGCGACGTGGCGTACGTCCCACCGCGTAGCGGCTCGGTCTCTGTCGCGGCCGTGGCGGGCGGGGCCGTGACGATGCCGGCCAACGCGGCCACCAGCGTTGTGAGCACCACACGTGAGGTGAACTTGGGCCTCATCAGTCGCTCCTTGCGTATCGGTCGAGCCGCCGTTGCGGCCTGGCCACCACGCTAGGAATTCCGGTCGCCCGCCACGATCAGGCAGGCAGGTCATCCTGCGGGGGCGCCCTCCCCCCGGTGGACGTAGTGCCTGCTGTACGGCCGGCCCGTCGGCGGCCCGGCGCTCACGCTGACGGGTGGTCATACCTGCTCTCGAGCGTCATGCGTGATGCGTCTTGTGTCATGCGTCGTGTCGGCGGGTGACAGGACCCGCGATGGAACTCAGCGGGGAGCAGTACACGGGCCGGGCCTTCTGCTACTGCGCCACGCCACTGACGTCCGCGCGGTGTCGGCGGGAATCTCCTACGGCAGCATCGGCGTCCACGTCCTCGACATCGAGGTGTATGCGTGCCCTGTATGCGCCTACATACCGTGGCACCCCGGGGCTCAGCGCGACGGTGCGTACCCCCGTTGAATCAGCAGTCGCCCGGCGCTGCACCCAATCGTCTGTGCGCGCTGGTGAGCAGGGCACGAACGCTGAACGTACGGTTCGGTCAGGCACGCACGAGAGGCCCGGCGGCTGCCAGTAACGCGTCCAGGAACGGGTCGCCGACATGGGGCGCCACGACGACGATGTCGTCGGTCTCGTGGACGAGACCGACGACATCAAGGAGTGGTCCGGCGAGCTCGGCAGTGCTGCTCTCAGCAGTGCCGCAGACCGCGCGCGCTCGGATCGGCGTCGAACGAGGACGGCGTGTTGACCCAGTCCGCCGGGACGTAGCCCCACCCGTCGTAGCCAGGAGCGGTCCAGTCACCCTTGGTGTGGTACCAGGTGGTGTTGCCGCCGCCGTGCAGTCCACCATAGGTCCAGCAGTCGAACCAGCTGAAGTTGGAGTAGAGCTGGCCCGTTATGTTCGCTTCGTGGTAGGCGCCCGAGCGCAGAATTGCGGGGGCTTGGTTCCCGCACCACAGCCGGCCGTCGCTCGCCCGGACTCCGCACTCGGCGCTGGCAGCGGCACTGGCCGAAGGGGCGGCGATCACACCGCCCGCCGTCAGGGCGAGGGCTGCAATCCCAAGGGAGAGATACTTCCTGGTCCTGGTCATCCACCTGTCCTTTTCTCATTGGTTTTCGAGTTCGGCCGAAAGGTGCCGGGTGCCTGCCCGGCTCTTCCCGCACGCCCTTCGCAGCACCGTGATGCACTGCTCAGCACTGCGCGACGCCGGGCAGTTGGTTGTCCGGACTGCTCATGTAGATGTTGCTGACATAGCCCCCGTACTGAGGCAGGTAGGCCCACCACTCGTTGGTGTAGGGAGGGACCGAGACGGTCTCCCCTCGCGTCTGGCAGCCGACCAGCACCTCGACCCCGGCGGGGAGCTGGAGGAGCGGGTCGCGGGTGGTGTTGGGCTCGGGGCGGACGTTGACACCGGAGCTCCAGGTGCCGAACCACATGCCCGCCGGTCGTACGCCACCGGGAACGTTCAGCGAACGGGTCAGCCTGCCCAGGTCGGTGTACGCCTTGCCGTACGAGGTGCCGACGTCGTGCAGGGTGTACACGGCCACGATGGAGCGGTCACCGGACCCCACCGTCCCGGTCGTGTGCAGCGCCGGTTTCGTCAGATCGACGGACGCTGCCCTGCCGTTGAGGGCCGACGTGGCGGGGCGGCACGTACCTTGCTCGATGTCACCGAAACCCGACCAGCCCTGTTTCACGGCCCACGGCTTGTTGAAGGCGCCCGCGATACCGAAGTGTTGGTCGAAGTGGTCGGTGGCGGAGCAGCGTGTGGACTGCTTCAGATTGCCCATGATCAGTTCGCGGACGCGGGTGGGCGCCGTGTCCAGCAGGTAACGGTAGATCTTCACCGTGTCCGCGGCCGTCAAGGCTGTGTAGCCCCACATGCCGTCCTGGTTGGCCGGCGGTGGGGTCGTGTTGCTGGAGAGGGACAGCTCACGGGCCATCCGGGTGACGATCGAACCCCCGCCGTTGCGCACCCAGAACTCGCTGGCCGCGTCGTCGTCGCTGCTGCGCAGCATGGAGTTCCACTTGGCCTGGTCACCGGACGGGATCTGGTAGTCCGGGCCGCGGTTCCAGAGGTAGTCCAGCGCGATCAGCAGTTTGACCACGGAGGCCGACCGGAACTGCATGTTCGGGTTCAGCTGCTCGGTGAAGGTGCCGGTCTGCCGGTCGAAGACGGCGACTCCCGCCGTCACACCGGCCGACACGGTGACACCGGCCGCGTCATGTGGCGCGGACGACGCCGCGTCCGTCGCCGCGTTCGTTGCCGCGGTGGCCGAAGGGCTGAGCAGGGCGGTCATCACGGCCATGACCACGGCGCACAGCACTGCTACGGAACGCCATCTGCTCCATCGGAACATGGCTCAGTACCGCTTTGTACGGTCGAGGACGTTGCCGCCGCACACCGGCGCAGCGCGGGACATCCGCCCGTCGGGATGGTCACAGGTGCCGTGGCCCACGGCGGCCGGGTGGGCCGCGTCCGGTGCGATGGGCGACGGGCCGCCAGCCGCCGCGCCGAGCAACCGCAGTGAACGCGAGGTGCGCATGGTGAGTTCCCCGTCTCTGTCGGTGGTGGTTCGGCCGGGTGGGCCGGGCCTGCCGAGAAGACTCACCTGGGCCGCGGTGCGGCGACAATCGGTTTCGGCGTACGCCGAAAGTCCTCGGCGGGAGATTCGATCCGCCACCGGGTGGGCAGGGGGTCCGGCCACTGTCCCTTCGGTCGAGCCGGTGGGCTGGGTGGCCTGACATGCTTCGGAGCATGGAGTGCCGCCGGAGTCCCGTGAACGGCCTGCTCGACGCCCCAGGTCGCGGGCTTTCCGAAGACGAACTCGCCGCCGTGCTTGGGCGGTTGGCCACCCTTGGGGCTGGCCAGGTGAATCGCTTCACGGGATGGCGTCGGACGCCGCATCACGCGATCGGACCGGAGCCGGCCGAGGATCTCGACGGGCAGCCCGACGAGTAGGTGGGCGATGCGCGGGGCGTCGTATCCGGCGTCCAGTACGACAAGGACCTCCGGGGCACCCAGCCGCCGCTGGCCGGCGGCGACGAGGCGCCGATGACCTCGCGGATGCCCCGTGGTCACAGCGGCGACGTCGGCGCCGGGCTCCAGGCAGACCGCGTCCAGCACCGCAGTCCAGGACGTGCGCCCCGTCTCCAGCGCGGCCACTACCGAGTAAGGCCGGCCAGGCACCATCTGGTGCTTGCCCTCACCCGGCCGAACGTATGGCAAAAGGCCCGGTCAGCACACCTGCCGGCGTCCGGCCGAAGTCACGGAGAGACATCCACCGCCAACACCGACCGACCGTCCGCGGCCCTCGGCAGCGGCATCCCAGCCAGAGCCCGGCGCAGCCGGGCGGCATCGATCCGGCCCCGGTTGAGCCCGCCGCACAGAGCTCCGTGCCCACGGCGGTGTTCGGGCGCGAGCGCGAGATCGACCAGTGTCCGCACCGGTCCATCCGTGCACAGCAGGGCGCCGCACAACTCGAACAAGGCGTCGCCCCGCGCGGTCAGACACGTGTACAGCTCCGAAACGCTGATCAAGTTCGAGCCGCGTTCGACGCTGGACCTTAAGCGACAAGCTCAAGGACTCCTCGCCCCGCTCGTGGCTGTAGACGCCAGCAAGGGCGCCGCGTGGCAACGGCGGCTGAACAGTGGGGAGTTGCGCCGAACGGGCCGGCCCCACCGAACATTCCCCGATCTGCTTCAGCCTGCGCTCCGAGAGCGAAGGCCGCGGTGCAAACTCCCCCGACTCCACAGCGTGCCCGGCGCGAGGGCAGTCGCGTGGCCGGCTGCGGACTCTCATCCGCTGTGGCCCTCGCCGTAGAAGCGCACGTAGTCGACCGTCATCGTCGCGGGCGACGGCGTCGACGCGCCGGGAGGGCCAGGCCAATCGCCTCCTACAGCGACGTTGAGCAGCAGATGCATGTCCTGTTCGAAGACCCAGTCGCGAGGTCGCGGCACCTGCGACGGGGTCAACGTGAAGTACGGCTTTCCGTCGACGGACCACGTGATGCGGTGCGGCTGCTTGTCGACGGCGTAGACGTGGAACGCCTGCGACGCGTCGGCAGGGAGAGTGGTGGAGCCACCGATCCCGTTGTCGTTGTAGTAGGTCGGTCCGTGCGCGGTGCCGTACACCGTTTGAGGTTCTCCGCCGACCACCTCGCAGATGTCGATCTCGCCCTGCCCTGGCCACTCGACTCCGTTGTTGCCCAGCATCCACACCGCGGGCAGCAATCCCGTGCCAGTGGGCAGTTTCGCTCGGACCTCCGCTCTTCCCCGGGTGAGCGAAACCTTTCCCTCCGTGGTGAGGCGGGCCGATGTCCACGGGCAGAAGCGCCGTGTGTGACAGGGCAGTTCGGATCCGGCCGGGGCAGGCCGTGCGGAGATCAAGAGGTGCCCGTCACCGTCGAGGGCCGAGTTGGACGAGTCGTCCGTGTAGTACTGGAGTTCGTTGTTGCCCCACCCCTCGGCGTCCCGGTTCCCGATCTCGGTGTTCCAGAACCTTGCCGACGGACGAGTGGCCGACGCTCCGTCGAACTCGGCCTGCCAGAACGGCTTTTCTCCGGTCCCGGAGGAATCTCCGTCCACAGCGGAACCGCATCCGCCCAGCATTCCGATCAGGGCCAATGCAAGAGCCAGGCGGGTACGTCGGTTCATGTGGCTGCTCCTGGAGGAGGGACGGACATCGGCGCCGGCGCCGTCCCGGCTGGTTGCGGCACGCCGTCGATGCGCTGAAAGCAATGTTCCCCGCAACCGCACCCCACTTGGATGCGGCGATCCGCCGCCGGCGTGGCCCCCAGACAAGATCAGCGGGCGGCCGCCGACACACCACTGCTGTGGACGTGACCGGATGTGCCTTCGCGGCCGGTGTGCGGTTCAGGGCGTCCGGAGCGTCGCCAGATAGGTGGACACCAGGGTGCGGGCCCAGTCGGCGGAGGCGGGCTCGGGGGTGAAGACGGCGCGGTAGTACAGGGGGCCGAGGAGGAAGTCCGCGGCGCTCTCCACGTCGAGTGCCTTCCCTCCGCGGTCCTGTTCGCGCCGGATGATCGCGCGGAGCTGGCGGTGGCGGTCCTCTACGCACGCGCAGCCGCCTGCCGGGCCGGAGCCGATGGTCGCCCGCATGAGGGCGAGGGTGTCCGGGTCGGCGACGTCGGTGGCCACGTCGGCGAGCCAGCGCTGGAGATCGCCGGCGAGTGAGCCGGAGTCGGGGACGACCAGGTCGTCGGAGAAGCGGCTGGTGGCGACGTCGTTGAGGAGCTGAGCGGTGGACCCCCAGCGCCGGTAGAGGGTGGTGGGGTGGACGCCGGCGCGCGCGGCGACGGCGGGCAGGGTCAGGGTCTCTGCTTCCTCCTCGGCGAGGAGTTCCGCGACGGCGCGGTGGACGGCCGCCCGCACCTTCGCGGAGCGGCCGCCGGGACGTACCTGGGTCGACGATTCAGCCATGGGGAAATTATCGCACTGATCGTTGCGTTAGTGGTAGCGTCCTAAACGCATCGATCACTGCTTTTGGAGTCGCGTCGTGTCCGGTCCCGCCCCGTCCCAGCTCCAGACCTTCCCGCCGCCCACCGACCGCGTGGCACCACCGCGGGAGAGGCGACGGCTGAGCCGTCCCGTCGCCTTCGCCTCCCTCGCGGTGGTCTTCGTCCTGTTCATGGCCGCCTCCAGCGCCCCCTCCCCGCTCTACGTCGTCTACCAGCAGCAGTGGCACTTCTCCCCCACCACCCTCACCACGGTCTTCGCCGTCTACGTACTCGGCATGATCGCGGCCCTGCTCGTCCTCGGCGCCCTTTCCGATCACCTCGGCCGCCGCCCGGTCCTGCTGGGCGCAATCGCCCTCGAAGCCGCCTCGATGGTCCTGTTCCTCACCGCGGGCAACGTCGGCCTGCTGCTGACCGCACGCCTCATCCAGGGCATCGCCACCGGGGCCGCCATGACCACGCTCGGCGCCGCCCTGTCCGACCTCAACCCCACACACGCCCCCCACCGGGCGGGCCTCGTCACCGGCACCGCACCCACGTTCGGACTGGGACTCGGCTCCCTCGGATGCGGGCTCCTCATCGAGTACGGGCCGCACCCCACCCGCCTCGTCTACGTGCTGCTGCTCACCGCCCTCGTGGTGGCCGGCGCCCTCCTGTCGGCCCTGCCCGAGACCTCGCTGCGCCGCCCCGGCGCCGCCCGTTCGCTCCAGCCCCGTCTGCGCATCGCCCCCCACCTGCGGGCCGACCTGCTGAGCCTGGTCCCGATCCTCATCGCGAGCTGGGCGCTCGGCGGCCTCTACCTCTCCCTCGGTCCGTCCGTCGCCGTCGGCCTCTTCGGCCTCTCCAGCCACGTCGTCGGCGGACTCGTGGTCACCCTCCTCACCGGCCCGGCCTTCCTCACCGCCCTCGCCCTGCGCGGCTGGCCCGTCGGACGGACCCTCGCCGTCAGCGCGACCCTGCTCCTCGTCGGCACGGCCGTCGCCCTGACCGGCGTGGAGGAACACTCCCTGACCACGGCCGCGCTCGGCACCGCGATCGCGGGCGTCGGCTTCGGCGGCTCCGCCCTCGCCAGCTTCGGCACCCTGGCCCGCATAGCCCGCCCCGCCGAACGCAGCGAACTGCTCTCCGTCGCCTTCGTCATCTCCTACCTGGCCTTCAGCATCCCGGCCGTGATCGCCGGCATCGCCGCCACGCACGCCGGCCTCAAGGACACCTTCGTCACCTACGCGGCGACAGTCGCCGCCCTGTGCGCCCTCGCCCTGCTCGCCCAGCGCCTGCGCGCCACCCGCGCACCCGTCGCCGCGGGCGTTCCCCAGGCATGACGACGCCGACACCGCGGTCGCCGTGGCCCACCCGAGGCCGCGGCGACCGCGGTGCGCCGGAGGCACAGTCGCGGTTCGACAGGGTCACCGACACACAGACGTACACCCCTGAGCGCAGCCACGACTTGGGGTCCCCGCACCCCGCATGGAATGTCTGCAATATCGCTGGGCTTATTGTTAACAATCTTGTAGCGTGCGTCACGCCTCGGACCCGGGGCCTGAGCGAAGCACTTGGTGCTCGATGAGGGGAGACGCATGCAAAGGCTCTCTGCGACTGACCGACGTGACGTGATGACTCACCCGGCGGCGGGCCCACAACTCCCCGCGCCCCGCGGTCGCCTGCTGGGAACGATGGCGCTCGCGGGGTCACTGGTGCTCACGGCGATCGCGGTACCGACCTCCGTCGCCGCAGCGGCACCCAACGTCCGCCACGGGCATTCGGTGGACCCGCAGGATGCCGCGCTCGACTTCCACTCGGCCGCGTACACGACGATCACCGTCACCGTGGACGGCCGGCCGGTGCACGTGCGCTGGTACAAGGAACTCTGCTACGTCGCCAACCCGGTGGCGGCAGCGGCCCAGCAGCCCAGCGGGCCCGGCGGCGGCAGCACCACGATCCCGAACACCGCCTGCGGATACCAGAGCATGAACGTCTTCGTGCCCGAGAGCGCCTTCGGCGACCAGCGCACCCCGATCTACTTCGCGGTCAACAACAGCGGCTGGAAGGCCAGCTACATACGGGCGAGCGTCACGGCGGGCACGTCGTACAACAGCGCCACCAGCAACGTCGGTGCCGCGCTGAAGGCGGGCTACGTCTTCGTCGACGTCGCCAACCGAAGCCGCGGACTGGTCGGCGCCGACGGTTCGGCCCCCGGCAAGGCGCCCGCCGCCGTGGTCGACGCCAAGGCGGCCGTCCGCTACCTGCGCCTCAACGACGCCGCGATGCCCGGCAGTGCCGAGCGAATCGTGATCAACGGGACCAGCGGCGGCGGCGCGCTGGTGTCCATTCTGGGCGCCTCGGGGAACAGCGCCGAGTACAACCCCTACCTCGCCGCGATCGGCGCCGCCGGTGTCGACGCCCAGGGCCGCAGCACCCTGCGTGACGACGTCTTCGCCGTCAACGCCTACTGCCCCATCACCGACCTCGGCAACGCCGACATCGCCTACGAGTGGCTGTACAACGTCCTCGGTACGCGTGACGCCACCGGCTCCAACCCCTCGCCCGCCGACGCGACAGCGATCGCGGAGCGGTTCGCGGCGTACGAGAAGGGCCTCGGACTGCGCAATGCCGACGGCTCCCGGCTCACCGCGGCCGCCCTCCTCGACACCATCGAGAACGAGGTCGCCCGTTCCGCCGAGACCTATCTGAAGGCCGACCCCGCGCACACGATCCCACCGCTGGGCGGCACCTTCGAGATCACTTCGGGTGGCTCCACCAAGTCGTACGTCAACAACTGGATCGACGTCGACACCGCCACCGGCAAGGTGCGCTCGGTCGACATGGCGAACTACCTCGCCTTCGTCGCCACCCAGGCCCCTCTCAAGACGACTCCCGCCTTCGACGCCGTGGGCGTCAACGGGAACACCACCAGCGGCACCGAGACCGACCTCTTCGGCCCGCCCAGCCAGCGGTACATGAACTACACCGAGTACAGCTGGAACCACAACGACGTCGCCGGTGACGGAAGCGGCCTCGACGACACCGGGCTCACCTGGAAGCAGTACACCGCGAAGAAGACCACCACCGTGGACGACCAGGTCCACCTGATCAACCCGATGGACTTCATCGGGACCAGCGCCGACGCCGCACCGAACTGGTACGTCCGCCACGGCACCCGCGACCGTGACACCGCGTTCACCGTCTCGGTCAACCTCGACCGCGCCCTCGCCGCGGACCCCCAGGTCAGGAACCTCGACTACCGGCTGGCCTGGAACCAGCCGCACGCCGGGAACTACGACGTGCCCGAGGCCATGGCCTGGATCGCCGAAGCCGTCGACAAGGCCGGCGACCCCCTCACCGCCCACCACAAGGGATAGGACCCCACGCAGCACTGCGGCATCAGGCCCTCACCCACAGACCTGGGCCCCGGCGATGATCCGCGTGACACGGGCATCCGCCGGGGCCGGCCCTTCGCCGACGACGTCAGCTTTCGGCGCGCACGTCGTCCGGGCTGATTCCAGCCTCCTCCAGCGCCTCGCGCAGGGTGCGCCCGGTGGCACCGTCGCCGTGCGGCGACGTCTTCTCGTCCGGCGTCTCGATGACGTGGTCGGTGGACGTCGTCTTCGGACGGTTCTCCTCCGGAAAGGTCACGGGACCTCCTTGCTCATTCGTTCACGGGGCGAGGTCAGGCCGGGTGGTCCGGCTTCTGCTCAGGAGGGGTGCCGCCTCCCCTGCCTCCGCCCTTGTCCCCGCGGTCCGTGCCATGGGCATGACCGCCCTCATGGGTGGACTGCGCCGCCTTGCGGGACTGGCTGTCCTGGGGAGTTCCAGCCCCCTTGTCACTGCGCCGCAGCTCGGGCTGTTGTGGATTTGACATCGGCTCTCCTCCTCGCTTCGTCTGCGCGTCGGAACGCTTGTCGATCAGACGGGTAGCGCACAGGCTCCCTTTGAAACGTCCGGCGCAACGCCCACCGCGTGGCTTCGCCTCCGAGCGCCTCACCACCTCGGTCACATGGGTGACCCGGCCGCCCTCCGCGGACCCGCGGGGCTCGTTGCGAGGCCCCCGTCGGCGACGGCTGCCTCAGTCTCATTCCGTCTCGTCTGGGGCCTTGCCCGTCTCCGGCTCGGCCAGCCGCCGGTGGGCCGCCGCCTTGAGACCGTCGGGCAGCACCTTCCCTGCCAGGCCCTGGGCCTTGGTCTTCAGTGATCCGGTCAGGGCCTTGCTCCGGCCCTTCACGATCGCCTCGAAGGCCTGCTCGGCCACCTGTGCGGGATCGTCCTTCTTCATGGTCCCGATGCGGGTGTCGTCCGCCATGCCCGCCCGCTCGAAGAAGTCCGTGTCCGTCGGGCCCGGCATGAAGGAGGTGATCGTCACGCCGGTGTCCTCCACCTCTTCGGCCAGTGCCTGGGCGAAGGACTGCACGAACGACTTGGACGCGTTGTAGACGGGCTGGAAGGGACCGGGCATCTCCGAGGCCACGGACGAGGTGAAGGCGAGCCGCCCTGCTCCGCGCGTCACCATGGCCCGCAGCAGCGGCTTGGCCAGCCGTACGGTCGCGGTGACGTTGAGGTCGATGACCTCCTGGTCGTCGGCGAGGTCGGTGTCCACGAAGGCACCGCCCCGGCCCACCCCGGCGTTCAGGACGGCGACGTCGACCGTGAGTCCGTCGAGCGCGTCCAGCAGCCGGAACCGTCCCTCGTTGGTCCTCAGGTCGGCCCGCACCGCGCGGACCTCGGCGCCCGACTCCCGGAGGCTCCGGGCGGCGGACTCCAGCGACTCGTCCTCGGCGTTCACCACGAGGTCGTACCCGTGGGACGCGAACTGCTGGGCGAGTTCCCGGCCGATCCCACTGGACGCGCCGGTGATCAGAGCGAGTGGTCGTGTGTCAGTCACGACGGACGAGTAACCACCCCACCCCGTGCCAAGCCTCACGAAGACCGGGCGGCTGCCCGGCCCCGCCCGCGCGGGACATGTCGTGCGTCGGTCCTACGGGCGCGGAGGCGTGGTTCCGCGTAGCCGGTCCAGGCGTTTCACGACCGGCCCGGCCGTGACTCCGTGGAGGACGACGGAGGCGAGGACGGTGAACGTCACGACCGCCCACAGCTCTCGCGCCGGTACGGGGAAGCTGTGCTGCCCGAGGGCGTAGGCGAGGTAGTACAGGGAGCCGATGCCGCGGATGCCGTAGGCAGCGGTCACCCAGCGCTCACTGTGCCGCATCCGGCTGCCGAGCAGACCGATCCACCCGGACAGTGGCCGGATCACGAGCAGCAGGATGAGCCCGGTGACGATTCCTCGCCAGGTCAGCGACTCCAGACCGCCCAGAGCGACGAAGGCCCCCAGGAGGAACAGCAGCACAGCGGTGAACAGACGCTCGACCTGTTCGACGAAGTCGTGCAGGACGTTGTGGAAGCCGTGAGCACGTTCCTCCGCCCGGATCGAACAGGCGGTGACGAACACGGCGAGGAAACCGTAGCCATGAAGCAGCTCGGTCACGCCGTAGGCCAGGAAAGTGGCGCCCAGGGCCACGAATCCCTCTCGGTGCTCGGACAACCGCAGCGCTGGTGAGCGGGTCTGGAAGAACAGCCAGCCGAGCAAGCGTCCGATCAGCCAGCCGCTCAGCAGCCCGATCCCGCTCTTGAGCGCGAGGTCTTTCAGTGCCCACCCGCCGATCCAGTCCGTGGACCAGTCGCCGCCGGCTGCGGCCACCAGAGCGACCGCCCCGTAGACGAGGGGGAAGGCCAGCCCGTCGTTCAGGCCGGCCTCGCTGGTCAGGGCGAACCGCACCTCGTCCTCGTCGTGCTCGTCCTCGGTCGGCTCGCCCACCCGGACCTCCGCGGCGAGCACCGGATCGGTCGGCGCCAGGACCGCGGCCAGCAGCAGTGCCGCCGCGGGCGGCCAGTCCAGCAGCCACCAGGCCGTCAGGCCGGTGAAGGCGACGGTCAGCGACATCGTGACGCCCAGCAGCCGCCATGTCGTGGCCCATCGGCGCCACCCCATGGGCCGGTTGAGGGCCAGTCCGGCACCCATCAGGGCGATGATCACGCAGATTTCCGTGATGTGCTCCGCCATCAGCCGGTCGTCGACCGGGTCGACGACCGGCAGGGGCAGCGGCAACAGGTACACGCCGATGCCACCGCCCAGGAAGACGAGGGGAAGGGACAGCGGCCGGCCGGCAACCACCCGCGGCAGCACCGCCGCGAGCAGCGCGCCCGCTCCGAGCCATGCGAACACGGCGTCGCCGATCGTCACCGCGCTGCTCTCCCCTTCCGCTCCGCCCGTCGAGGTCACGGCCCCGCCGCACGGAACGCCGGCCCACCGGCCACTCCCGTCACTTGCGTCCCAGCTCGGCTTGGCGTCACCCCGAGTGCCCAGCAACCGCCGTGGCCCACCTGCTTCCTCGGGGCAGCTGTGGACGTTCGAGCGCGGGCGGCGCGGCAGCGCCTTGAGGGGCACTGCGAAAAGGAGTGTGAGGCGCGGCCGTCATCGGGTGCCAGTCAGGGCCGCGGAGCACGGTCCGCGGCCCTCACCGTCATGTCACACGCAGGATGCCGGAACGGCTGCCCGCGCTGTCAGGGCAGGGTCCATTTCTGGTTGGGGCCGGTGTGGCAGGTCCACAGGTGGACCGGTGTGCCGTCGTTCCAGGTGCCGCCGGACGCGTCGAGGCACTTGCCCGACTGCGGATTGCGGACCGTACCGTCCGTCTGCGGTGCCCACTTCTGCGCCCCGCTGCCGTTGCACGTCCACAACTGGATCTTCGTCCCGTCGGCGGAGCCACCGCCGGACACGTCCAGGCACTTGCCCAACGCCTGGACCGATCCGTCCGCGGCGATGGTCCACTTCTGGGCGCTCGTGCCGTTGCAGGTCCACAGCTGGACCTTCGTCCCGTCGGCGGTGTTGGCGTTGTCGACGTCCAGGCACTTGCCGTTGACGCCCTTCACCGCGCCCGAGCGGGGGCCGGGCGGCGTGTCGCCCGACGGCTTGATCCGGATGTTGCGGAACGCGACGTCGTCGCCGTCGCCGTGGTTCTGGATGCCGATGTAGCCCTGCTGGAGGCTGCGGACGGGGTCGGTGTTGGTGAAGTCGTTGATCTTGACTCCGTTGAGGAAGATCTCCAATCGTTCGCCGGTGACCTTGAGTTCGTACGTGTTCCACTCCCCCGGCGGGTTCAGCGCGGCGTCGCGTGCCGCGAGGTCGGCGGACTTGAAGCCGTAGACGGCGCCCGTGGTGCGGTCGGCCGCGTCGGTGGCGTCGATCTGGATCTCGTAGCCGTTGTTCACGGCCGACCAGGGATCGTCGGAGGCGGGGAAGCCGATGAGGACACCGGAGTTGTCGTCGCCGGCCGCCTTCCAGTCGAGCTTGAGGGAGTAGTCGCCGGTGAACTCCTTCGCGGAGTACCAGAGCATGCCCAGTCCGCCGTAGGAGGTGAGGCTGCCGTCGGCGAGGGTGAAGCCGCCCGGGCCCGCCTGCTGCCAGCCGGTGGTGGAGGCGCCGTTGAACAGGGAGGTGTAGCCGTTCTCCGGGCGGCAGTCCGCCTCGGTCATCCCCGCGGCCCAGCGGATGCCGCCGAGGAGGTGCCGCCGGAAGACGGTGTCGCTGTACGACTCCTCGGTGTGGCCGCCCCCGGTGTAGAAGGCCCTGCCTCCCTGGTAGTTCTTGCACCACGCGATCGGATGGTCACCGGACATGTTCCCGCCCGAGTAGCTCGACTCGTCGAGGGAGGCGAGAACATGTGCGGTGGTGCGGGGGTTGGTGCGGTAGTTGTACCACTCGTCGGTGCGCTGCCAGGTGGCCCCGAGGTGGGCCGTGGCGTCGTGGGCCCGGTCCTCGACCTTGACCGTGGCGGGCTGGATGGCGGGGTGCGAGTGGAACAGGGCGCCGGCCAGGCCCTCGTAGAAGGGCCAGTCGTACTCGGTGTCGGCCGCCGCGTGGATGCCGACATAGCCTCCGCCGCCGTTGATGTACTGCTGGAAGGCGGTCTGCTGGGCGTCGCCGAGGACGTCTCCGGTCGTGGAGAGGAAGACGACCGCCTTGTACTGGCCGAGGTTGCCGGTGGTGAAGACCTGGGGGTCCTCCGAGGCGTCCACGGTGAAGTTGTTCGCCGCGCCGAGGGCTTGGAGTGCCGAGATGCCCTCGTCGATGGACGAGTGCCTGAAACCGGCGGTCCGGGAGAACACGAGGATCTTGTACGCCGGATCGGCCGCCGCGAGCTTCGCGGTGGGGGCCGCGGGGGCTGTGTCGCGGACCGTGTCGGCGGGCTGGGACGCCGGTTCGGGCGCGGCGGCGGCTTGCGGGGTCAGGCAGAGCAGGAGGCCGGTGAACAGGCCGAGGGCCGCTTGGAGTCGCGTACGCATGTCGGGTTGCCTCCTTTCTAGGGAAGGGTCCACTTCTGGTTGGGGCCGGTGTGGCAGGTCCACAGGTGGACCGGTGTGCCGTCGTTCCAGGTGCCGCCGGACGCGTCGAGGCACTTGCCCGACTGCGGGTTGCGGACCGTGCCGTCCGTCTGCGGTGCCCACTTCTGCGCCCCGCTGCCGTTGCACGTCCACAACTGGATCTTCGTCCCGTCGGCGCTGGCGCCACCGGAGACGTCCAGGCACTTGCCCAACGCCCGCACGGTGCTGTCGGAGTTCACCGTCCATGTCTGGGCGGCCGTGCCGTTGCAGGTCCACAGCTGGATCTGCGTGCCGTCCGCCGTGGCCGCGTTGTTCACGTCCAGGCACTTGCCGTTGACCCCCTTCACCGCGCCCGAGCCGGATCCGCCGCCGGAGGTGGTGAAGGAGAACTCGTCGACGTCGAACAGGGCGCCGCTGCCGCCCTTGAAGACGAGGTACAGCTGCGTGGAGCCGCCGGGCTGGTTGGCGAGCGGGGCTGTCACGTCCTGGAAGGTCTCCCAGCCGCCGGTGACCGGGACGGTTGCCGTGCCGAGGAGGGTGCCGGTCGGCGAGCCGGCGCGGACCTCGATGGTTCCGCCCGCACCCGCGGAGGAGACCCGGGCGGTGAAGACGCCGGCGTTGGCGAGGGCGTACGGCTTGAAGGAGATCCAGTCGCCGCTCTCGATGTTGCCGACGGTCTTGCCTCCGTGAGCCGGAGTGTGGGTGATGACGTCGACGCCCGAGGAGCTCCCGTAGTGCTCCGCCTGTCGGTGCGAGGGCTGGGTGATGTGCTGGTCGTGTGCGGTCAGCGCGGGCTGGCCGCCTGCTCCCTGGTCGGTGTACTCGGCGTCCACGACACCGAAGATGTTGGCGTTCGGGTCGTGTTCGCCGTCGGCCAGGGTCTGGAGAGTCCCGGTGCATCCGGTCGCCGAGGTCTGCGGGTGGCCGTGGCTGTCGTGCCCGACGATGAAGGAGACCTTCACCTTGGAGCAGTCAATCGTGCCGTCCTCCGGATCGGTCACCGTCACCCTGAACGGTATCGCTGCGCCGAAGTCGTAGATGGCGCCGTCCGCGGGCAGGTCGAGCCGTACGGTGGGCGCGGTGTTCCCCACCGTGATCTGCACGGACGCGGTCGCGGTCTTTCCGGTCGGGTCGGTCACCTTCAGCGTGGCCGTGTACTGGCCGTTGGCCGTGTAGGTGTGCGAGGGGTTGGCGGCGGTGGAGGTCGCGCCGTCACCGAAGGTCCAGGCGTAGGTGAGTGCGCCGCCGTCCGGGTCGGAGCTGCCGGCCGAGGAGAAGGAGACCGCGAGGGGTGCCTTCCCGGAAGTGATGTCCGCCTTGGCCTGGGCGATGGGGGCGAGGCCGTCGGTGACGTGCTCGATGCGGTACAGGGCGGAGTTCTCGTCGCCGTTGAAATAGCCGGTGCCGTAGTCGAGGACGTACAGGGCGCCGTCCGGGCCGAAGGCCATGTCCATCACCTGGGTGCCGCTCCAGGGGAAGGCGTTGATGGACTGCACGGTGCCGTCGCCGCCGGCCTCTATGCGCTTGATCCAGCGGCGGCCGAACTCGCCGGCGAAGAAGTCGCCGTCGTACTCCTGGGGGAACTTGACCTCGGAGGTGGAGGCGGCGTCGTAGCGGTAGACGGGGCCGCCCATCGGGGATTCGGAGCCGCCGCCGAACTCCGGTACGGACGTGCCGTTGTAGGGGATCCAGGCCGGTCGCGCCGGGGGCAGGTCCGTCAGGCCGGTGTTGCGCGGCGAGGTGTTCTTGGGCGCGGAGCAGGAGAACTTGGCGCCCGAGGTGTTGGTGGCGAAGTCGTAGTCGGTGTAGGCGTCGTTGTTGCCGGTGCAGTACGGCCAGCCGTAGTTGCCGGCCTGGGTGATGCGGTTGAACTCGACCTGGCCCTCGGGTCCTCGCCCGGGCGCCGCGGTTCCGGAGTCGGGGCCGTAGTCGCCGAGGTAGACGATGCCCGTGGCCTTGTCCACGCTCATGCGGAAGGGGTTGCGGAAGCCCATCGCGTAGATCTCGGGGCGGGTCTTGGCGGTGCCGGGCGCGAAGAGGTTGCCGCTCGGGACGGAGTACGTCCCGTCCGCGTTGACCTTGATGCGCAGCACCTTGCCGCGCAGGTCGTTGGTGTTGCCCGCCGAGCGCTGGGCGTCGTAGGCGGGGTTGCGGGTGGCGCGCTCGTCGATCGGGGTGAAGCCGTCCGAGGCGAACGGGTTGGAGTCGTCGCCGGTCGAGAGGTAGAGGTTGCCCGCCGCGTCGAAGTCGATGTCGCCGCCGACGTGACAGCAGATGCCGCGCGAGGCCGGAACGTCGAGGATCTTCTTCTCGCTGGTCAGGTCCAGGGTGTTGTCGGTCTTCAGGACGAACCGGGACAGCCGGTTGACGCCGTCGAAGGGGGTGAAGTCGGAGGCCGACCCGTCGGAGGGGGCGTCGCCGCCCGGCGTGCTCAACTTCGGCGCGTAGTACAGGTAGACGAAGCGGTTGGAGGTGAAAGCCGGGTCCACCGCGATGCCTTGGAGGCCCTCCTCGTCATGGCTGTAGACGTCGAGCTTGCCCGCCACCGACGTGGTTCCGGCCGCGTCCGTGACGCGCAGCGTGCCGTCACGCGAGGTGTGCAGCACCGAGCGGTTCGGCAGCACGGCGAGCGTCATGGGCTCACCCATTTCGGCCACGCCCTTGGCCAGCGTGACCTGCTGGTACTCGACGGCTGCCGCGGCACGGCCGGACGGATCCGGCGCGGCGGCAGCCGCTGTTCCCGGCAGGAGGCCGCCGACGGCGCACACCAACGCCAGCGCCAGCGAGCGGAGGGGTCTGGGCCTTGCGAGTCTGACGAATTTCTTGCGCACAAACGTCTCCCGAGGTGTGGGGATGTGGCAGGACCCGATCGGCCCTGTTCGGGGAGTGCAGGCGCGCGCCGTCGCGCCGTCGGACCGGCCTGTGCCCCTGCATGCACATGACCGGTCCAGTGCAAGGAAGTTAGCGGCCCTGGTTCCGGCGCGTAACCCCTTTGGCGCGAGGTCGCTCAACTTTTTCCATGATCAGGACAAAGTCTGAGACGCCCTGGGGCAGCGGAGGGGTGGTGACGCGCCCGCCCAGCAGGCAGACCGGGTGGGATCCGCGTCAACGGTTCATCGATCCGACGGGTGGATCAGACTGTGGTGGGCCCGGGTATGCCGTTTGGGGCGTCTATGACCGGCTGGGGATGCAGGCCGTCGATGCGCTGACGGCCCGGCCGACGACGGGGCTGCCGGCCTCACCGCCTCCGCCCCGTCGGCTCGGACGGCGACGCCCGTTCGGGGGCCAACCGCTCTCACACCAGCACGCCGGAGCCGGGCGGCCGTCGTGACGCTCAATCGGTCTTCGCGGCGGTGTACCTGGGCTGCGCCTCGGCGGACTCGCCCCCGGAGGCCGGGGCGTCCGCGGCCGGGGTGCCGCCCGGGTGCAACAGCGCGAACAGGAACGCGATCCCCAGGGCCACGGCCATGCCGTAGAAGACCCACTGGTTGGCCTCGGCGAAGTCCATACGGACCGCACTGAGGATGTCGCGCATCCGGTCGGCCGAGACGCCGGTGCCCGAGGGCGGGCTGGCGTCGCCGCTGCCCGTGATGGAGCCGGCGACGCGGTGGGCGGTGTCCCGGGCCTGTTCGGCCGGCAGACCGCGCTCCTTGAGGGTGCTCGTCACGTTCGAGCGCGTGACATGGGTGAGCATCGTGCCGAAGACGGCCATGCCGACGCTCGCCGCGTAGTTGCGCACTGTCTGGGTGACGCCCGTGACCTCACCGTAGGACGGTCCGATCGCACGGTTGACGGCGTCCGTGGAGGCGGGAGCGAGAATGAAGCCGATGCCCGCCCCGGCCAGCGCAGCGTACGGCCACTGGTCGTGCATGGACAGGTCGGTCAGCTTGCCCGCCCACAGGGCGAACCCCACGCAGCCCAGGACGGCGCCCGCCTTCAGCGCCGGGCGCGCGCCCCGCTGGTCGAGGATCCGGCCGCCCCACTGCGAGGCAATGGCGAAACCCGCGAACACGTACAGCAGGAACAGCGCTGCCTGGTTGGGCGACGCGCTGAGCGAGACCTGGGCGTACACGGACGCGAAGAAGAACAGCGGAACGAACGCGAGCATGGCGAAGAACAGCACCACCGCGTCCACGGCGAAGCCCCTGTCCCGGAAGACGCGCAGGTCGATCAGGGGGTGGCGGACGCTCCGTTCGTAGCGGACGAAGACGGCCAGGACCGCCAGACCGCCCGCGACGCAGAGCCAGGTGGCCGGGCTGTCCCAGCCCCAGGAGTAGGCCTGCTGGAAGCCCAGGACGCTCAGTCCCATGCCGGCCGCCATGAGAGCGGCGCCCACGAGGTCCAGGGTGCCGGTCCGTCTGCGGTCGGCAATGTGGGCCATCGCGGTCAGCACCAGCGCCACCACGGCCACGGGCACGTTGACCCAGAACACCGCGCGCCACGTCCATGCCGCCGTCAGCCAGCCGCCCAGCAGCGGGCCGACCGCGGTCAGAGCGCCGGACAGCCCGAAGAACAGCGCGAGGGCCCGGCCGCGCCGCTCGGCCGGGAACACCGCCACCACCACCGCGAGCGCGGCGGGGAAGAGCAGTGCGGCCCCGGCCCCCTGGGCCGCCCTGAAGCCGATGAGCCAACCCTGCGCGGCGTCCCCGTCGGGGACACAGCCGCACATCACCGAGGACACGACGAACACGAGCGTGCCGATGACCACGATCCGACGGGGACCGTACAGGTCGGCGAGGCGACCGCCGACGGCGAAGAAGGCGGCCAACGCCAGCAGATACGCGTTGATCACCCACTGCATACCGGAGGCTGAGAGGCCCAGTTCCCGGACGATGTCCGGCGCAGCGATCGACACGATGGTCTGATCGATGAACGTCATCGCAACCGCGAACATCATGGCCGCGAGAGCCAGCGTCTGCTGATGAACCGTGCGAGGCGCCGGCGTGGTGCCAGCACCCCCGAGGCGTGTGTCACTCACCCTCCCAGTCTGCGCCCACCCGGGCGGGCCCGCAGCGGCAGAGCGAACTGCGACGAGCGCGTGCCCGGCGCAGCGCCGGAGGTGAAGTCCGGCGAGGTACGGACAGGCGAGGTACGGAAAGGCGAGGTACGGACAACAGGCCGAAGCGCCGTCCCCGCCGGATCGCTCTTCACTGATCCCGCGCGGATCCGCCGCCCCCGCCTCCCCTCAGCGTCAGCCGACGACGCCCAGCAGCCGACGAAGTTGATCTGAAGGCGATGCCCTAGGCGGACCCGCGCAGCCGCAGTGTGGCCTGGACCGCCGCCTCGTCGTGGCTGAGCGGTCCGCTGCGGGCCAGCAGCCGTCCGGCCTGTTCGACGGCCAGGACTCCGAGTTCGCGGGTGTCGAGGGCGACGGTGGTCAGGGCGGGTTCGACGAGGGTGCCGAGCTGGAGGCCGTCGAAGCCGATGACCGCGAGGTCTTCGGGCACCCGGCGACCGAGCGCTCGTGCGGCGCGCAGCGCCCCGATGGCGATGATGTCGTTGAACGTGAACACAGCGGTCACGTCGGGGTGTTCGGTGAGGAGTTCACGCAGAGCGTGCTGCCCTCCGTCGATGCTCTGCGCGGCACGGCTGACCGCGGCGGGTTCCAGGCCGCAGGCGGCCATGGCGGCGGCGAACCAGCGGTGGCGGACGCTGGGCTCGGAGCGGGCGGCATGGTCGAGCATGCCGATGCGGTGGTGCCCGGCGTCGACCAGGTGCCTGATCGCGTCGTGAACGCCCGCCTCGCCGTCGATGCTGATGGCGTTGAAGCGCTCGGCGCGGTGGTCGCGGTCGATGAGGACGACAGGGAGCCCGCGGATCAGCTTGTCGATCTCGTCCTCGGGCAGGCTGAGGTAACCCACGACGGCGTCCACCTGCGAAGCGATGACCTCGAGAGTGCCGCGCTCCTCCTCCGCCCGGTCGCCGGTGTCGTAGACGACGACGTGCCAGCCTCGCTTGCGCGCGGCCTCCAGAGCCGCGGCGGCGACCTCGGTGAAGAAGGGGTTGAGCAGGTCGGGGATCACCAGGCCGACGTTTATGGAGTCCTGCCGGACGAGGCCCCGGGCGAAACGGCTGGGCCGGTAGCCCAGCTCCTGGGCGGCGTCCAGCACGCGCTGCTTCGTGGAGGCGTCGATCTCGCCCTTGTCGTTCAGCGCCCGTGACACGGTCTGCCGCGACACTCCGACGGCCCGGGCCACATCGTCGATGGTCACCCGGTGCGGACCGTTCGCAGACGACGCCATCACTCACCTCTGTCCGTTCGGTGTCACTCCGGAGCCTTGACACTTGTCCGCACATAAGCGCAGACTCCGAATCGTTTCGCTCCCGTGAGCGCTCACGTTACCGCTCACGGCCCTTTGTTCCAACCCGCCCAGGCACCCGCCGCCAGTCGTTCTCTGGGAACGGAAAACATGAGCAACACAGTCACGCGCACGCGCCTCGCCGCCCTCGCCACGGCCACCGGTATCGCCGTACTCCTCGCCGGCTGCTCCTCGTCGCCCACCGGCTCGGACAAGGCCGCCGCACCCTCGTGCACCCCTGCCAAGGGGAAGGTCGTCCTCCAGTACTGGAACACCGTTCCCGGCATGGACAAGGTCGTCGCGCTGTGGAACAAGAAGAACCCGGACATCCAGGTCGAGACGAAGAACATCTCCAACGACCAGTACGGCATCCTCGGCAACGCCCTCAAGGCGGGCAAGGCACCCGACCTGGCGCAGGTCGGCTACGACGAGCTGCCGAACCTGCGCACCCAGAGCGCCTTCGTCGACGCCTCCGCCTGCAAGGACGCCACCGCCGCCAAGTCCAGGTTCGTCCCCTGGACCTGGTCGCAGACGAGCTTCGGCGGAACCGGCGTGTTCGCGCTGCCGCAGGACACCGGCCCGATGGCGCTCTTCGTCCGCAGTGACCTCTTCAAGAAGCACGGCATCGCGATCCCCAGGACCTGGGACGAGTACGCGACGGCCGCGCAGAAGCTGCACAAGGCGGACCCCGAGCTGGACATCACCTTCTTCGACCCGAACAACGCCGAGTGGTTCAACGGTCTGCTCTGGCAGAACAACGCCGAGATGTACAGCTACTCGGGCGACAAGTGGCACGTCACCGTCGAGTCGGAGCAGAGCAGGCAGGTCGCCGACTACTGGCAGAAGCTGATCTCCGACAAGCTCGTGCGCACCGACCTCGCCAACGGCTCGACGCAGATGTACGCCGCGTACCAGAAGGACCAGATCGCCAGTTACGTCGGCGCCGCCTGGGGTTACAGCATGTTCCGCGACAACCTCCCCAAGCAGGCCGGCAAGTGGTCGATCGTGCCCATGCCGACCTGGGGCGCGAACGGCTCCTCGGGTGACTGGGGCGGCTCGACCGTCGCGTTCATGAAGGGCAGCAAGCACCTGTACGAGTCGGTGAAGTTCAACACCTGGCTCAACAGCGACCCCGAGGCCCTCGCGCTGGAGAACGAGCTCGGCGGTCTCTACCCGGCCGCGAACGCGGGACTCCAACTGCCCGCCCTGTCCAAGGGAGTTCCGTACTACGGCAACGAGAAGATCTTCGATGTCTTCGCCGAGTCGTCGAAGAAGATCGACACCAGCTTCGCCTGGGGCCCGACGCAGAAGACGGTGAACCTGGCGCTTCAGGACGCGATGGCCAAGGCGGCGGCCGGGGACGGGACGCTCACTGACGCCCTCGCCAAGGCGCAGGCCACCGCGCTGAAGTCCATGAAGGACCAGGCCATCCCGGCCACGGCGGGCAAGTGAGCTCAGCATGACAGACATCGCCACCCGGGCCACCCGCGCGCCCCGTGCGGTGCAGTCACCCAAGGGCCGTCGCCGTCTCAGCGGCGGCGGCCCCCGGGCCGGTACCGTGCTCGCCTTCGTCGCCCCCTTCTTCCTGCCGTTCGTGCTGTTCTACCTGGTGCCGGTCGGCTACGCGCTCTGGCAGAGCTTCCGCGTCGTACGGCGGACCGGTGGCCAGTACGGCACCTCGTACACGACTTTCGGCGGTCTCGAGCAGTACGGGCAGGTCTTCCAGAACAGCGAGTTCTGGGCCAGCATCGGCCGCATCGGGCTGTTCGGCATCGTCCAGGTACCGGTCATGCTGTTCACCGCGCTGATCATCGCGCTGCTGCTGGACACACCCCTGCTGCGGCTCAAGGCGTTCTTCCGCATCACGGCCTTCATGCCCTACGCGGTGCCCGGTGTGATCGCCGCGATCATGTGGTCGTACCTGTACTCGCCCCAGCTCAGCCCCGTCGTCGAGCTCTTCCAGGGCATCGGCCTCAAGCCGGACTTCCTCGGTCCGGGCGCGGTGCTGTGGTCGACGGCCAACGTGTCCACGTGGCTGTGGACCGGTTACAACATGCTGATCATGTACTCGGCGCTTCAGTCCATCCCGCAGGAGCTGTACGAGGCGGCCCGCATCGACGGCGCGACCAACTGGACGATCGCCTGGCGCATCAAGGTGCCGATCATCCTCCCGTCGATCGTCCTGACCACGGTCTTCTCGATCATCGGCACACTCCAGCTCTACGCCGAGCCGGCCGTGCTGCGTCAGATCTCCTCGAACATCTCCAGCACGTTCACGCCGAACATGCTGGCCTACGCGGTGGCGTCGGGGAACAACTACCAGCAGGCCGCGGCCATTTCGGTGGTCATCGCCGTCATCACGTTCGTCCTGAGCTTCGGCTTCATGCGACTGACCTCCAGGAGGGCGGGGCTGTGAGCACACGATCCGCAATGCGCGAAAGCCGCGTCAGCCGCACGGCGGTGACGGCGCTGATGCTGCTGCTGGCCGTCTACTTCCTGCTGCCGGTCTACTTCCTGGTCGTCGCCGCGACCAAGCCGCAAGGCGATCTCGCCGCCACCAACGGCCTGGCCTTCTCCCACTTCAACCTGTTCGACAACCTGCGCACCCTGTTCACCCGCAGCGACGGCATCTTCGGCCGGTGGGCCCTCAACACCGTCGTCTACGCGGTGCTGGGCGCCGCGGTGGGGACGCTGATCTCCGCGCTGTGCGGGTACGCCCTCGCCAAGTTCCCCTTCCGGGGGCGGGAGTTCCTGTTCTCGGTGATCCTGGGCGGTGTCCTCGTCCCGACGACCGCACTGGCCCTTCCGCTGTTCCTGCTGTTCTCGGCGACCGGACTGGTCAACACCTATCTCGCGGTCTTCCTGCCCAGCATCGTCAGCCCGTTCGGCGTCTACCTCGCCCGCATCTTCACCAACGCCGCGGTCCCCCAGGAGCTGATCGAGTCGGCCCGGCTGGACGGCGCGGGTGAGTTCCGCACCTTCTTCTCGGTGGCGTTCAAGCTGATGACGCCGGCCCTGGTGACCATCTTCCTATTCCAGTTCGTGGCCATCTGGAACAACTTCTTCCTGCCGATGGTGATGCTGCAGAAGGAGTCGCTGTTCCCCCTCACGCTCGGCCTGTACGAATGGAACGGCCAGACGGCACGCGCCCCCCTGCTTCAGGAGTCCGTCATCACCGGCTCCCTGGTGTCGATCGTGCCCGTGATCATCGTGTTCATCCTGCTGCAACGGTTCTGGCGTTCGGGACTCGCCGCCGGATCGCTCAAGTGACGTCACGCCCCACCGTCCGACCCGCACAGAAGAAGGTTCCCCCAGCGATGCCCGACTCCGCCGTGTTCGTGCCCCACTTCCACTGGGACCGGGAGTGGTACGAACCGTTCCAGGTCTTCCGGCACCGGCTCGTCCAGGCCCTCGACACCGTACTGGAGACGGCCGAGGCCGACCCCGACTTCCGGTTCACCGTCGACGGGCAGATGGCCGCCGTCGAGGACTACCTGGAGATGCGCCCCGAGAACCGGGACCGGCTCGCGGCTCTGGTCCGCGCGGGACGGCTCGCCGTGGGTCCCTGGCTCATCCTCCTCGACGAGTTCCTCTGCTCCGGCGAGACCATCGTGCGCAACCTCCAGATGGGCTGGGCCGCCGCGGACCGTCTGGGCGGCGCGATGCCCGTCGGCTACCTGCCCGACATGTTCGGCCACATCGCCCAGATGCCCCAGATCCTGGCCCGCGCCGGCATCGAGCACGCGGCACTGTGGCGGGGCGTCCCCGGCACCGTCGACGGCCACGCCTTCCGCTGGCGCGCCCCCGACGGCTCGGAGGTCCGCACCGAGTTCCTCTTCGACGGCTACGACAACGGCCTCGACGTCCTCCTGGTGCCCGACCGGATCGGCAGCGCCCTGGGCGAGTACGCGGGCATGACGGCCGAACGATGGGGCTCCGACCCGGTGTTGGCCATGGCAGGCACCGATCACCACGCGCCCGATCCGCGCCTGGCGTCCTGGCTGCGGCGGGCCGCCCAGGAGGGGCGCGCCATCACCGTCGCGACGCTCGACGAGTACATCCGCGAGCACGCGCGAGACGAGGTCACCGCCGTCGTCACCGGTGAACTCCGCAGCCATGTGCGCGGGAACATCCTGCCCGGCGTGCTGTCGGTGCGGCTCGGCCTCAAGCAGCGGATGGCTCTCGCCGAACGCACGGTCGACCACGCCGAGCGTATGAACGTGATGTGCTCCGCGCAGGACGACTCCCCCTTCCTCGCCCTCGCCTGGCACAAGATCATCGAATCGACGGCGCACGACTCGGTGGTGGGATCGGGCACCGACGAGACCTGCGACCAGGTCGCGGCGCGCCTCGCCGAGGCCGCGCAGGCCGCCCGCGCGGTGCGCGACGCGGCACTCGCGGCGCCCGCAGCACTGGTCCCCGTGGACGGCCACCTGGTCGCCAACCCGCTCACGTCGGCGCGTTCCGCGCTGGTCGAGGTGGATGTCGTGGCGCCCGCTGAAGGTGCGGTCTTGATCGCACGGTCGGCCGACGGTTCCGCACAGCCCGTTCAGCTGGTCTCCGAGGCGCCGACTGTCCTCAGCGACGAACGCATGGACGCCTCAGATCTGGAGCGGGTGCTGCGCCGCATCCACCGCCGCGAGCTCTTCGGCCGGCTCATCGACCACTACGAGCTCACTCCCCACTCGCTCGTCTTCCACCTCGCCGAGGTCCCCACCAGCGGTCCCTTCGACCTGATGGTGCTGCGTCGGGAGGTCGCCGCCGCAGCCGCCGCGCACCCGGGCGAGTGGCGGGTGCGGACGCTGACGGAGGCCCGCGCGAGCGCACTGGTGCCGGTGCAGGTCCCGGCCCTCGGCCTGACGAGCTTCCGCGTCGAGGCCGGCGAGCCGTCCGCCGCCCCGGACATGCCGGCCGCACCCGCCACCGCCACCTCGCGCACCCTGTCCAACGGACTGGTCGAGGTCGAAGTGGCCGCGGACGGCACCCTGGACGTGACCGGCCCCGACGGAACGGTCCTGTACGGCGTCGGCCGGCTCGTCGACTGCGGCGACCGGGGTGACAGCTACAACTACGCCCCACCGGCCGCCGACGTCCTCGTGTCCGAGCCCGTGCAGGTCGCCGTCGACCTCGTCGAGAGCGGCCCGCTGCGCGCCCGAGTCCGCGTCACGCGCCTCTACGCATGGCCGGCCGGCCTTTCCAGCGACCGTGACGTGCGCAGCGAACAGACCGTGCGGACGCCGGTGGAGATGCTGGTGGAGGTACGCGCCGGGGAACCGTTCGTCCGTGTCTCCACCTCGTTCCTCAACCGGTCCGCCGACCACCGGCTGCGCCTGCACGTGCCGCTGCCCGAGCCAGTGGACACCTCTGCGGCCGCAGGCCAGTTCGCCGTCACCGACCGCGGTCTCACCGCTGAGGGCGGCTGGGGCGAGTACCCGCTGCCGACCTTCCCCGCCAGTTCCTTCGTGTCGGCGGGCGCGGCCACCGTGCTGCTCGACCACTCCAGCGAGTACGAACTGGTCCAGGAAGGTTCCGCCCTCGCCATCACCCTGCTGCGCGCCATCGGGTCGATCAGTGTCAACATCCACCCGCTGCGCGACGAACCCGCGGCGAGCGAGATCCCCACGCCCGGGGCGCAGGAGCTCGGCATGCGGATCGAGCACCGCTTCGCCGTCGTCCCCTCGGCGGCCGGCTGGCAGGAAGCCCGTGCGGTCGCCCTCGCCGAGGAGTTCCGCAACGAGGTGCTCGTCACCCGCGGAACCGGGCCCGGTCACGGACAACTGCCGCCTGCCGTAGCCGGTATCCGGGTCGACGGTGAGGACGTCCACGTCTCGTGCGTCCGCCGCGTCGTCGACGACACCCTCGGCACCGGGACCGAGATCCGGCTGACCGCCCTGCGCGACACCGCCTCCACGGCCCGGCTGACCGGGGCCTTCACCGAGGCCACCACGGTCGACCTGCTCGGCAGAGCCCTCGCGCGGGTACCGGTGCACGACGAACTCGAACTCTCCCTCGGCCCCTGGGAGATCCGGACCCTCGTGCTCAGGTGACCGTCAAGTCCCCGACCCACCGCACCACTTGCCAGCAGAAAGCAGCAACTCTTGCCTTCCGAGCTCTCCGCCCTTGTTTCGGACGTCACGCCGGGGCGCGGCGCACTCCGCCCGGCCCGCTCCTGGCTCCACTCCGACGCCCCTTCCCTGTCCCTGAACGGCTCCTGGCGGTTCCGGCTGTCCCCTACGGCCTCGGTGGCCGAGGACTTCGCCGCCGAGGACTTCGACGACCAGGACTGGCACGACATGGCCGTCCCCTCGCACTGGGTGCTCCAGGACGACGGCGCCCACGGCCGGCCGATCTACACCAACGTCCAGTTCCCGTTCCCGATAGACCCTCCGTACGTCCCCGACGAGAACCCGACCGGTGACTACCGGCGTGCCTTCGAGCTGCCCGCGGGCTGGACGGACGCTGAGCGGGTCGTGCTGCGCTTCGACGGTGTCGAGTCACTGTTCCGCGTATGGGTCAACGGGGTCGAGATCGGCAGCGCCGCCGGCAGCCGCCTCGCCCACGAGTTCGACGTGACGTCGTCGGTGCGCCCGGGCGGCAACGTCGTCGCCGTACGGGTGCACCAGTGGTCCGCGGCGAGCTACGTCGAGGACCAGGACCAGTGGTGGCTGCCGGGCATCTTCCGCGACGTCACGCTCCTCGCCCGCCCCGCGGCCGGCATCGAGGACGTCTGGCTGCGGACCGGGTACGACTCCGGTCGCGGGCACATCGACCCCGAGATCGTCGCCGACTCGACGGCGTTCCCCCTCACGCTGCGCGTCCCCGAACTCGGCATCGAGCAGGTGTGGGCCACGGCCGCCGACATCACGCCCCTGGACGTCACCGAGGTGGAACCCTGGTCGGCCGAGCGTCCGCGCCTGTACCAGGCCACCGTGTCCAACGCGGCCGAGACCATCGCGCTGCGGGTGGGTTTCCGCACCGTGGAGATCCGGGGCGACCAGTTCCTCGTCAACGGCCGGCGCGTGGTCTTCCACGGCGTGAACCGCCACGAGACGCACCCCGAGCGCGGCCGTGTGTTCGACGAGGTGCACGCGCGCGAGGATCTCGCCCTCATGAAGCGGTTCAACGTCAACGCCATCCGCACCAGCCACTACCCGCCGCACCCGCGGCTGCTCGACCTCGCCGACGAGCTCGGCTTCTGGGTCGTCCTCGAATGCGACCTGGAGACGCACGGGTTCCACAAGGTCGACTGGAAGGGCAACCCCAGCGACGACCCGGCCTGGCGCGAGGCATACCTCGACCGCATCCGGCGCACGGTGGAGCGGGACAAGAACCACCCGAGCATCGTGATGTGGTCCCTCGGCAACGAGGCGGGCACCGGCAGCAACCTGGCCGCCATGTCCTCCTGGGTCCACGCGCGCGACGCCGGCCGGCCCGTGCACTACGAGGGCGACCATGCCGGCGAGTACACGGACGTCTACTCCCGCATGTACTCGTCCGTGCCGGAGACCGAGGCGATCGGCACCGACGGTTCGCGCGTGCCGCTGCTCAACTGCACCCCCGCGCAGGGGGCACGACAGCGCACGAAGCCGTTCCTGCTGTGCGAGTACGCGCACGCCATGGGCAACGGTCCCGGAGCCTTCGACCAGTACGAGGCACTGGTGCATGCACACCCCCGACTGCACGGCGGTTTCGTGTGGGAGTGGCGCGACCACGGCATCCTGGCCAGGACAGCGGACGGCACGCAGTTCTACGCCTACGGCGGTGACTTCGGCGAGGTCGTGCACGACGGCAACTTCGTGATGGACGGCATGGTGCTCAGCGACGACACGCCGACGCCGAGCCTGCACGAGTTCAAGGCGGTCGTACAGCCCGTCACGTTCTCCTTCGAGGGGGACAAGGTCGCCGTCACGAACCTGCGGCACTCGGCCGACACCTCGGACCTGCGGTTGCGGTGGCGTGTCGAGCACGACGGAAGAGTGGTGGAGTCGGGCGAACTGGAGGCGCCCGTCGTCGCGGCGGGAGTGTCGGAGTGGGTGCCGCTGCCGCCGGTCACCGTCGCCCAGGACGCCGAGACGTGGCTCACCGTCGAAGCCGTACTGGCCACGGAGAGCGCTTGGGCTCCGGCAGGGCATGTGGTGGCGACGGCCCAGTCGGACCGCTCGGTCCGCCGTCCCGTCCCCGCCGTACGCACCCGAGCGGACTGGCGGGCGGGCACCGGGACGCTGACCCTGGGCGTGGCGGAGTTCGTCGACGGGTCCTTGGTGCGTCTGGCCGGGCGTGCCGTGTCGGATCCGCGGTTGGAGCTGTTCCGGGCCCCGACCGACAACGACGAAGGCGCCTCCGACGAGGTCGAGACCAGCGACGCATCCGTGCCGGGCGTCTCGAACGCCGAGCTGTGGCGACGTGAGGGACTGCACCGGCTGACGACGCGGCGCGTGAGCGTCGAGCACGCCGAGGACGCCCTGCGCACCCTCGACAAGGTGTCGGCGGCGGATTCCGCCCTCTTCGTGATGGTGGAGTCCGTCTGGACGCTCGACGGTGGAGAGCTCGAACTGCGCGTGGAGATCGAGCCGTCGAGCGGCTGGAGCACGGTGTGGCCGCGGGTCGGGATCCGACTCGGCCTGCCCGATGGCGTGCAGCCCGTGGACGGCGCCGAGTGGTTCGGCCTCGGCCCCCTGGAGTCGTACCCCGACAGCGTCCGGGCGGCGCTCACGGGCCGCTACTCCTCCTCCGTCCGCGACCTGGCGGTCGACTACGCCCGCCCCCAGGAGACGGGACACCGTTCCGGGCTGCGCGAGTTGTCCCTGACGAGCGGCGGCCGCGAGGTGCTGCACCTCGTCGCGCTGCCCGACACCCGCGGGCGCCGACCCGGCTTCGTCCTCAGCCGGCACACCCCCCAGGAGATCGCCGCGGCCGACCACCCCCACGAGCTCCCCGTCTCCGCCACGACACACCTGCACATCGACGCGGCGCAGCACGGTCTGGGCTCGCGCGCCTGCGGCCCGGACGTCTGGCCGGACTTCGCCCTGCGCCCGGAGGCGTACACGCTCCGGCTGCGGATCGGCGGGGCGAGGTGAAGCCGGTGAGGTGACACGGTCCGGTGACGGCGGTGCCTTTCCGCGAGCAGGAAGCGGGAGGCGCCGCCGCACGACGGTTCTGTCCCTCCCATCCCTCCACGCCTGCCAGTGGAAGGGGCACTGGGCGGCGGAGGTCAACAGGGGGGTGGTTCTGCCTGTGGCTCAGGTGACGGGAAAGCGGTCGGGAGCGAGCGCGGCGAGGAGGGACTCGATGACCAGTTCCGTGGACGCTGCCATGTCGACGGCGTCCGGGGCGAGAAGCCACTGCGTCTGGAGCCCGTCCATGACGGCGATGACGGCGTTGGCAGCATGCCGTACGCGGGCCTCGTCCGCCTCGCCGAGCCCGCACGCCTCGGTCATGGCCTCGGAAACGAAGGCTCGCAACCCGGCGTACCGGTCTCGGAAGTAGCCCTGGGCCGGGTGGTCATCGGTGACGGACTCGGCCGAGAGTACGGCGTAGAGCTTGACGATGCCCTCGCGCTCGGCGTTGCGGTACGCGGTGTCGACGAGGTGCCGGAGAAACCTCAGCCCCGTCGGCCTCTGGGCGCCCAGTTGCTCGATGTCCGTCTCGTCGCGCAGTTCGAGGACGCTGGTGAGCAACAGCGACTTGGAGCGGAAGTAGTGCAGGACGCCTGCCTGGGTCAGCCCGACGCGGTCGGCGATCTCGGCCAGGGAGGCGTTGTTGTAGCCCCGTGCGGCGAACGTGTCCATCGCAATGCGGAGGATGTCCTGCTGCCGGCGTTGGGCTTCGGCACTGCGAGGGACGCGAGGCCCGCTCCGAGCGCCACGTCCTGCTCCGCTTACTGACTGGTCACTCACTCACCCCAGCCTACGCCGACCTTGCCAGCCCGCGGATGATCTTTTGACCTTCCCGCAGCGTTGTGACGCAGACCACTTACTAAGTACTTAGTAAGTATGTTTTCATGACGCCGTCATTCCGCTGGAAGCCTCGGCCGACTCGTTAGGACCCGCATGCCATCCCCTGTCGCCATGAGCGATCGCGCCGGGCGGGGAACCACCCGGCGAGCCGCCGGTGGCCTGCATCGACGGCACCCCGGACGCGCCGCGTACGACCCGCTTCCCGTCGTCGCGCCGGACGTCACTGGCGCCACCGTGGACGCCCCGGCGGACCTCACCGGGCCAGACGGCTCGCCCCTCCCCCGGCACCGGGCCCGCCGGTACGAACGGCCTGTCCCGCACGACCGCGAGTGACGTCCGTTTCCCGCACGGGCCGCGGCGGCGCCCCTGCCCTGATCACCCTCCCGGCCGGCAGCACCGTTCCGGTTCGGCCTCCCGAGTGCACCACCCTTCGAGCCCCGATCGGCTCGCATCCTCCCCGCACGCCACGGCGAGCCGGTCGGCACCCCCCACCTGTCACCGACCCGAAGGAGACCCGCACCGTGTCACACCGCAGCAGCACCAGTCCGACACGGACCGGGGCCGGCGCCCTGGCCCTGGCTCTCGCCGTCACCGGCCTCGGCTTCCTGGGCGGCGAAACCGCGCACGCCGCCGACCCCGTCGCCCAGGTGTGGATCACCACGCCCGACGGCTCCCGCAAGCTCAGCGCCGACGGCAGCCTGGCCTTCAACAGTTCTCCGCAGGGCATCGACCTGCGCATCGACGCGAACCAGAGGGGACAGCGGTACACCGGGGCCGGTGCCTCGGTCACCGGCGCCTCGGCGCACCTCATACAAGGACTCCCGCAGGACCGGCGCAGTGAGCTCATGCGCTCGCTGTTCTCCACCTCAGGAGACGGTATCGGCCTGACCTACCTGCGCCAGCCGCTCGGCAGCAGCGACTTCGACGCGACGAACGCCCCGCACTCCTACGAGGACACGCGCGGACAGTTCTCCATCGACCGGGACAGACAGGAGATCATCCCGGTCGTCAAGCAGGCCCTCGGGGTGAACCCGTCCATCCGCCTGATGGGCACGCCCTGGTCGCCACCGGCGTGGATGAAGACGAACAACTCGCTCAACGGCGGCAGCCTCAGGCCCGAGAACTACGGCGACTTCGCCGACTACCTGGTCAAGACGATCAAGGCGTACGGTCAAGAGGGCATCACCCTCACCGACCTGACGGTGCAGAACGAGCCGGAGAACCCCACGAGCTATCCCTCGATGTCGATGACCTCGGCACAGCAGGCCGACTTCATCAAGGTGCTCGATCCCAAGCTGACGGCGGCCGGCCTGCCGACCAACATCCTGGCCTTCGACCACAACTGGGATCACCCGAACTACCCGCTCGACGTCTTCTCCCGGACGTCCGGGATCAACCGCGTGATCGGTGCCGCCTTCCACTGCTACGGCGGGAGCCCTTCCGCTCAGCAGCAGGTGGTCAACGCGGGCAGGCGGGTGTTCTTCACCGAGTGCTCCGGCACCGACAGCAGCAACCCGGCCAACACCTTCGGCGACAGCCTGCGCTGGCAGGCCGAGAACCTCGTCGTGCAGAACATGCGCAACGGCGGCGAGACAGTGGTGACGTGGAACCTCGCGCTCGACCAGAACGGCGGGCCGCACCAGGGGCTCTGCGGCACCCGGTGCAACGGCGTCGTGGAGATCGCGGGCGGCAACGTCAACCGGGGCGCGGAGTACTACTCGCTCGGCCACATCAGCAAGTTCGTCAAGGTCGGCGCGACCCGGATCGGCTCCACCAGCCAGGGCGGGGGCGGTGTGCAGGACGTCGCCTTCCAGAACCCTGACGGTTCCCGGGTCGCGTACGTCGTGAACACCTCCGGCGGCGCCCAACGCTTCTCCCTCACCGACAACGGCCGATCCCTCGCCTACACCTTGCCGGCCGGTGCCGTGGCCACCTTCGTGTGGAACCCGGGTGACGGTGGCTCCACCGGACCGATCGACTCCGGCACCTGGTACCGAGTGGCGAACGTGGGCAGCGGCGCCTGTCTGGACGCCGCCGACTGGGGCACCGCCAACGGCACCGCCCTTCAGCAGTGGGCCTGCGGCGACGGGGCCAACCAGAAGTGGCAGTTCCGGTCGACCGGTGACGGTTACTACCAGGTCGTCAACCAGCACAACAACAAGTCCTGGGACGTCGACGGCGGCACCGGCGCGACGGCCGACGGCACCAAGGTCCACCTGTGGGACTACGTGGGCGGCACCAACCAGCAGTGGCGCCCCGAGTCCCTCGCATCAGGTGGATACCGCTTCGTGGCCCGGCACAGCGGAAAGTGTCTGGCCGTCGACGGCGGCTCGACCGCCAACGGGGCGAAGCTGTCCCAGCAGTCCTGCTCGGGCGCGACGGCCCAGTCGTTCAGCCTGACCGGCTGACCTGCGCACCTGAAACGCCCACCTGCCCGACAGCGGGGTTCGGCCACCGGCCGGCCCCGCTCGCCCACCGCTACGGTCCCTGTCCGGAAATCATCGTGGCCCGAAGTCATCTGCGGGTCGGCAGCAGACGCCGCCGACCGTGATCACAAGTGCGGCACCCGGTGCAACGGCGTCGTGGAGATCGCGGGCGGCAACGTCAACCGGGGCACCTGTTGACTCTGGAGGTACACGTGGGCGTGGCCGAGATCGCGGAGTCCGTGATCGCCGCCTCGCCGAACAACCCGGACTGGCCTCTGGTGGACCGCATCTGGATAGCTGCCGGGACACCGCAGCGCTGAGCCCTCACCCGCATCTCGGCCGGTCGACGGCCTTGCGGGGCCGACGCTCAGTCTCGCCGGCCCCAGTCCAGGCGGTCGGCCAGACCGGCGGCGGTGAAGGCGGCGACCAACTCGTCGCGGCCCTCCGTGAAGTGGGCCCAACTGTCGTAGTGGACGGGGACCACGCGGCGGGCGCCGAGGAGTTGGGCCGCCTCGGCTGCCTGGGCGCTGCTCAGGACGATCAACTGGTTGTCGAAGAGTTCGGGGAAGCGGGGGGCGCCGGCGAAGAGGAGAGCGGTGTCGAGGGGAGCGAAGCGCTCGGCGATCTCCTTGACCACGTCGAGGGAGGCGTTGTCGCCGCTGACGTAGACGGTCGGCAGGCCCTCTCCGGTCAGGACGAAGCCGACGACCTGACCGGTGACGCGCTCGACCTCCTCACGCGGGCCCGGGCCGTGTACGGCGGGGACACCGGTCACGGTGATCGTGCCGCCGTCGGGGCGGTTCAGCTCGACGGATTCCCAGTCGGCCAGGCCCTTGGCCCCGCCCTTGAGGCGTTGTTCGCCGCCGGGGGTGGTGAGGGTGAGCTCGACGTCGGCAAGCAGGGCCCGGCCGGACTTGTCCAGGTTGTCGGGATGCTCGTCGTGCGACAGCAGGACCACGTCTATAGAGCCGAGATCGGCGGGGGTCCCGCTGGAGGGGGCGGTCTTGGTGAGGAACCGCCCGTCGGGACGGGCGTAGTCACCCGGGGCGTCGAAGGTCGGGTCGGTGAGGAAGCGCAGGCCGCCGTATTCGAAGAGGGCGGTCGGGCCGCCGAAGACCCGGACCGGAAACGGATCTGCGCCTGCGGGAAGAGAAGACATGACACACCTCACGGATGAGATTCCTTTTAACCGTGAGAAGAACGTAGTTGCTTCTCACGGATACACGCAAGGTTTAACATGAGAAACGTGAAGGAGCCCCTGACCGACCAGTTCGACCTGCCGCCTGCTCAGGGCGAGGAGGAGCACCTCTCCCTCGCCCTCGCCAACAGCGCAATCGCGCTGACGGGTGGGCACACGGTCGATCTTCTGGGCACACCCGCGCAGGCCAACCACTGGCTGACAGCACGCGGTCTCGCCCCGGTCGACGCCGGCATGCGGGAGATGTGCGCGACACAACTGCGCTCGCTGCGGGAGCAGATCAGGTCACTGTTCGCCGCCCGTGCCGAAGGGCTGGCTGCCCTCCCCGCCGCGGTCAGGGCCGTCAACGACGCGATGACGCGCGTCCCCACCGCCCCCTTGTTGCAGTGGGACGACAAGACCGGCCCCTACCGCTCCACCCCGCACCCCACCACAGCGATCGTCGACCACGCCCTGGCCACCCTCGCCGCTGACGCCGCCGACCTGCTCACAGGCCCCGACGCGGACCGCCTCACCGCCTGCGGCTCCGCCCCCTGCAACCGCTACCTGCTCCGCCACGGCCGCCGCCAGTGGTGCTCCACCCGCTGCGGCGACCGCGCACGCGCCGCCCGCGCCTACGCCCGCCGCAACGCCTCCCCCGACGCTGCACCCGGCGACCACCAGCACTGAATCGGAAACGCTCCGGCCGCCGGCAGAGCGCCACTCCTGGTTCCGACGCCTCACGTCACCCCGGGGACAGCCGTCCGAGTGCGCCCGCGCAACCCCGGTGTGAGACTGCTGAACCATGGGCGCCAGACGGCAAGCGACCTGAGGGAGGCGCGACGAGGTGACGATGCCCGATGCCGGTGACGACCAGTTGCTCCAGTTCCTGGCCGACCCGGCCAACCGGACCGTCGACCTCACCACCGCCATGGCCCGCTGCACCAAGGCCCTCGGGCTGCATCACTCGGTGGCCTACCTCGCCGACATCCAGCAACGTCATCTGGTCCCGCTCACCGACGTGACCGCGACGCTACCCATCGACGCCTCCCTGGCCGGCTGGACGTACCGCACCCAGTCCCTGCGCGTCGAGTCCGCCGAGTCCGGCGCGATGGTGGCCTGGTTCCCCTTGCTGGACGGCGCCGAACGGCTGGGGGTCCTGGCCGTCCACTGCCCCTCCCTCACCGCCGCCTCCCTGCACCGCGGCAAGGCCCTGGCCGCCCTCGTGGCGATGATGGTCACCTCCCGGCGCACCTTCAAGGACTCGTACGTCCAGCGCACCCGCACCAGACGCATGCAACTGCCCTCCGAGATGCTGCGCGCCTTCCTGCCACCCCGGACGATCGGCAACACGCGGGTGGTCTCCACGGCCGTCCTCGAACCCGCCTACGAGATCGGTGGCGACGCCTTCGACCACGCCCTCACCGAGACGACCCTGCACGCCACCGTCCTCGACGCCATGGGACACGACCTCGCCTCCGGCCTGACCAGTGCCCTCTCCCTTGCGGCCTGCCGCAACGCCCGCCGGATCGGAGCCGAACTGCCCGAACTGGCCCAGACCGTGGACGAGGCCCTGGCCCAATGGCTGCCCAACCAGTTCTGCACCGGCATCCTCGCCCAACTGGATCTCGGCACCGGCGTGCTGCGGTGGTGCAACTGCGGCCACCCCGCACCCCTGCTCATCCGGGACCAACGGCTGATCGAGGGCGCCCTGGAAAGGGACGCCGACCCTCCGCTGGGGCTGCCGTCCCTGCTGAGCGACCGCGGCCGCACGATCCACGAGGTGACACTGCGACCGGGCGACCGGGTACTGCTGTACACCGACGGAGTCACCGAGGCCCGCACCCATGACGGGGAGCTGTTCGGGCTCCAGCGGTTCGTCGACTACGTCATCCGCGCGACCGCCGCGGGGGAACTGGCCCCGGAGAGCCTGCGGCGGCTGATCCACTCGATCCTGGACGTCGAGACCAGCAGGCTGCGGGACGACGCGACCATCATGATGGTGGAGTGGCAGCCACGCACACAGTGAGGCCCGAACGGACGCGGCCGCTGCGGCCCGACAGCCGCGGGCCTTCCCGACTGGACCTGGCCGGCCATGCGGGCAAGAGCACCCGCACAGCTGAGCCCTCAGGACACCCCGAGTCGGGCGTCTTCGGTTCGACGCGCCACAAGCTTCCCCGGCTCGAGCCGTTCCCCGCTCTGGGTGATGAAGGCGAGTTCCGCCACGGTTCCGTCGTCGAGGGCCGTGAAGCGGGGCGAGGTGCCGTCGTTCAGGGGTCGGTGTGCTCGACCCCAGTCCGCCAGAGCAGCGATGACGACGTTCAGAGCCCGGCCCTCCTCGGTGAGGACGTACTCGTACCTGCTCCGCTCACCCGGCTCCCGGTAGACGCGGCGCTCGAAGATCCCCTTCTCCACCAGGGGCTCCAGCCGGTTGGACAGAATGTTGGGAGCGATCCCCAGGGCGTCACGGAACTCCTGGAACCGCGTCGCCCCGGCCACCAGCGCCTCACGGATGATCAGTATGGTCCACGCGTCACCCAGGACTTCGAGTGTGCGGGCGATGGAGCACGTCGAGTCCTTCCCGAGCTTCTTGGGCATGCCAGCCAGCTTACCGGATGGGTTGCACTTCACTACTCAGAGCTTTTCAGGGGCGCCCCGGCCTGGCCTCCACACACAGCACTCATGTCCGTATCTGTGGGCTGCCCGTCCGTTCGGACACTTTCCGGAACGGAACGCATGGGCGACGGTGGAGATGAGCCGGAAGAACCACTTGTCCTTCGATCAATGCCATGAGGAGACGCGATGACCGAGACGATCGCCGGGATCACCGTCCCGGACACCCGCCTGGTCCGTGAGGCCACCGAGCTGGTGCGCCGGTCGGCCGACGACACCCTGTTCCACCACTCCCGCCGGGTGTTCCTGTGGGGGATGCTCAAGACCGCGGCCCGCGGACACGAGGTGGACCCCGAGCTCGCCTACGTCGGCGGCCTGTTCCATGATCTCGGGCTGACGGCCGACCACCGCACGAAGGACCGCCGCTTCGAGCTCGACGGCGCCGAGGCCGCGTACGGCTTCCTGCGCGACCACGGCCGCAGCGAGGAGGAGGCCCGCAACGTCTGGCTGGCGATCGCCCTGCACACCACGCCGGAGGTCCCCCTCCACCTCGCGCCGGAGGTCGCCGTCGTGACGCTCGGCGTGGAGACCGACGTTCTCGGCCTGGAGCTCGAGCAGATCACCCCGGAGCAGCGCGCGGAGGTGGTCGCCGCCCACCCGCGACCGGATTTCAAGAACCGCATCCTCCGGGCCTTCTACGACGGCATGGCCGACCGGCCCGACACCACGTTCGGCACCATGAACGACGATGTCCTCGCGCACTTCGACCCCGGTTTCGAGCGCAAGGACTTCGTCACCGTCATCCGGACCAACGCCTGGCCCGAATGAGATGACCGCCGACCGGCTCGGCGCTGTCGCGAGTGCGGGCGTCGAGGCATGCCCCGTCCATGGAAAGGAGCCGGCAACCGCATGACCGTCCATCGCGTCGCCTTCCTCGTGTTCGACGGCGTGAAGATGCTCGACGTCTCCGGCCCCGCGGAGGTGCTCGCCGAGGCGAACACACTCGGCGCCCAGTACTCGCTGCGGTACGCCTCGCCCTCCGGTGACCCGGTACGCACATCGATCGGTACGCACCTGCCCGTGGACTCGGCCGCGGCGGACCTCGATGTCGACACACTCGTCGTCCCGGGTGGCGATCTGCTCGCCACCGAGCCCGTCCCGTCAGATCTGACCGAGGCCGTCCGGAAGGCGCACGCCCGCACCCCCAGGCTCGTCTCCATCTGCACCGGCTCGTTCGTTCTCGCCGCCGCGGGCCTGCTGTCGGGCCGCCGTGCGACCACGCACTGGCGCCACGCCCGCCTGCTCGCGCGTGCCCACCCCGACGTCCACGTCGATCCCGACGCTCTCTTCGTCGAGGACGGCGGCATCTTCACCTCGGCGGGCGTCACCGCCGGCATCGACCTCGCGCTCTCCCTCGTCGAACGCGACCACGGCGCGGATCTGGCCCGTGAGGTCGCCCGCGGCCTGGTCATGTTCATGCAGCGCCCCGGCGGGCAGTCCCAGTTCTCCGCGTCGCTGAAGGGCAGGGTGCCGCGCACTCCCGCGCTGCGCGGGGCCACCGACCTCGTCTCGGCGCAGCCCGCGTTGGAGCACACCGCGGAGTCGCTGGCGGCCCTCGTCGGTGTCAGCACACGGCATCTCAGCCGGCTTTTCCACACCGAACTCGGCACCACACCCGCCAAGTACGTCGAACAGGTACGGCTCGACCACGCGAAGGCCCTGCTCGACGCCGGCCACAGCGTCGCCGAGAGCGCCCGCGCGGCCGGCTTCGGCAGCGCGGAAACCCTCCGACGGACCTTCGTGACCAGGCTCGGCGTCTCCCCCGCTCACTACCGGGCCCGGTTCGCGACGACACGCTCCGCTCGACCCGGCCCCCGGTCGAAGGGGCGGCCGGAGCACGAGGACCGGGTCTGAGAACGCGGCACTCAGGCCGTCGCCAGCCATGCCAGGTACCAGTCCCGGAAGTCCGGCCCCGGTGTCAGGCCACCCCAGTCAGGATCGTCGAGCCAGACCTGGCCGGCCTTCCTCCCGGTGACGATCAGCCGGTGGAACGTGCCGCAACCGCACTCCCCGATGACCAGACTCCCCGCGACCGAGTAGTTGGCATCATGGCCCTTGCCCGGCCCCGGCCACCCGGTGGTGTGCGCAAACGGCGTGGCCAGGAATCCCGCGCTGCGGCCCTCTTCTCGAAGGTCGTGCAGGGCCTCTTCGTCGTCCACTTCCTCCGTCAGGCCCAGGAGGCCGTGGTCCGGTCCCGCTCCTCCGTCGGCGACATCCTTGAGGAAGCCGCGGTAGGACGCGGGGAGCCGGACACCGTGTTGCTGCTCGAACAGCCGGATCGTCTCCTCCTCCAGAGGAGGCCGAAGGCGATATCCATGGTGTGCGGACCCGAAACGCTGACGGCCAGGGTCTCCTTGAGCCATGGCGGCGACACGGGCACGGACCGCAACGCCGTCCCAGAGCCCGTGGCGGTCGGCCTTGTCACTCACCCGTCAGGTCGTCCGCGGTGACGGGGCGATTCCGTCGAGCACGTTGGAGACCAGCGCGACCACGAAGTCCTCCGTCACGGGCTCGTCCGGGATGAGCAACCGGTGGTACACGGCGCCCCAGAGTTGGTCGACGAGAACCTGGACGTCGACATCGGCCCGGATCTGGCCCTGCTCCCTGGCCCGCAGCAGGCGCTCCCCGGCCAGCCGCCGTCGCTCGGAGGAGTAGAGGGAGCGGAAGGCGGTGGCCAGGTCCTCGTCGGTCTGGGACTGGCCGATCAGTTCGGTGACCACCCGGCCCGCCGGCGTGCGGGTCATGATGCGGGCGAACGCGCGCAACTGGCTCGTGAGGTCGGCGCGGATGTCACCGGTGTCCTCGAAGGCGAGGGTTTCCTCGACGGCGTGGAAGTAGCCGTCCAGGGCGAGGGCTCCCTTGGAGGGCCACCACTTGTACAGCGTCGTCTTGCTGACACCGGACAGGCGGGCCACCCGTTCGAAGGTCAGGTCGGAAATGCCCTGCTCCAGGAGAATCTCCCCGACCACCCGGAAGACGTCCGCGCGGACCTCGTCGGCCGGTCGGCGCCCGCGTCCCCGCGCCGGGCGCTCCTCGGTGCCCTCGGCCTGCTTCGTCACGTTCTCTCTCCCTCGCCCGTTCCGGGATCGGCCCAGTCTAGGAAACCGTACGGTCTCGGCGTGGTCCGGCCGCTCGCTCACCCGATGCGCAGGTCCGCGATCAGGCCGTCGCGCAGGCGGAAGACCATCGGGCCGGTGCCGTTGTAGCCGTTGCCGCTCACTCGCAGGTTCACGACGTAGGTGTCCGGATCGTCGCCCGGCTCCAGGCCGAGCAGCTCGAACCGGCTCTGGACGCCGATGTTGTCAGTGCGGTCCCAGTCCCGGATGCCGTCGTGGCCGTGGAACTCACGGCCCCAGTCGTTCAGACGCGCGTCGGCGGTGAACGCGGCGACGAAGGCCTCGGAGTCGGCGCTGTTGGTCGCGTCGATGAACGTGCGGATCGCGGAGGGCAGTGCTGTGCTGGACATGGCTTCTCTCTCTGCATTGGTCCGGGTCTGTGGGGGGTGGCCGGCCGCGCTACCGCGCTGACCCGAGGACGGCGCGGCCGGATGGACATCATGGTCCTCGTCGCGCCTCAGGACTGCGATTCCTTGACGTGGAGGAGCTCGCCGAAGCCGAGACGGGTGACGAACTGCTCCTGGGCCCGGCGCAGGACCTCGTTGACCTCCTCCACCCCGGCCTGGCTGAAGTCGACCACAGTGCGGAAGGGTCGGGTGCCGGCCGGGAGGGCGAGAACGCGGACGATCTCCTCGGCCACGGCACGCGGGTGGGCGTCCGCCCCGGGCGGGAACAGTCCCTCCGTGGCCTCCTCGTTGCGGGCCACCATCGCGTCCAGGGCGGCATAGGCGCGGGTGCGCTCCGCGTCACCGGCCCGGCTGGCGTTGGGGAAGTGCTCCGTTCCCTGGGTGAAGGGCCCCGGCATCACGATGGTGGTCTCGATACCGAACTGGCCGACCTCGTACGCGGTCACCTGGGCCAGCGCGTCGGCGGCGAACTTCGACGCCACGTAGGGACCGAGGAAGGGCGGCACCACCACGGAGGTGGTGCTGCCGACGTACAGGAGGGTGCCGGAGCGGCGGGCGCGCATGTGCGGCAGGGCCGCCCGGTTGACGCGCTGGATGCCGACCGCGTTGATGTCCAGCAGCCGCTGGATGTCCTCGGGCGTGAACGCCTCGACGTAGCCGACGTAGAGGTGTCCGGCGTTGTGGACCACCGTGTCGAGCCGGCCCGCCTCGTCGAGGACGGTCGCGACGGCCGCCTCGGCCGAGGCGTCGGACTGCACGTCGAGCTCGACGACGCGGATGTCCTGACCCTCGCGGCGGCCGAGTTCCAGAAGCTCCTCCGCGTGGCCGGCGTTGCGGCCCCGGGGGTCGCGCATGCTGGCGTAGACGGTGTGGCCGGCGGCGGCGAGCGCCCGGGCGGTGAGGTTGCCGATGCCCGTGGCGGCACCGGTGATCAGAACGACGGATGACATGGGTCTCTTCCTTCGGATGGTTGCCGGGAGGTGGTGGAGGGGTGGCTGCGCGGCCGTCAGGCGAGACCGCCGTTGGTGTAGAGGACCTGGCCGTTGACCCAGCGGGCGGGGCCGGCCAGGAAGGCGACCGACTCGGCGACGTCCTCGGGCTCGCCCAGCCGCTCCAGCGGCGTGGCCTTGGCGAAGTTGGCGACGGTGGCCTCGTCCTTGCCCTCGAGGAAGAGGGGGGTGGCGATCGGACCGGGCGCGACCGTGTTGACGGTGATGTCCTTGCCGCGCAGTTCGCGGGCCAGGATCAGCGTGATGCCCTGCACGGCGGCCTTGCTGGCGACGTAGGCGCCGTACGTGGGCAGTTGGGTGCGGGTGACCGACGTGGAGACGTTGATGATCGCACCGCCCCGCCGGACCCGGCGAGCGGCCTGCTGGGAGACGACGAAGGTGCCGCGGATGTTCGTGCGGTGCATCCGGTCGAGGTCGTCCAGGTCCATCGTGGCGATCGGTGCGAGGACCATGATCCCGGCGCCGTTGACCACGACGTCGATGCCGCCGAACGCGGTCTCCACGGCGTCGAACGCGGCTTCCATCTCCCGCTCGTCGGCCACGTCCCCGCCGACGGCGATGGCCTGGCCACCGGACGCCTTGATCTTCTCGACGACGGCTTCCGCCTTGCCCTTGTTGCCTGCGTAGTGCACCGCGACGGCGAATCCGTCCTCGGCGAGCCGCTCGACGACGGCCTTGCCGATGCCACCGGAACCGCCGGTGACGAGCGCGACACGGGGGGCGGTGTTCGGGGTGCTGGGGGTGGTGGTCATGGGTCTCTCTCCTCCGCTCGAAATGAACGCTGAGTTCATATAAGCAGAATATGAACGCCGCGTCCACATCTTTGGGTGAGAAGTACTTCACGGGGCAGGGGCAGGCATCGGTCCGACAGGTTGCGGCGAATGCTCAGTCAGGGCTGCTACGTCAACGACCTCCGCGCCCGCCGGACCGGCACCGGCGCAGACGACAACGCGCTCCTGCCCGGCATCGGCCCCCCAGCGGGCCGCTGCGGCGCGCGCGGCGGCCGGCGTCCGCGCCGTCACGCCTCGAAGGTCTGCTCTCCGAGCACCTGCAGGAACTCGAAGTGCTCGGCGGTGCCCGACCCGGGTTGCGGCCGGAAGATCACCATGCGATGACCCGTCGCAGAGCCGAGGACGACGTCGCACTGGACGTCGAGCAGCCCCGCATGCGGATGCACCAGCCGCTTCCGCGTGGAACTCAGCGGTTTGACGGCCATCTCGCCCCAGTAGCGGGCGAACTCGTCGCTGGCCTGGAGGAGGTCGGCGATGAGGCTGTCCGCAGCGGCGTCCCTGCCGAGCCGCGCGACCGCGCTCCGCAGGTCCGCCACATAGTCGCGGCCGATCTGCTCGTGCTCCTCGGCGACGTTCAGCGCCCGCGAGGCAGGGTCGGTGAACCAGCGCCACGTCACGTTGCCGGCTCGCGCGTCCCCCACCGCCCACGAGCCGAACAGCGCCTGGCTGAGCCGGTTCTGGGCGAGCATCGTGGAGAGGCCGTCCATGACCTGGGCCGGCACCGTCGTCAGGGCGTCGAGCAGGAACATCATGGCCGGGTCGACGTACCGGCCGGCTCCCCCGCCACGCGGAGGGGCGTGACCGGCGAGCCGGTAGAGGTGGTCGCGCTCGTCCACCGACAGACGCAGCGCCCCTGCCAGACTCGCCAGCATCGCCTGCGAGGGGTGGGCGTTGCGGGACTGCTCCAGTCGCTCGTAGTAGTCGACCGAGATGTTCGCCAGCAGCGCCACCTCGGAGCGTCGCAGCCCGGGGGTCCGGCGGCGGCCGCCCGCGACCAGCCCGACATCGGCCGGCCGCAGTGCCTCACGCCGGGCCCGCAGGAAGTCACCGAGGTCGTTGTGGTTGCCGTTCATTCCTGGATGGCCTTCATTCCCTCCGGGAAGTACCGCTCACCGGCCACCTCCTCGGACCCGATCATCTCGCTGAGGTCGCTCAGCGTCCCCGCGTCCAGTGTGAGCGCCGCGGCGGCCACGTTCTCCTCCAGATAGCTGCGCCGCTTGGTGCCGGGGATGGCGGTGACGCCCTGAGCCAGCACCCAGGCCAGAGCCAGCTGCCCCGGGGTGATGTCGTGCTTCTCGGCGATCGCGCGCACCCGGTCGGCCAAGGCGAGGTTGTGCGCGAAGTTCTCGCCACTGAAGCGAGGTGCGGTGCGCCGCCAGTCGTTCTGCGGCAGCTCGTCGAGCGAGCGCAGCCGTCCCGTGAGGAACCCGCGGCCCAGTGGGGCGTACGCCACGAAGCCGATGCCGAGCTCGCGCACCGCGTCGAGCACCCCGTTGCCCTCCACCGTTCTGGTGAACAGCGAGTACTCGGTCTGCACGGCCGACAGCGGCGCGGCGGCGTGGGCGGCGCGGATGGTCTCGACGGACGCCTCGCTGACACCGAGGTAGCGCACCTTGCCCTCGGCGACCAACTCGCCCAGCGCGCCGAAGGTCTCGGCCACCGGCACGTTCGGGTCGACACGGTGCTGGTAGTACAGGTCGATGCGGTCCGTGCCCAGCCTGCGCAGTGAACCCTCCACCGCGCGCCGCACATAACTCGGCCGTCCGTTCGGGCCACCGACCACCTTGCCGGACTCGTCCAGGGTCAGCCCGCCGAACTTCGTCGCCAGCAGCACCCGGTCCCGGTACGGCGCGACCGCCCGCCCGAGCAGTTCCTCTCCGGTGAACGGGCCGTACATGTCCGCCGTGTCGAAGAGGGTCACCCCGAGTTCGATCGCCCGGTGGATCGTCTCCACCGACCCGGCGTCGTCCCGGGTCCCGTACATGGCGGTCATTCCCATGGTCCCCAGGCCCTCGACCGACGCTGTCAGTCCCTGGCTTCCGATCGCGTGTGTCCTGATGCTCATACGTGTCTCCCGTTCGGACGGTCACCGCCGTTCGGCGACCGCCCTGCCAGCGTGCGCCACCGCGAGGCCGCTTCCAGCGTCCGGCTCAGCCCCGTCCTGAGAGGACGATGCTGGGGTGGTGACGGGCATCGAGCAGGCGTCGGCAGTGCGCCACGCCTCGGTCAGGACAGATCCGTCACGGGCATGGACCTTAAGTTGCGAAATACAATCTAGCTGGCTAGGTTGCTTAGTGATATTCAGCCCCTTACGGCGATCCAAGACCCCGTCACACACAGGAGGCCCCGTGCCGCTCCTAGGAACACGCGCAAGCTTCTGGACCGCCGGCGCGGTGGTGGCACTCGCGCTGTGGACCAGCGCCTGCCCGACCATGACCTATCCGCTCTACCAGGCCGAGTGGGGTGTCTCGACGACCGCCATCACCTGGATCTTCGCCGCGTATCCGATCACTCTGATCCCGGTCCTGATCATTTTCGGTGACCTCTCCGACCACATCGGCAGACGTGCGTCCATCCTGGTCGGGCTCGCCGCGGAGTTGACCGGTGCCTTGCTCTTCGCGGTCGCCGGTGACGTCGTATGGCTGCTGATCGGCCGTGTCTTCATGGGTATCGGCGTCGGTCTGTCCATCAGCCCCGCGAGTGTGGCCATGGTCGAGTTCAGCGCACCCGGCAAGGAGAAGCGCGCCGGCGCCCTCAGTACGGCGATATCGGCTCTCGGCATCGGGCTGGCGATGCTGGTGGGCGGCGCCCTGACCGAGTACGGACCCTTCCCCCTGCACCTCGATTTCTTCGTCCTTGCCGTCTCGATCGCGGCCGTGGCGTGCCTGGTCCTGTGCATGCCGCGCCACACGGCGGACGAGACCAAGGAGCCGTGGCGCATCCGGCCGATCGTCATCCCCCGTGGCAGCCGCGTCGTCTTCGTGGCTGGCGCGATCGCCTTCGCGTCGTCGTTCCTGCTCGGGGCGATCGTGCTGCCGCTCGGCGCCAAGATCGCCCACCAGCTCGCCGGTTCGAGCAACGCCCTGGTCACAGGCGCCCTCCTGTCGGTCTTCGCGGCGTGCATCACGGTCTTCGCCCTCGTGGCCCGGCGCATGTCGGTCTGGCACCTCGTTGTCCTCGGGGCGGCAGGGTCGCTCGCGGCGGTATGGCTGTTCGTCCTCACCGGCGTGGAGCACTCGCTGGCGCTCTTCTTCCTCGCCTCGGCTGTGGCCGGCGCCGCCTACGCCTTCGACTTCGCCGGCGGACTGACGGTCTTCAACCGGTACGCGGCTCCGCATCACCGGGCCGGCATGGTCTCTGGCGGATACCTCATCGGCTACGCCGCGCAAGGCGTCGGGGCCCCCGCCCTGGGCGCCGTAGTGACCGCGCACGGGCTGATGCCGGGACTGCTGACCGGGGCCACCGCATTCGGCGCCTTCTTCGTCGTCGTACTCATCGGGGGCCTGACCGTGCTCGCTCCCCTGCACCGGCACGCCAACCAGGGGACCGTGAATGGGGCGGCGTCGGCGTCGGTCCCGGAAGCCGTACCCGCCGCGGATATGGAGGTCGGCGGCCCATGAGGGCAGCGGGGAACGGGCGGTACCGATCGTGACTGTGGCGTACTGACCCAGACGCGATCGCCGATTGATGTCCTGACCTCCGGACTCCCGACCTTCTGGAAGTCGCATGAGGTCGGGCGGGCGTCAGGTCGGCCTAGTCCGACAGTGCGGGGCATGCCGTACGCCGGCAGCGTGCCTGGGCACGGCCCGCCCGTCAGCGTGCCAGCACGCCCACCGCCGCACCCACACCGGCGGCGCAGGCCATCACTGCTGACGCGCAGGCGGCATGCCGCTTGAGCAGTGCGCGGCGTAGTTCCTGGTAACGGTTCTCGTACTCCTGGCACAGCTGGTCGGCGCGCTGGACGGTGGCGCGCAGCATGTGACGGGTGAGCAGCATGCGCCGCTCGCAGTAGTGGTGGGCCAGGTCCTCGGCCTGGGCGGTGGTCAGCCAGGGCATTTTCGCGCACAACTCCCCTGCCTCACGGCGGGCGTTGTCGTAGTGACTGCGCAACAGGAGGTAGCCCTCGGCCTCGGCGGCGAGAACGGAGGCCTGGTCCGCATGTGAGCGTCGAACCCGTCCCCTGATCATGGCCGGTCGCCCTTGTGCCCTTCGGCCTCCAGCACGTCACGCTTGCCGGTGGACTCCGCCTGGTCGAACTGGGCGATGTCCGGGTGGTGCAGGTCGAAGGCCGGGGACTCGGAGCGCACCCGGGGCAGCGTGACGAAGTTGTGGCGAGGCGGCGGGCAGGAGGTGGCCCACTCCAGTGAGCGACCGTAGCCCCAGGGGTCGTCGACCTTGACGCGTTCGCCGTACTTGGCGGTCTTCCAGACGTTGTAGAGGAACGGCAGCGTGGACAGGCCGAGGAGGAAGGCGCCGATGGAGGAGACCGTGTTCAGGGCGGTGAAGCCGTCGGCGGCCAGGTAGTCGGCGTAGCGGCGGGGCATGCCCTCGGCACCCAGCCAGTGCTGGACGAGGAAGGTGGTGTGGAAGCCGAGGAACAGTGTCCAGAAGTGGATCTTCTCCAGGCGGTGGTCGAGCATCGTGCCGGTCATCTTCGGCCACCAGAAGCTGAATCCGCCGAACATCGCGAACACGATCGTGCCGAAGAGGACGTAGTGGAAGTGCGCGACGACGAAGTAGGTGTCGGTGACGTGCCAGTCCAGGGGCGGTGAGCCGAGGATGACGCCGGTCAGGCCGCCGAAGAGGAAGGTGACCAGGAAGCCGGCCGCCCACAGCATGGGTGGTTCGAAGGACAGCGAGCCCTTCCACATGGTGCCGATCCAGTTGAAGAACTTCACCCCCGTCGGCACGGCGATCAGATAGGTCATGAAGGAGAAGAACGGCAGCAGCACAGCCCCGGTGGCGAACATGTGATGCGCCCACACCGTCACGGACAGACCGGCGATGGCGATGGTCGCGCCGACCAGGCCCATGTAACCGAAGATCGGCTTGCGGGAGAACACCGGGATGATCTCGGTGATCACGCCGAAGAAGGGCAGGGCGAGGATGTAGACCTCGGGGTGGCCGAAGAACCAGAACAGGTGCTGCCATAGAAGTGCCCCACCGTACTGGGCGTCGAAGACGTGCGCCCCGAACTTCCGGTCCGCCTCCAGCGCGAACAGCGCCGCGGCCAGTACGGGGAAGGCGAAAAGGACCAGCACCGAGGTGAGCAGCACGTTCCAGGTGAAGATCGGCATGCGGAACATGGTCATCCCGGGGCCGCGCATGCAGATGATGGTGGTGATGAAGTTGACCGCGCCCAGGATCGTGCCGAACCCGGCCAGTGCCAGGCCCATGATCCACAGGTCGGCGCCGACGTAACCGCTGCGGATGGGCCCGCTGAGCGGGGTGTAGGCGGTCCATCCGTAGTCGGCGGCGCCCTGTGGGGTGAGGAAGCTGCCCATGACGATCAGCCCGCCGAGCAGGAAAAACCAGTAGGACAACATGTTCAGCCGCGGGAAGGCTACGTCGGGAGAACCGATCTGCAGCGGCATGATCGCGTTGGCGAACCCGGCGAAGGTCGGGGTGGCGAACAGCAGCAGCATGATCGTGCCGTGCATGGTGAACGCCTGGTTGTACTGCTCGCTGGAGAGGAACTGGAGCCCGGGCCGGGCCAGTTCCGCCCTGATCGCCATCGCCAGCACCCCGCCGACCAGGAAGAAGCAGAACGAGGTGATCAGGTACAGGTGACCGATCTTCTTGTGGTCGGTCGTCGTCAGCCAGGACACGATCACCTGTCCCCTGCCACGGCGCCCCTCGGCCGCAGGAGTGGGAGAGATCGGTTCAGTCGTATGAGTCGCCATCACAATCCCTCGATCGAGGCCAAGGCGGATCCGGCCGGCAGACGGGCACCGCCGCGGCTGGGTGCCCCGCCCCGGGCAACGTAGTCCTGCATCGCCGAAGCCATTCCTGCATGGAGCCTTCCTTACGCCACATGAACCGCGCGGCCACTCCTTCGGACTAGGCCCTGCCCACAAGCGCCCAGCGGGTCCCCGTATGACACGGAACGTGCCTGGGCCGTCCTTCCGGCAGAAGACGGATCATGCATCCGCGCTCATCGGGTCCGTTCCGGATGCGGCGCTCCCGGCCTGCCGCACCGGCTCTGTGAGGGTCGGGCGGAATTGAGTTGTCGGACGTGACCTGATCCCTACGATCAAGGCGTGACGATCAAGTACGAATGGCGGGGCGACTTCGACAACACGGCCCTCAACGCGCTGCATGCTGAGGGCTTCGGCCATCCAGTCCCTCAGACTGACTGGCGGAAACGAGTTGAGCGCCACAGCCTCGGCTGGGTCTGCGCGTGGGAAGACGGCTCGCTGATCGGTTTCGTCAACGTGGCCTGGGACGGCGGAGTTCACGCGTTCATCCTGGACACGGTGGTGGCCCAGCAGCGACAGCGGAGCGGTGTCGGCGGAGCGCTGGTCGCAGCCGCGGCTCAGGGAGCCCGTGCCGCGAAGTGCCATTGGCTCCACGTCGACTTCGAGGAGCACCTGCGTTCGTTCTACTTCGACGCCTGCGGCTTCGAGGAGACAACAGCCGGACTGATCGCCCTCTGATTGATCGTCCCCATCCCGCCGACGAGCGGCGACCGGCGGGGACCGGCGACCCGCCCGTCGACCTGCACGAGAGCCGCTCCGCGTGCCCCGGTACGGTGACTTCGTATGACCGCCTCCGAGATCGTGATCACCGCAGACCTGGTCCGTGACCTGTTGCAGGAGCAGCATCCCGACCTTGCGGGGCTGGCCATCCACGAGGTGGCGGGCGGCTGGGGCAACCAAATGTGGCGCCTTGGGGACGAGTTGGCCGTGCGTATGCAGCGCATGGACCCCACCCCGGAACTCCAGCTCAAGGAACGGCGGTGGCTGCCGGTGCTGGCGCCGCGCCTGCCCCTTCCGGTGCCGACCCCGGTGCGGTTCGGCGAACCGTCCGCCCGCTTTCCCAAGCACTGGACCGTGATGACGTGGGTTCCCGGTGAGCCGCTGGACCACTGCTCGATCAGCCGCGGATCCCACGCGGCCGACACACTTGCGGGCTTTCTCCGGGCGCTCCATGGGAGGGCGCCCGCCGATGCGCCGGTCAGCTCGGACTTCGGCGCTCACCCCAAGAAGTGCACGGATGGCTTCGACCACTTCTTCCATGCCGTCGTTCCCGACCGTCTCGCCGACGATGTCCGGGCCGTCTGGGAAGACGCTGTCACGGCGCCGGAGTGGGAGGGTCCGCCGCTCTGGGTGCACGGCGACCTTCATCCCGCGAACGTCGTCGTCTCGGACGGAACGCTCTCGGGCATCGTCGACTTCGGTGCCATGTTCGCCGGTGATCCGGCGTGGGACCTCGCCGCCGCATGGGTGCTGCTGCCCGCGGGAACCGCTGTACGGTTCTTCGACACGTACGGGAAGGCAGACGAGGCGGCGATCCGGCGCGCCCGTGGACTGGCCGCCATGAAGAGCCTCTTCCTGATGCTCATGGGGCAGAACGGCGACCGAGGCCTTCCCGGCGGCAAGCCGCACTGGGGGCCCGTAGGCCGGGCGGCACTCGATCGTGTTCTGCGGGACTGAAGCGGCGCTCTGGAGCATGTCGAGGAGGTGGTCTGTGCTTGCGCGCGCTCAGTCTGTGGCGGCGATCCCCACACCGACCCCGATGAGCAGGCTCCCGCTGACCCGGTCCCAGATCCGGCGCTTCGCGATGTCGGTCAGGAGCGGCCGCAGCCGCGCGGCGAACGTGACCAGGGCGAACCAGTAGGCCAGTCCCACCGCGATGTCGACCGCACCGAGCAAGAAGATCTGGCCCGTGGCGGATCCATCGGTCCCCGTCACGAACTGCGGCAGGACACTGAGGAAGAAGAGCGCGGCCTTCGGGTTGAGCACATTGGTGAGGAAACCCTCCATAAAGCTGGAGCGGAAGGTTCCCGGGTGCTCGCGGCCGGGAGTGCGGTGCGGCCGGGCCGGGGCCGCGCCGGAGCGGGCGGCGAGCAGCGCGCGGACCCCGAGGAACACCAGGTAGGCGGCGCCCGCCAGTTTGATGACGGTGAACGCGTACGCCGACCGGGCCGCGATCACCGACAGGCCGAGCGCCGCGGCGCACATGTGGACGCAGAGCCCGCTCTGCGCGCCCCAGGCCGCCGCGCGGCCGAGGGCCGTGTTCCGGGCTCCCGCCCGGACGATCACCAGGAAGTCCGGCCCGGGTACGAGGTAGGCCAGCATCAGCACACCGAGGAAGCCGAGCAGGTTCGTCATCGCAGGCGAACTCCTTCGTCTCGCACACGTCCGGACGACCGGGGTACCCCGAAGCGGCCCACACAAAGTACCGCCATCATCTTCGTTGCCCGGCGGTGCAGAGAGCGGACTGTGCGTCAGGGGGTGTCCGGATCGACCAGTTCGAAGTCGGCGCGGGCCGATGCGACTCCGTTGACCTGCAGGGAGATCGCGTGCGTTCCGGAGTGGTAGCGGCGGGTCGTGATCGGGCGGAAGGAGTGCTCCCGGGTCACCTGGATCCGCTCGCCCGGTGCGAGGGTGCGGGTGGTGAGTTTGAAGGTCTTGCCGGTCTGGCCGCCGTTGGCCTTGCGGTGGTGCACCACGTAGTCGATCGCCAGGCGTACCTGGGTGTCGCCGGTGTTGCGGATCGAGGCGGTGAACCGGACGCTGCCGCCGAACGGAACGGTGCCGCGGTCCAGGTGGGGTCCGTCGACCTCGACTGCCGCGGGCGTGAAGCCGAGCAGGTCCAGAGCGCCGGGGTGGCCGCGTTTGACGAGGGTGCGCAACCCGTGGCGTACGAGGCGTTCGGTGGCCGTGTCGGGCTCGGCCAGCCAGCCGCGGGCGGTGTCGACGACGAGGTCGGGGTGGTCCCGGCTGAGGTCGTTGAGATGGTTGGCGACCGAGCGGCGCACGTAGTCGCTCTCGTCCCGGTGGAGGGCGTCGAGGACCGGCACGGTCACTCCGGGGCGGGCCAGGATGTCCGGCACTCGTACCGCCCAGGGGAGGTAGGGACGGGTGCCTTCGGAGGCGAGCCTGCGCACATGCACGTCGGGCGAGGCGGTCCAGTCGCTGATGATGCCGAGGGCGCGGTCGAGGTCGTGCCGCAGCAGGGTCCTGATGGCGAACTCCGAGCTGAGGCGCCCGGTGAGGTCGGCGAGCAGCGCCATCGCATCGTCGAAGGCGGTGTGGCTGTTCTCCTGGACCGCGCGGGTGGCGAGGGCACTGGTGACCGGCCAGATCAGCCATCCGGTGAAATCCGGGGCGCTGTCCCGGGCGGAGCGCACGATCCGGGCCAGCGCGGCGAAGTCGCCGGGCAGGTCCGCCAGCAGGGCATCACGCAACAGATCGGCGCGTTCCCGGAGGGACATCGGGGCGATCTGCCCTGGCGCTGCGCGCAGTGAGCTGAGGTCGGCGTCCGGAGCGGCGGTCTGGATGGCGCGGATCAGGCTTTCAACGGCGTGGCGGCCGATGAGTTCGTCGGCGGATGGCATGCGGTCTCTTCCATCAGGTGAGGTGGTGCGGCGCGGTGACCGGACTTCCATCGGTGCTGTCGTGGCCGTGTGTCGCTGGAGCAACGTCGGTTGCCGGTGGATGAATCGGGCGGGGTGGGACGCGCCGAGCGGTCATGGAGCTCGTCCTAGAGGCTCACTACTCACCCTATGAGCCGACCCGGTCAGAACCTGTCCTGGTCAGGGGATGGGATGTGGCTGACAGACATCCTCTCCCGGTCCCCCGATGTCAGGGCGTCGAGCTGGGAGCGGAGGCGTGTGCGCAACAGGGTGCGCAGTTCGTCGGGTGCCACCACGGTGAGCGGGAGGGTCAGCGCAAGAAGACGGGCGGCGAGTTCGTCCAGGTGCGTACCGCCGAGGGTGACGCGCGTGGCATCCGGCCCGACGCTCTCGTGGACCCCCGCCCCGGGCGGGACGAGCCGCTGCGCCTCGTCCAGGGGCACCGGCAGCACCACCGTCGCGTAGACCGGGTAGTCACTGGTCAGCATGTCGGCGACCATGCGCGCGGCATCCGGTGGATTCTCGATCCGGACCGGTTGGCCGGTGGGCCGCGCTTCCACCACACGGTCCGCCCGGAAGGTCCGCCACTGCCCGCGCTCGACGTCGAGGGCGACCAGGTACCAGCGGTTCCGGGTCCGCACGAGTCGGTGGGGGTCGGCTGCGCGGCTGGTGCTGCGGCCCTCCCGGTCGCGGTAGACCATCTGCAGGCGGTTGCGGTGGTGGCACGCATCGGCCAGCGCGAGAAGCACTTCCGTCGATACCGGATCACCCGGCCCCTGCGGAGTGTGGACGACAGAGTCGGCGAACGCACTGAGCCGCTCGGCCACCCGGCGCGGCAGCATCCGCTGGAGCTTGAACAGCGCGGACAGCGCCGCCTGGTCGCTGCCCAGCACCCCGCGCAGCGCTGCTTCCCGCAAGGCGACCGCCACCGCCAGGGCTTCCTCGTCGTCCAGGTTCAACGGCGGGACCGTGCTGCCCGGCGCCATGCGGTAACCGCCCCAGGGGCCCGGATCGGACTCGATCCCGTACCCGAGGTCCCGCAGCCGCGCCACGTCCCGCCGCACGGTGCGCTCGTCGACCTCCATCCGCTCGGCAAGCTCACGGTTCGTCCATGACGGCCGCTGGGACAGCAAGGACAACAACCGCAACAGCCGCACCGGGGTACTCGACACACCGGGACTGTAGAGGAAGACCGGGCCACCACCGCCGCGGCCGCGCCCAGCCGTCGAGTGGAGCGATCGCGCAGCTCGAGTCAGCCGCCGAGCAGCGTCCCGGTGGCCAGCGCCGCGGTCACCGGGTGGGACGGTGAGGTGAACAGCTCTGCGGTGGGCCCCGACTCGACGACATGCCCCTCGGACATCACGAGCAGGGTGTCCGTACGGTCGGCGACGAGACGCAGGTCGTGGCTGACCAGGACGAGAGACAGGCCGCGTCGGTCCCGCAGATCCGCCAGCAGGTCCATGACGGCGACGGTGGTGTCCGCGTCGAGGGCTGAGGTGACCTCGTCACAGATCAGCACGTCGGGGTCGGCCGCCAGGGCGCGGGCTACGGCGACGCGCTGGCGTTGTCCGCCGGAGAGTTCGTGGGGGTAGCGGTCGGCGTAGGCGGCGGGCAGGCCGACGTGGTCGAGGAGTTCCAGGACGCGGGCGGGGACCTCGGCCCGCGCGGCCCGGCGGTGCAGCAGGAGCGGTCGGCGCAAGGTGGCCTCGATGGTGCGGCTGGGGTTGAGGGTGCCCAGGGGGTCCTGGGGCACGAGTTGGAGGCGGCGGCGCTGATCGCGGGTACGGCGGTGCGCGGAGGGAGCGAGGCGGGTGCCGTCCAGGCTGACGGTGCCGGCGGTGGCGCGGTGCAGGCCGACGAGGGTGCGCAGCAGGGTCGTCTTGCCGGAACCGGAGGCGCCGACGACGCCGAGGCTGCTTCCTGCGGAGAGGGTGAGGTCGATGCCGTGCAGTACGGGGACGCGGCGGCCGCGGTGGAGGTGGGCGGCGTGCAGGCCGGACGCGATGAGCGTCGAACCGTCGTCAGGTGTGGGTACGGGTTCGCGTGAGGCGGGTGCGGCGTTCGCGGTGGGCTGGAGGCGCGGGCCGGTCAGGTCTACGACGTCGTCGGCGAGCCGGGTGACCAGGTCGGGGTCGTGGCAGGACAGGCCGATGGCTATGCCGTGGCTTTCCGCGAGGTGGTGCAGGAGGTCGGCGATCTCGTCGCGCAGCGCGGGGTCGAGTCCCGCGGTGGGTTCGTCGAGGAGGAGGACGGCGGGGCGGCGGGCCAGGGCGCGGGCGAGCGCGACCCGGCGTTGCTGACCGCCCGACAGGCCGCCGATACGGCGGTCGGGCAGGCCGTCGTCGACAGGCAGGCGGACCTCGGTGAGCTGGGCGCGGATCGCCTCGGGGCTTTTGTCCACGGCGACTTCGGTGAGCAGGCGGCGTACCTTCATGCGCGGGTTGAGGGCGGAGCCGGGGTCCTGGCCGACGTAGGCGAGGCGGTGGCGGCGCAGGGTGCGCAGGGCCGGTGCCGGGAGGGCGAGGGGGTCCTGGCCGAGGACGGTGACGCTGCCCGTGGTGCGCTCGGTGCCCGGGGGCAGGGTGCCTGTCACGGCTCGCAGGAGCGTGGTCTTGCCGCAGCCGGAGGGGCCGACGACGGCGGTGATGCGGCCGGGGGTCAGTTCGAGGTCGGCCCGGTCGAGCAGGAGGCGGCCGTTCGGGGCGGTGACGGTCAGGTCGCGGACCCGGACGGCCTTCTCCCCGTCGGGCGGGTGGTTGTCGGAGTACCAGTCGGGCATGTGGTTCACAGTGCGGGCACCGCCTTCCGGCCGGTCGTGGGGACGAGGGCGGCGGCCGCCAGGTTGACGCTCATGGCGAGCAGGCCGATGGCGACGCTGGGGGCGAGGACGGCCCAGGGGTTGAGGAGGATACCGGCGGAGTTCTCGCGGATCATCAACGCCCAGTCGGCGGCGGGTGGTTGGGGGCCGACCTGGAGGAAGCCGGCGGTGGCGACGAGGTAGACGGCGGCGACGAAGCGCAGCCCGAACAGGGCCAGCAGGGTGGCCCGCAGGTTGGGGAGCACTTCCCGGAGCACGAGGTACCCGAGTCGCTCGCCGCCGACGGCCGCCGCTTCGACGTAGCCGGAGGCCGCAACGGGTGCGGCGGCCCCGGCGACCAGGCGTACGGCGTAGGGCACGCCGAGGACGACGGACGCGGTGACGACAGCGAGGCGTCCGCCGTCGGGCCAGGACAGGGTCACGAGCAGGATGCCGAGCACGGCGGGCAGCAGCATCAGCACGTCGGCGCCGCGTTCGACGATCCGTCCGACGGCCGGGCGCAGCGCACTGACCGCGCCGAGCACGGCGGCCACCGCGGTGACCAGGACGGCGACGAGGAGGGAGGTGGCGACGAGTTCGCGTCCTCCGGCCAGGACGCGGCTGAGGATGTCGCGGCCGAGCTGGTCGCCGCCGAGGGGAGCGTCGCCGCCGGGTTCTGCGTACGGCGCGGTGACCGGGGTGTCGATGGCGTGCGGGGCGAGCCAGGGTCCGGCCAGGGCGACGGCGGTGAAGAGCAGGGCCGGGAGCACCCGGAGGGCGATCCCGAGGCGGGCGGGGCGCGGGGGCCGGGC